>NZ_JBEYSJ010000006.1:0-166332 GCF_040704195.1 Amycolatopsis sp. NPDC047767
GGCACCCGTAGTAACCGGCACATCCAGGTGATCGGATAGTGGGCCTTCTCCGCATCGATGACCGCGCAGCGCTCGGCTACTGCGAGGTCCGCGCGAAGAAGGCCGCGGCTTTTTTCAGGAACTCGTTTTCCATCCGCAGCCGGCGGATCTCGTCTTCCATCTCCGCGACCCGGGCATGCTCGGACGGGCTCACCGGTCGCGCAGGTCCAGGGTTCTCGCGCCGCCACGCATTGACCCAGTTCGCCAGTGCGCCGGCGTTGATGTCGAGATCCCGGGCGACCTCGGCGACAGGTTTACCGGTCTCGATCACCATCTGCACAGCCTCGGCCTTGAACTGAGCGCTGAATCTCCGACGCTGCTCGGGCATACACCCATCCTCTCAGACAGGAGGTCCTGTCCAAGATCCTTGGTACACCCCACCTTGTCATTAGGGTGCCGCGCGTTCTCGGCAGGTCTCTAACCACTATCACCGTTCCTCCAACGAAAGGAGGTGTCCGTGCCCATAACATGCGGAATCGATTGGGCTGTGGGACATCACGATATCGCGCTGGTCGACGTCGACGGCACGCTCGTCGCCAAGCGCCGCATCAGCGACTCACCGGAAGGGCTTCGGCGAGTTGGTGGGGCTACTAGCCGACGCCGGCAACACCCCCGAATCCCCGATCCCTGTGGCGATCGAGACACCGCGGGGCCTACTTGTCTCCGCCCTGCGCGAAAGCCGGTGCCCTGTCTACGCAAACAATCCGATGGCCGTCGCCCGCTACCGCGAACGCCACTCAGTGGCTCGCAAGAAGTCTGATCACATCGACGCCATGGCACTGGCGAACATCCTGCGCACCGACGCGCACATGCATCGGCCACTGCCATCCGACACCGAGCTCGTTCGTGCCATCGCGGTCCTCGCTCGCGCAGCCCAAGACGCCACCTGGCGCCGCACCAAAGCCTTGCAGGAGTTGCGGTCGCTGCTGCGTGAGTACTACCCGAGCTTTCTCGCGGCCTTCGCCAAAGTGAGCGCCACTAACCTGACCAATCCTGAGGCGCGCGAAGTCCTCACGCTTGCACCAACTCCGGGCCAAGCCACAACGCTGACCAAGCGGCGCATCGTCGCAGCGCTACGCCGGGTCGGGCGCCGACGTTGCGTCGAGGCCCGCGCCGCCGAGATCCAGCAACTGCTGCGCACGCCCCAACTACGCCAGCCCCGCCTGATCGAACAAGCCCTCGGCACGCAGGCCCGGGCGCTCCTCGCCCGCCTCAATACCAAGTGCGAGAACGTCGACGCCCTCACCGCAGCGGCCGTGGCGGGAATCCATAAACACCCCGACTACACCATCAGCACCAGCTTCCCTGGCCTCGACGATGTCACCGGGGTGCGACTGCTCGCAGAGATCGCCGACGACCGCACTCGCTTCGCCGCCGCCCGAGGGCTCAAGGCATACGCCGGATCCGCACCAGTCACCAGAGCATCCGGGCGAACCCACACCGTGACCCGACGCCTAGTAAAGAACAACCGCCTGAACACCGTTGGCTTTCTCTGGGCGTTCATGGCCATCACCAACGCCCCACCAGCACGCGCCCACTACCAACGCCGCAAACAACACGGCGACCGCCACGGCGCCGCACTGCGACACCTGTTCAACCGCATGCTCGGCCAGCTGCATCACTGCCTGCACCAGCGCCAGCTCTACAACCAGCATCACACATTCCCCACCCACACCCCGAGCTGGCGACTTGACCCAACGAACTATCGGAGGTCTCGAAGACGAAACCGGCATGTGCAACGTCGTCGTGTCAGTCGGGCTATGGCGAAAATGCCGCAACACCTGGCTCAACAACTCCGCACTACTCGTGCGCAGCATCGCCCAAGTCGGACAAGGCACCGTGTCCCTCGTCGCCGACCAGGTCACCCCACTCGACCTCAAGAGCCTCGATACCAGCAGCCGCGACTTCCAGTAAAGGCCCCGTCAGCCTGGTTCAGGCCCCCGCGCTGGCGCAGTGGTCTCGTGCACGCCACCGTGGTGACTGGACGGTGCCGCCAGCCCTGTCTCCGGCGGCCCTATGCGGGTCCGGCTCGGGTTCGGGCCGCATGTACGCGGTGATCGCGCGACGGCTAACCCGTGTCCGGTTGCCGGAAATCCCGGGCCACCGGGTTACGGATGGTTGATCAGATCACTCGGATGAGGTGTCTTTCCGGTCGCTCGACGCTCGGCTTCGTGCCGCTGGTTCCAGGCCTCGACCTTCCGTTGCCGACGGCTCTCGAAGTGCGCTTCGCACCGGATCCACTAGGGACTTTTCCCAGAAGGGGTCAAAAAGCGTCGCCACACGAAAAAAGGGCCGCCGACCCTCGGCCACGACTGCGACACGCCCGAGCCCGAAGGCGAATTTTCGTGGCACCGGACGTGGTGCGAAGCTCCGTCGACCGGTGGGACTGGAGGGGTTCCCACGCGAAACCGTGAGGCTATAGTCGCAGGTAGAGGCCGTGAGAGACCGCGTTTACTGCCCTCCGGAGGCAGGTGTCGCAGGTTCGAATCCTGCCAAGGGCACATTCTTCAGACACGATCGGCGGTTCTCACTCGCGAGTGAGAACCGCCGATTTCATTTTCGCGGACCGGTCAGATGCCGCCGATCAGCTCTTCCGGGAAGGTGCCGACGAGGGTGTCGGTGAGGTTGCCGAGCGTGGAGAGGGCCTGGGACATGCCGGGGATCGGGTCCTGGTTGTCACCGAGGCCGGGGACGACGTTGCTGCTCTGCTGAAGCAGGGCGATGGCCGGGACGGCCGCTTGCACGACCGTGGCGTTGACCGCCCTCGCCGCGAGACTCGGGGTGGGGTTCGGCGGCGTGGGGACGGCGGCTGCCGCGCCGGGGGCGCTGTCGCGCGCGGCGTTGCCGGCGCCGACGTACTTGTCCGCGAAGTCGAGCATGCGCGCGTTGCTGTCCGGCGCGCTCTTCTCCAGCTGCAGGTCGTGGGCGGTGTTCGGGACGACGTCGGCCAGCACTGTCGCGCCAGGACCGTAGAAGGGACGCTCGAAGTCGGCCAGGGCCTGGGAATCCGAGCAGCTCGGGCCCAGCAGCCCGCAGATGAACGGGTCGTGCCGGCCGACGACGGTGTAGACCGGGATGTTCAGCGTGCGGTCGACGTTCAGGACGTTGTAGCCGGCCAGGGTCGCCAGTTCGACCAGGTTGCCGGTTTCCTTGAGCTGCTCGTCCTTCGCGATCACGCCTTGGTCGGTCGAGGTCGCGTTGCCGAGGTAGAACCCGCGCCGGGTGTCCGGGTAGCTGGTGAGGTAGGCGGGATCGAGGCCCGCCGCGGAGAACTTCGGGTCGAGTGAGGACGGGTAGTCGTCGGCGATGATCTTGGTGACGACGTTGGTGTAGTTGAGCGAGTGGGCGATGCCGGTCGGCATGATGGCGTCGACGTCCTTGTACAGGCCCGCTTCGGTCATCGTGAGGATGCCGCCCAGGCTGTGCCCGACCTCGATCACCTTGCCGAACCGGGTGCCGAGCCGGCCGTCGCGCAGCGCGGTGATGACCTGGTGGACCGTGCTGACGTCGGCGTAGAAGGTGTCGAACGCGCTCAGCGGGTGGGTGGACTGGCCGTCGCCGAGGCGGTCGATGTTCATCGTCGCGTAGCCGCGCCGGTTGGCCGCCCGCACGTAGGAGTAGGTGTCCGGCTCGTAGGGCAGGTCCCAGTAGTACCGCGCGTAGGACCAGCCGTGAACGAGGATTTGCACCGTGGTGGCGCCGGGCGGGACGCACAGCGTGCCGGCGATGGTGGCCGGCTGGCCCGCCGCGGTCACCGGAACCGTGACGTTCTTGCAGTCTGTGGCGGGGTTTTCCGCGGCCGAGACAGGCGCCACGGTGCTCGCGGTGGCCATGAGGAGAGCCGCCAGCACGGTCGCCACGCGCGATCGCCGTAGTGAATGGTTGTTCTTCAAGACCGTCATGGTTGACCTCATTGTCATCCTGAACCAAGGACAGTTCGGGCAGAAGCCCATTGATGGAAGGGAGGGTGGCAGTGAGCGAGTGATACCGCTAGCTAGTGAACTGTGATTCACTAGCTAGCGGACAGTACCACGCTCGCGACGCGGCGCAATTCACGTGATCGGGTTGTTTCGCCCGGTGCGGCAGGGGTGATGCGCGCCCTGCGGCGGCCTGGGGCGCACACCTGCGAGGTACCATCGGAGCGTCGGCTGTGGAGGGAGGTACCGGTGAAAGAGGCGCAACGGCCTCGGCGCGACCCCGCGCGCAAAGCCCGGATCCTGACCGCGGCCGCGGAGCTGATCTCGCGCAACGGTTACCACACCGTGGGCATGGCCGAGATCGGCCAGGCCGCCGGGATCGTGGGATCCGGCATCTACCGGCACTTCGACAGCAAGTCGGCGATCCTCGCCGAGCTGCTGGAACAGGTCATGGACCAGCTGTCCACCGCCGCTTCGTCCATCGTGGACGAAGCGGGCGACGACCGGCGCGCGGTGAGCGAGCTCATCGGCAACCACGTGCGCATCGCCATCCACGACCGCCGGATCCTCCAGGTGTACCATCGCGAAGCGCGTAACCTGCCGGAGAACGACCTCCGCCGCCTGCGCCGCGCCCAGCGCCACTACATCGAGGAATGGGTCGGCGCGGTCGCGCCCCTGCGCACCGACCTGGCCGACGGCGAGATCCGCGTCCTGGTCCACGCGGCGATCGGCAGCATCCAGTCCATCTTGTTCTTCAACTCGGGCCTGCCGGTGCCGCAATTGGCGGCGCTGCTCGTCGGAGCGGCTCACGCTTGTCTCGGCCTCGACGCGGCTTCGCCCGCGGTCGTCGTCGAGGCCGGCGAGGAATGGCCGGACGAGCAAGGCGCGTGAGTCCGGTCGGCCCGCCCGTTTCGGGCGCCGGAAACCCTCAGTCCTCGGCCGGGCGTTTGCGTTCGCGGAAAGCGGTCAGGCCCTCGCGAAGGTCGGGGGATTCGAGGTAGGCCGCGAAGGTCTTGAACTCGAGGGCGAGCGCGTCGGCGGTGGGGAGATCGCGGGCTGCGTTGGCGACGCGTTTGACCTCCGCCAGGGCGAGGGCGCTGTGGGCGGTGAAGCGGCGGGCGAGGGCGAGGGCCGCGTCGAGCAGGTGGGGCGCCGGGACGACTTCCTCGATCAGGCCCCAGTCGCGGAAGCGTTCGGCCGGTTCGAGGTCACCGGTGAGCAGCAGGCGGCGGGCGACATTCGGTGGGAGCTTGCGTTCGATCCGGACGGCGCCGCCACCGCCGGGGAGCATGCCGTAGCGGACGTGGCCGTCGCCGAGGAGGGCGCCCTCGGCCGCGACGACGACGTCGGCGGCGAGGACCAGCTCGAACCCGCCGGCGACCGCGTGGCCGTTGACGGCGGCGACGACCGGCCGGGGCGAGTTTTCCAAGCGGCTGAAGGCGTTTCCGGCCCGCCGCACGAAAGCGAGGATCGTCTCCCGGTCGCCGTCGAGCCGGCTGAGCACCTCGGGCAGGTCCGCGCCGACGCAGAACGCGCGCCCGCTGCCGGTGACCACGATCGCGCGGCACGATGATTCGGTGTCGATGCGGTCGAGTGCGGTCTCGAAGTCGGCCAGCAGCTCGTCGGAGAGGGCGTTGAGCCGGTCCGGCCGGTCGAGCCGCACGATCGCGATCGAGTCGCGGAAGGACAGGTCGACCAGGGTCATCGCCACTCTCCACAAGGGACACAGCCGCGCGAACCCGCGCGAGCTTCGTGGTCGGACAAGGAATCAGCTCCCCCTCGACGTCGGGTCAGCTCTGGTAGTGGCCGGCGTGGCGGTGGCGGAGCTTGTACTTGAGGATCTTGCCGCCGACGGTCTCGGGCAGGGAGTCCTCGAACACGACCGCCTTCGGCGTCTCGTAACCGCCGAGCGCGGCGCGGCAGTGCGCGATGAGCGACGCTTCGTCGGCGTCCGCACCGGCGCGCAGCACGACAACGGCCGTGACCGCCTCACCCCAGTGTTCGTGCGGCAGGCCGATCACGGCGGCCTTCTCGACCGCCGGGTGCCGGTGCAGCACCGCTTCCACCCGCAGGCTGGACACGTTTTCGCCGCCGGACTTCACGATGTCCTTGAACCGGTCGACCATCACGCGCAGACCGTCCTCGTCCACCACGGCGCTATCGCCGGAGTGGAACCAGCCGCCGCGGAACGCTTCGCGCGTCGCGTCCTCGTTCAGGTAGTACCCGGCGGTGACGGTCGGGCTGCGGTACACCGCCTCACCGGGAACCTGCGGCTGGTCGCGCAGCGACGCGCCGGTCTCGTCGACGACGTCGGAGGCGAGCAGCGGGCTGGGCACACCGACGTAGTTCAACGCGGGCGCCGAGCGCTCGTAGACCTCCGGCCACTTCACCGGCCAGAACCGGTGGCACGCGATCGCCTCGGTCTGCCCGAAGATGCCGAGCACCACCAGCCCGGGCGCTTTCCGTTGCAGCGTCTCGTAAACGGCCGGCTCAAGCGCGCCCCAGCCGTAGACCAGCACGGTGAGGCTGGACAGGTCGCGCCCGGATTTCTCGGCCTCGGCGGTGAGCGCGGCGACGAACTGCGGCGAACCGGCCCACAGCGCGGTCGGCTGTTCCTGCGCGATGGCCACGGCGACCTGATCGGGCACCGGCCGGCGGCCGAGGACGAGCGACCCGCCGGCGAGGAACGCCGAGAAGGTGAACACCTGGTCCCCGACGTGGTAGATCATCGGCAGGTAGGTCATCACCTTCACCTCGGTCTCCACGCGGAGCCCGCGCGTCAGCGAGACGGAGAAGTTCAGCGCCGCGAGGTGGCTGGCCGAGTGCGAGATCATCGCGCCCTTCGGCATCGCCGTGGTACCCGAGGTGTAGAGCAGCTGCCAGATGTCGTCCCCGTGGATCTCGACGTCCGGCTCGGTCGCCGGCCGGCCCGCGAGGAACTCGGCGAACGTCGGGCTGCCCGCCACCGGGCCGCCACCGATGGTGATCGTCGCGGCGACCGGCAGGCCGGCGGCCTCGAACGCCGGCTGCGCACGCGGCCACAGCTCGGCGTCGACGATCGCCGCCGCCGGCTCGGCCTGGCCGATCAGGTACTCGAGAACGTCGGTGGCCAGTGCGGGGTTGATCGGCATGGCGACCATGCCGGCCTTCGCGATGCCGATCTTGGCCAGGTACGCCTCGACGGAGTTCTCGCAGAAGAGCGCGACCCGGGCGCCCGGTTCGAGGCCGCGCGCGGCCAGTGCGTGGGCGAGCTGGTTGGCGATCTCGTCGGCCTGGCGGTAGGTGACGGAGGCGAACCGTTCCTCGCCGTACGCGCCCGGCCGTCCGGTGATCGCGACCTGGTCGGGGTAGCTCCACGTCAGGCGTTCGAACACGTCCCCGACGGATGTCCGTTCCCAGCGGTTGACCGCGCGGCGGCCTCGCAACGTCGTGACGTCGATCTTCCCGTTCAGGTCCACACCAGCCTCCTTGCCGCATGCCTGACGCCGCACAGCATCCAACTTGCCGCGCGCACTGGCAAGACCAAAGTCACTAGCCATTCACATCGTTACCCGATCAGTGCAGCTTGCCTGGAAGCTTCTAGTGAACAACGATGCACTCACCAAGGAAGTGACCAGGAGGTCGCCGGAATGCCGATTCCCGTGGGCGTCAACGTCGGACAGTTCTTCCGCGGAGTGCCGCCGCGGTGGGACGAGCGTGTCCGGGAGATCGAGGACCTCGGTTTCGACGGGATCTGGTTCGCCGAGGCCTACGGCTCGGACGTGTTCACCCCGCTCGCGTGGTGTGCCGCTCGCACGACCCGCGTGCGCCTCGGCACGGCCGTCGCGCAGATCCCGGCGCGCTCCCCCGCGGCCACGGCGATGGCGGCCGCGACCCTCGACCACCTTTCCGGCGGACGCGTGGTGCTCGGCCTCGGCGCCTCCGGCCCGCAGGTGTCGGAGGGCTGGCACGGTGTCGCCTTTCCGCGGCCGCTGGCGCGCACCCGGGAGTACGTCGACGTCGTCCGCCAGGTCCTGAGCCGCGAAGACCCGCTCGCCTACGACGGGGAGTTCCACCGGCTTCCCCTGCCGTCCGGCACGGGGCTCGGCAAGCCGCTGCGCTCGACACTGCACCACCTGCGGCCGGACCTGCCGATCCAGCTGGGCGCCGAAGGCCCGCGCAACGTCGCGCTCGCGGCCGAAATCGCCGACGGGTGGCACGCGATGTTCTTCTCCCCCTCGGCCGACGCGTTCTACCGCGCCGCGCTCGAAGCCGGCTTCTCCCGCCGGCCCGGCGGGCGCCCGGGGCACTTCGAGGTGATCGCCACGGTGCCGGTCGTGGTGGACGACGACGTCGAACGCGCGGCCGACCGCGTCCGTCCGGAACTCGCGTTGTACATGGGCGGCATGGGTGCGCGGGGCGCGAACTTCCATCACGACGTTTTCGCCCGTTCCGGCTACGCCGACGTCGCGGCGCGCGTGCAGGACCTTTACCTGCGCGGCGAGAAGAAGGTCGCCGCGGCCGCGATCCCGACGGCGCTCGTCGAGGAAGTCGCCCTCGTCGGGCCGGCCGGGAAGATCCGCGAGGACCTCGGCCGGTGGGAGTCCACAGTGGTCGATTCGCTCGCGGTGCAAGGGCTGCCGGACGACCTCGCCGCCGTGGCCCGAGCCGTCCTCGGCTGACCGCCCCGGCGCCCCGCGTCGCGAACCGCGGCCCCGGCTCACGCGCTCGGCTCCGGTTCGACCGGCGGGACTCCGAGGCAGGCGTGCGCCGCGCCGCGGAGGAGGTCGGTGAGGCGGTCGGCGGGCAAGCCCGAGTGGTGGAACAGCACCGACTGCACGCAGCCGATCGCCGAGTGCACCAGGGCGCGCGCCTCGCCGTCCGTGAGGTGCGGGCGCAGCGGCAGCAGTGCGGCCGACCAGCCCTCCAGGTAGACCCGCTGGGCCCGGCGCAACCGGCGCAGGTCTTCGGCCGGGAGGTTGCGCGCCTCCCAGTGGTAGACCTGCATGATGCGCCGCTCCTCCACGGCGACGCGGACGTGGTGGCGCACCAGCTCGGTCACGGCGGTGCGCTCGTCCGGTGCCGTGGCCAGGATCTCGGCCGCCGCGGAGTCGAGCAGCTCCATCACGCGGTACAGGAGCGCGGTCAGGATCGCCGCCTTGCTCGGGAAGTGCCGGTAGACCCCGGTGCTCACGATGCCCGCCGCCGCGCCGATCTCGGCCAGGCCGACCGCGTGGTAGCCATGGCGTGAGATCAGCTCGGCCGAGACGGCCAGGATCCGGGCCTTGCGGTCCGGGTCCCGTCGCGGTGTGCGCGTCTCGTCCACTGTGGACCTAACTCCGCAGCAGGTGTTCCGGGAGGTCCGCTAGGCGGCTGCGCAGGTACTCGCCGAGCCCCTTCGCCTGCGGGTCGGGCCGCGTCGCCGAGGCGACCCCCGCACCCAGGATGCCGACGATCACCAGGTTGACCGCGCGCAGGTTTGCGAGCTCGTACCGGCGGATCTCCAGATCGGCGGCCTCGGGGATCAGCTCCCGCACCCGCGCGACGGTGAGGTAGCCGCGCAGCCACGCGTACTCCTCGTCGGTGCGGGCCCACACCCCGATGTTGGCGTTGCCGCCCTTGTCCCCGGATCGGGCTCCGACGATCGTCCCGAGCGGCAGCCGTCGGGTGGGACCGGCCGGAAGCTCAGCGGGCGACGGTTCCGGGGGCTCCGGGGCGGCCGCCGTGACCGGGCTGTGCGGAACGGTCCGCACGGTGCCGTCGGGCAGGGTCACGCGGTGCGCCACCTCGGCCGCCGGAATCAACGTCGGCCAGTAGACGCCGTACGCGCTCTCCGCGGACGGTGGCGTCGTCGTGTGGAAGCCGGGGTAACCGCCGAGCGCGAGTTCCATGGTGGTGTTGGAGAACGCCCGCCCGACCTTGCGCCGGTCGGGATCCTTCACCGTCACCCGCAGGTGTGCGGTGGCCTCGGCGTTGGTCGCGGCGTCGGGGTGGTCGAACCGCAGGAGCTGCACGTCGAACTCGGCGAACCGCTCGCGTCCGCCCAGCAGCTCGACCAGTTGCTGTTCGGCCCAGGCCGCCTTCTCCTCGATGCGCGTGCCGGTCAGCACGAGCGTCATCGAGTTGCGGAACCCGCCCTCGTAGTTGAGCGCCACCTTGAGCCGGTCGGTCGGCGCGCTGCCGCGCACACCCCGGATCCGCACGCGGTGCTCGCCGTCGGGCACGAGCTCGAGCGTGTCGAAGTGGGCCACCGCGTCCGGCCCGAGGTACGCCGGCTCGGCGATCTCGTACAGCAGCTGCGCGGTCACGGTGCCCACGGACACCAGCCCACCCGTGCCGGCGTGCTTGGTGATCACACTGGAGCCGTCCGCCTCGATCTCGGCGATGGGGAACCCCGGGTACCGGCGGTCGGTGACCTCCTCGAAGAACGCGTAGTTCCCGCCCGTGGCCTGGGGTCCGCATTCGATCACGTGACCGGCGGCCATCGCGCCGGCGATCTTGTCGTGGATGTCGGCGTCGTCGCGGGTCCAGCCGTGCCACCACGCCGCCGGGCCGACCACCACCGACGCGTCGGTGACCCGCCCGGTCACGACGAGGTCCGCATCCGCCCGCAGTGCCTCGGTGATCCCCCAGGCGCCCAGGTAGGCGTTCGCCGATACGGGGCGCACTCCGGCGTCGGCCAGTTTCCGGCCGGTGTCGAGGTGCGCGAAGGCGTGGCCGGCCGCTTGCAGCTCGTCGAGCCGGGGCACGAGGTCGTCGCCGTCGACGTAAGCGATGCGCGGGTGCAGGCCCAGCCGTTCGGCCAGCGCGCCGAGCTCCGAAGCGAGCCCGGCGGGGTTGAGGCCGCCGGCGTTCGACACGATCCGGACACCGCGGTCGAGGCAGGTGCCCAGCACGTGCTCGACCTGGGTGAGGAAGGTCTTCGCGTAGCCCGTCGCCGGGTCCTTCTGCTTGGCCTTCCACAGGATCAGCATGGTCAGCTCGGCGAGGTAGTCGCCGGTGAGCACGTCGATCGGCCCGCCCTCGACCATCTCGCGGGCGGCCTGCAGCCGGTCGCCGTAGAAGCCGGAGCAGTTGCCGATGCGCACGGCGCGGCCGCCGGTCGTGGTCACGATGGTCCTCCTGCGTGGCTCGTGGGTGCCCGCCCGGTCCCGGGGCTCCCGGCGAAGGTCTGGGCGACGGACAGCCACTCGGTCGCGACCGGACCGGTGACGGCGAGAGCGGTGTCGTCGCGGTGCCGGCGCTGGGTGACGACGAGGCAGAAGTCGAGCGCGGTCCCGGCGACGCGGTCCGCCGCCTCGGGCGGGCCCCACGTCCACTCGGCGCCGGACGCCGAGGTCAGCTCGATCCGGATCGGCTCGGGCGGCGCGGGCTTTCCGTTGAGCGTGAACGAAAACGCCGTGGTCTGCACCCCGAGGTGTGCGATGTGGCGCAGGCGGTCGGTCGGCTCACGGTCGCGGCCCAGCGCGTCGGCGACGTCCTGCCCGTGCGCCCAGGTCTCCATGAGCCGCGCGGTGACCGAGGACAACGCGCTCATGTCCGGGCCGTACCACGGAAGCCGCGCTTTCGCGTCGAGGCCGCGGAAGACGGTGACGAACTCGCGGCGCGTGCGCGCCAGCCAGGCCCGGACGTCGGCCGCGGGCAGCGTCGCGTGCTCGGCGGCGACCCGGTCGGGGAAATCCATGCCTCCGGCCACCAGGGCATCCGCGGCCACGCGGAACGCGGCCGGGTCGACCGCGGCCTGGGTCGCGGTCTCGTCGAAGTAGGCGAGGTGGGTGAGCTGGTCGCGGACGGTCCAGCCGACGGCCGGGGTCGGCGTGGCGATCCCGGCGTCGTCGAGATCCGCCACCAGATCCAGCAGCACCCGGGTTTCGGCGACGAGGTCGTCGAGCACCTGCTCGATCGAAACGCCCATGTCAGCGGCCCTGCCAGACCGGCGTGCGCTTCTCTTTGAAGGCCAGCGGCCCCTCCTGCGCGTCTTCCGACAGATACACGGGTTCCCAGATCTGCTCGGCGAGCTCGTAGGCCTCGGCCCGGTGGTGGGCGGCCGACAGGTACGCGGTGCGTTTGGCGGCGAGCACCGAGAGCGGGGCGTTGGCCGCGATCCGCTCGGCCAGCTGCTGCGTGCGTTCGCGCAGGTCGGCCGCCGGAACGACGTCGTTGACCAGCCCGTACTGCTGCGCCTTGGCGGCGCTGACCGGGTCGCCGGTCAGGAGGATCTCCAGCGCGATGCGCGGCGGCACGAGCCACGACAACGGCGCCGCCCACGGCGAGCCGCGGCCGATCTTGACCTCGGACACGGCGAAGCGCGCGTGCTCGGCGGCCACCACGAGATCGCACTGCTGGGCGAGCAGGAACCCGCCCCCGTAGGCGATCCCGTTGACCGCGGCGATCGTCGGCTTCGGCACGTCGACGTTGCGCCCGAACTGGGGAAGGAAGTCCGGGGGCGGCACGGTCAGCGCGGTCGCGTTCATCTCCTTGAGGTCACCGCCGGCGCAGAAGGCCTTGTCGCCGGCCCCGGTCAGGACGAGGACCTTCGCGTCCTCGTCGGCGTTGAACCGGTGCACGCCGTCGAACAGTCCTTTTCGGACGGCTTCGCTCAGCGCGTTGCGCGCTTCGGGGCGGTCGATGGTGAGCCAGGCGACGCCGTTGGTCACCTCGTAGCGCACGGGGGTCATCCGGCCTCCTCTTCGGTGATGACGGCGACGATCTCGCCCGATTCGACGGTCTGTCCCAACTGGACGGACAGCTCGGCCACGATCCCGGCGACCGGCGCGCGCACGGAGTGCTCCATCTTCATCGCCTCGAACACCACGATCACCCCGCCGGCCGCCACGTGCTGCCCTTGCTCCGCGACGACCCGGACGACCGTGCCGGGCATCGGCGCCAGCAACGACCCGGGGGCGGCGTCGGTGCCGGGTTCGGGCAGCCGGGGCCGCTCGGTGAACGTGGTGGCGCCCAGCACGCTGTCGCAGTACACGGTGTCGCCGACCTGGTGTACCTGGACCGTGCGCCGGACCCCGGCCACGCGCAGGTCCACCCGGCCCGGCCGGGCCTCGAGGATCGTGAGACCGTCCACAGTGGATCCGTCCACCTGCGCGTCCAGGCCTTGGCGGGTGAAGCGATAGGTGACGTCGACGTCGGCGTCTCCGAGGCGGTACTCGGCGCGCTGCGGGGCGCTCGCGACGTTGCGCCACCCGGTCGGGACGACCCGCTGCACCTCGGCCTGGGCGCGGCGGTCGGCCTGACCCGCCACGGCCGCGGCCAGCGCGTGCACGGTCACCGTCTCCTTGCCGGGCTCGCCGATCAGCGTGGCGGGATCGTGGCGCGTGAGGTACCCGGTGTCGGTCGCGCCCGCGGCGAACCCGGGTTCGCGCAGGACGGCCACGAGCAGGTCGCGGTTGGTGACCAGGCCGTGGATCTGCGCCTCCGCCAGCGCTCGGGCGAGTTTGCGCACCGCCTCGGCACGAGTGCGCCCGTGCGCGATGACTTTGGCGAGCATGGGGTCGTAGTGCGTCCCGACCACCGAGCCGTCGCGGACCCCGGTGTCCACGCGCACCCCGGGCAGGGCCGGGATCCGGAACCGGTGCAGCGTTCCGCTGCCCGGCAGGTAATCGGCCGCCGGGTCCTCGGCGTAGAGGCGCGCCTCGACGGCGTGCCCGGTGATGCCGGCTTCCGTCGCTTCCACCGGCAGCGGCTCGCCTTCGGCGACCAGCAACTGCAAGGCCACCAGGTCCAGGCCCGTGATCTCCTCGGTGACCGGGTGCTCCACCTGCAGGCGTGTGTTCACCTCGAGGAAGAAGAACTCCCCGTTCGGCGCCATCACGAACTCGACGGTGCCGGCGCCGGTGTACCCGATCGCGGCACCCGCGGCGACGGCCGCGTCGCCGAGCTGCTTGCGCAGCGCCTCGTCGACGGCCGGCGACGGCGCTTCCTCGATGATCTTCTGGTACCTGCGCTGGATCGAGCACTCGCGCTCGAAGAGGTGCACGACGGTGCCGTGCGCGTCGCCGAAGATCTGGACCTCGACGTGGCGCGGATTCTCCACGAACCGCTCCAGGAACACCGTCCCGTTGCCGAACGCCGACGCCGCCTCCCGCCGCGCGCTCGTCACGGCTTCGACGACCTCCGCGGGCCCGCGCACGATCCGCATTCCGCGCCCGCCGCCGCCGAACGCGGCCTTGACCAGCAGCGGGAAGCCGATGTCCTCGGCCATCTCCGTCACCGTCGCGGCGTCCACCTCGGCGTCGTCGTCGATCGTCGCGCCGGGCAGAACGGGGACGCCGGCCGCGGCCATCAGCTCCTTGGCCGCGATCTTCGACCCCATCGCCTCGATCGCCGCGACCGGCGGCCCGACGAAGACCAGCCCCGCGTCGGCGCAGCGCCGGGCGAACTCGGCGTTCTCGGACAGGAACCCGTACCCGGGGTGGACGGCATCGGCGCCGGTGGCCAGTGCGGCTTCGACGATGCGGTCGGCGCGCAGGTACGTCTCGGCCGAAGCGGCGCCGGGCAGGAGCACGGCTTCGTCGGCGGCCTCGACGAACAGCGCGTCGGCGTCGGGGTCGGAGTGCACCGCGACCGTGGCGATGTCCAGGGCTCGCGCGGAGCGGATCACCCGTTCCGCGATCTCACCACGGTTGGCCACGAGCAGCTTCCGGATCGGACGGGTGCCCGGCGTGGTCCGGCTGGTCATCAAGGTGGTCCTCACATCCGGAAGACGCCGTAGCCACGCTGGCCGGCGACGGTGTTGGAGTGCGCGGCGGACAGCGCGATGCCGAGCACGGTGCGGGTGTCGCGGGGATCGATGAGGCCGTCGTCGTAGAGCCGCGCGGTGACGAAGAAGGCGTGCGACTCCTTTTCGATCTGCGCCTCGATCGCCGCGCGGTTGCGCTCGTCGGCCTGGAGGTCGAACTCGCGCCCGGCGGACGCCGCCGACTGCTTCGCGACGATGGACATGACGCCGGCCAGCTGTGCGGCGCCCATCACCGCCAATCGGGACCCGGCCCAGGCGAACATCAGCCGCGGGTCGTACGCCCGGCCGGACATGCCGTAGTTGCCGGCGCCGAAGGACGCGGCCAGGTTCACCGTGATGTGCGGGACCTTGCTGTTGGCGACCGAGTTGATCATCTTGGAGCCGTCCTTGATGATCCCGCCCTGCTCGTAGTTCTTGCCCACCATGTAGCCCGTGGTGTTCTGCAGGAACAGCAACGGCGTGTCGGTCTGGTTCGCGAGCTGGATGAACTCGCTGGCTTTCTTGGCTTCCTCGCTGAACAGCACCCCACGCGCGTTGGCCAGGATGCCCACCGGGTAGCCGTGCACGGACGCCCAGCCGGTGACGAGACTGGTGCCCCACAAGGGTTTGTACTCGCCGAAGCGGGACCCGTCGACCACCCGCGCGATCACTTCGCGCGGGTCGAACGGCACCTTGATGTCCGACGGCGCGATGCCCAGCAGTTCTTCCGGGTCGTAGAGCGGCTCGTCGGCCGGCAGCGTCGGCCCGGGGCCGAGCTTGCGCCAGCCGAACTCGGCGACGATCTGGCGCCCGATGCGGATGCAGTCGCGCTCGTCGGCCGCGAAGTAGTCGCACAGCCCGGAAACCGTGGCGTGCATGGCGGCACCGCCGAGCTCCTCGTCGTCGGCGTCTTCGCCCGTGGCCATCTTCACCAGCGGCGGGCCGCCGAGGAATACCTTGGCCTGGCCGTCGACCATCACCGCGTAGTCGCACATGCCGGGCACGTAGGCGCCGCCGGCGGTCGAGTTGCCGAACACCAGCGCGACCGTCGGGATCGCCAGGGACGACAGCTCGGTGAGGTCGTGGAAGATCTTGCCCGCGTGCACGAACAGCTCCGACTGCGTGGGCAGGTCGGCGCCGCCGGACTCGACCAGGTTGATCACCGGCAGGCGGTTGATCCGGGCGATCTCCAGCGCTCGCAACGTCTTCTTGAGCGAGTACGGGTTCATCGCCCCGCCGCGCACGGTCGGGTCGTGCGCGATCAGCACGCACTCGACGCCGGACACGACCCCGATTCCCGTCACCACCGAGGCCCCGACCGGGAACTGCGTGCCCCACGCCGCCAGCGACGACAGTTCGAGGAACGACGCGTCCCGATCCAGCAGCAGCTCGATGCGTTCGCGCACGAGCAGCCGGCCGCGGTCGCGGTGGCGCTGCTGGTAGCGGGGCCCGCCGCCGGCGATGGCCGCCTGGATCTGCTCGTCGAGCTCGGCCAGCACCTGTTTCTGGTGCTTCAGGTTGGTCTGGAAGGTCTCGTCCGCGGTGTTCAACGCGGACCGCAACACGGTGGTCATCTCGCGGTGGTCCGTTTCTCTCGGCTCGCTTGTCTCGGGCTCAGTACGACCGGGGCAGCCCGAGGCTGTGCTGGGAGACGTAGTTCAGGACCATCTCCCGGCTCACCGGCGCGACCTGCAGCAGGCGCGCGATTCCCCAGTACGGCAGCAGGCCGTATTCGGTGGCGAAGCCGTTGCCGCCGTGCGTCTGGATCGCCGCTTCCACAGCGGCTCCCGCCGCCTCGGCCGCCGCGTACTTGGCCATGTTCGCGGCTTCGCCCGCGGGTTCGTCGTGGTCGTGCTGCCAGGCCGCCTTCGCCGTCATCAACGCGGCCAGGTCGGTCTCGATCCTCGCCTTGGCCAGCGGGTGCGCGATGCCCTGGTGCGCGCCGATGGGCGCGTCCCAGACCGCCCGGGTCGACGCGTAGTCCGCGGCCTGGGCCAGCACGTGGCGGGCGATGCCGACGCACACGGCCGCACCGGTGATGCGCTCCGGGTTCAGCCCGTGGAAGACCTGGTGGAAGCCGTTGCCCTCTTCGCCGACCAGCGCGCTCGCGGGCAGGCGCAGGTCGTCGAAGTGCAGCACGAACTGCTTCTCCGGCAGCTTCGCGGACACCGGCAGCCGCGTCGCGACGAACCCGGGGGTGTCGGTGGGCACGAGGAACAGCGACAGCCGGGCGCGGCCGGTGGTCTCGTCCCGGCCGGTGCGCGTGACGAGCAGGACGGCCTCGGCCTCGTCGACGCCGGAGATGTAGTGCTTGGTGCCGTTGACGACGAAGTCGTCGCCGTCCCGCACCGCGACGGTCGACACCCGGTGGGTGTTGGACCCGGCGTCGGGCTCGGTGATGCCGAAAACGACCTTCGCCTCACCGGAAGCCATGCGCGGCAGCCAATGCTGCTTCTGTTCCGCGGTGCCGTAGTCGGCGATCATCTCGCCCGAGATGGCGGCGGACACCATGAGCAGGAGCAACGGGCAGCCCGCGGCCGCGGTCTCCTCGCACACCATCGCCAGCTCGGCCAGCCCGGCGCCACCGCCGCCGTACTCCTCCGGCAGGTTGATCCCCAGGAACCCGTTGCGCCCCAGCTCGGCCCACAGCTCGGAGGTGGGCTCGCCGGCCTCGGCCCGCGGGACGTAGTACTCCGGCCCGAACTTCGCGGCGATCGCCCGCACCGTGTCCCGGAGATCCCTGTGTTCCGAGGCCTCCTGAAAGTCCACACCGACTCCTTCGTCCGTCCGTACCGGCGAGCTGCACCCTAGTGCATAGTGGTTCACTACGGACGCTTTGGCAAGCGAGGACGTCGAAGGGTACTTGACCAGCTGGCCGTTCACTTCGGTGAAGGCCGGGGGTGTTCACCGGCCGTCGAATTCAGTGAATGACGGATAACTTTTGTGCGGAGGCCTGCCTGGGCGGCACCGCGTTCGTCTCCGGGCCGGGCTGACCGCGCTAACCGCCGAGGGTTTCGAGCACGGTGCGGGCGACGCCGGTCGCCGTGGTGAGCACCGAGCGGGTGAGCGTCAGCATGTCCTCGCCGGACGCGCGGGCCGGGCCGACACCCGCTTCGAGGGTGGCGAGCATCGCGGTGCGGAGTTCGGTGTTGACGTTCACCTTGCCGACGCCGGCGGCACCGCAGCGGCGCAGGTCGGCGGGCGGCAGGCCGGACGCGCCGTGCAGGACGAGCGGGACGGTGCCGGCCTCGGCGCGGATGCGGGCCAGCCGCGGCCAGTCGAGGGCGGGCGCGCCGCGGTAGCGGCCGTGGACGTTGCCGACGCCGCACGCGAGCAGCTGGGCCCCCGAGGTCGCGAGGAACGGCCCGACCTGCGCGGGGTCGGTTTTGCCGGCCACCTCGACGGCTTCCGCGCGGTCCTCGTCGCCGGGCACGCTGCCGAGCTCCGCTTCCACGACGACGCCGCGCGGCGCGGCGAAAGCCAGGACCGCGCGGACGAACGCCGCGTTCTCCTCAGGCGGCAGATGAGAGCCGTCGGCGAGCACGGCATCGACGCCGGCGTCGATCGACGAGCGGATCAACGCCTCGTCCTTCGCGTGATCGAGCTGCACGCACACCGGCACGGCCGACGCGTCGGCGATCGCGCGCAGCGTCCGGATGAGGCGCGGCTCGGCGGCCGAGGGCGCCACCAGCAGGATCACGGGCAGGCCCTGCTCCTCCGCGGCGCTCACCACCGCCAGCGCGGTGTCCGCCCCGTAGCAGGTGAACGCGGGAATGGCCGACTGGCCGGCGAGTCTGCGGGTGACCAGGGCGTCGAGTGCCGCTCGCATCGGTCGAAAGCTCCACTTCCGGGTGAGAGGGGCCGGGACCGTCCGCGAAGGACGGTCCCGGCCGGGTCAGCGTCCGAGGTCGTCGAGGTAGGCCTGAACGATGTCGTCGAAGGAGAGCTCCGGTTCCAGGCCGAGCTTTTCGGCGCGCGGCGTGTGGAACCGGGCGGGCCAGCTGCGCACGATGGCGCCCACGGCCGGGTCGTCGGTCCAGTCGATGAGGTCGCTGGTGCCGGTGCCGGCCACGCGGTCGAGTGCCGCGGCCATGTCCTTCGGCGTGGTGGTGAGCGCGGGCAGGTTCATCGCGGTGCGGCTGCCCCAGGTGGTGTCGTCGGCCTGCGCGGCGAGCAGCAGCCCGTCGAGGGTTTTGCGGGGCGACGACAGTGCGATCGGCGTGTCCGGCGGTACCGGGCAAGCGGCGCGTTGCCCGGCCAGCGGTTCGCGGATGATGCCGGACATGAAGCTCGACGCGGCCGCGTTCGGCTTGCCCGGCCGCACCGACACCGTCATCAGCCGCACGGATCGGCCGCGCACGAAGCCCTTGCGCGTGTAGTCGGCCACGAGCTGCTCGCCGATGAACTTCTGCACGCCGTAGCTGGCCTGCGGCCGCGGGAGTGTGTCGTCGTCGACGTCGCCGATCGGCCCGATCGCCGGGTCGCTGCCGAACACGGCCAGCGAGCTGGAGAACACCAGCACCGGCGGCGTGTCGAGACCACGCGCGTAGTCGAGCAACGCCCGCGTGCCGTCGAGGTTGGTGCGCATGCCGAGGTCGAAGTCGGCCTCGGCCGCGCCGCTGACCACCCCCGCCAGGTGGAAGATCGCGTCGACCGGCCCGAGCCCGGGCAAGGCTGCGCTGAGGTCGCCGGTCAGCACGCGCACGCGGGAGTCGGCGACGAGGTCGGCCGGTGGCTCGAACAGGTCGACGAGGACCAGCTCCCCGAGTTCTTCGGGGGCCGCACCGCCGAGGGCGATCGGGGCCGCGAGCAGCCGGCGGGCGAGGACGGCGCCGAGGAACCCGGCGCCGCCGGTGATGACGATGCGGGTGCTCATGCCGTCTCCAGACGTTCGATGACCTCGGTGAGTGACGTCTCGCCGCCGACGTTGCCCGCGAAGACCACGTACGGCAGCCCCTGCGCCGGCCCTGAAGCCGGTTCCCACAGCGAGACGATCCCCGGCAGCAGCGAGCCGCGGATCCACGCCCGGTCGATGCCGAGTGCCCCGGTGGCCACGTCGGACGAGGTGATGCCGCCCTTGCCGACCACATAGGACGGTCGGCGCGCAGCGACGATCTCCCCCGCCGCCCGCGTGAGCGCCGCACTGACCCGGCGGGCGATCTCCAGGCTGTGGGCCTCGTCGTCGCCGGTCACCAGCGTGCGCGAAGTGCTGAGCACCACGAGGGTTTCGGCGAGGGCCTCCGTCGCGGTGGTGACGGCGTCGCGCAGGTGCTGCTCGGCGCGGGTTTCGTCGAGCAGCGTCGGCACGTCGAGCTCCACGGTGGTGAACCGGCGCTGCCGCGCGAGGTGGTCGAGCTGCCGGGTCGTGAGCCCGACGTGCGAGCCCACGACCACGAGCCCGTGGCCCGGCCCGACGAGCCGCGCGAGCGTGTCATCGTCGATCGGCGGCTGCGCGTCCTGCCCCACGCGGGCCCGCACGAACGACGGGCCGACGCGGTACAGGAACGACTTTCCGCCGGCCTCGGCCGCCAGGATCCCGAGCACGGTGGCCCTCAGGTCGTCGTCCTCGTCGGCGTCGAGCACGACCACGCGGCCGTCGCGCGTGTCCGTCAGCCGGGCGGCCACCGTTTCGTCCGTACCGGGGCGGATTACGTCGAGCGTCAGCTCGGCCACGTCCCCGCGGGTGATCCGGCCGCCGCTCTTCTCCTCGACCCACTCGGCCAGCCGGGACGAGCGGTAGCCGAAGGTGGCGTCCCGCGCGAACTCGCTGTCGGCCGCCGGCGTCAGTCCCTCGGCGGTGCGCAGCCAGTGCACCCCGCCGATCGTGACGCGTCCGGCGTCCACATAGGCCGGTGCGAGGAGCACGCCGTCGACCGTTTGGCCGTGCTGGGCGACGACTTCCGTGAGCACGTCCGTCTCGAGCGGAAAGTGGCCCCGCAGCGTCGAATCGCTGCGGCTGGCGAAAGCGAGCCGCACGCCTTCCAGCTCGGCCGCGGCAAGGCAGGCCTCGGCGACCTCGCGGTCGCGGGCGGCCGCGGCGTCGGGCGCGAGGCTGCGGGTGTTGGTGAGCACGAAAAACCCGGCCCGGCCCCGGCGCAGCGCCCAGCGGATGTCCTCGACCGTCCACCGGGTCAGCACCGGCAGGTCGCGCACGGTCTGCGTGCCGGTGGGATCGTCGTCGAGCACGGCGACCTGCCGTGCCCCGGTCAGGGCCTGGCGGACGGCCGAAGCGGGGACCCGCCGGACCGGCGGGAGGGTGAGTTCCTCGGTGGGGCGCGAGCTCACCAGGCGTCCCCTTCCCCGCGGCCGCGGCGCTCGTTCTCGTCACCGATCGCGCCGGCCGCGCGCACCTCGTCGATCTCCGCCGCGGACAGGCCGAGCTCGGCGAGGATCTCCTCGTTGTGCTGGCCCACGCGCGGCGGCGCGATCCGGGCGGGGTCGGCCGGGGTGCCGAGCAGCCGCACGGGCTGGCCGACGATGCGCCGCTTGCCGACGCCCTCGATCTCGGTCTCCACCACCATCCCGTTGAACAGCACCTGCGGGTCGGTGAACACCTCGTCGTACGCCTGCACCGGCGCGCACAGCACGTCTTCCTTGAGCAGCCGCGCTTCCGCGTCCGAGCGGGTGAACCGGGCGAACGCCTCGCGCAGCACCGCCGTGGCCTCGTCCGGGTGCTGCTCGAGGCCGGCGATCGTGGTGAACCGGGGGTCCTGCGCGGTCTCGTCGCCGATCTCGAGCGCGCGGCAGACGCGCTGCCACGGCTCGTCGATGAAGATGTCGGCGATGATCACGATCGCCCGGCCGTCCGCGGTTTCGTACGTGCCGTACAGCGCGGTGTTGCGCGAGTGCGCGATGTTCGGCCGCGGCCGCGGCACGGGCACCGGGTCGTTCAGGTAGGCCGAACCCTCCTGCAGGTGCATGGCGACGGCCGCGTTGAGCAGGCAGACGTCCACCACTTGGCCGACGCCGTTCTGCTCGCGGGCGGCCAGCGCCGCCATGATCGCCTGCGCGAAGTGCATGGCCGCGATGTAGTCCACCACGTAGGTGCCGACCGGCCGCGGCGGGCCGTCGGCGTCGCCGGTGAGCGCCATGATCCCGCCGAGCGCCTGCGCGGCGAGGTCCTGGCCGCGCCGGTCGCGGTACGGGCCGTCCTGGCCGTAGCCCGAGGCCAGCGCGAGGATGATGCGCGGGTTGATCGCGGCGAGCTGCTCGTAACCGAAGCCGAGCCGTTCCATCACGCCGGGCCGGAAGTTGGCGGCCACGACATCGGCGGTCTTCGCCAGCTCGGTGAACACCCGCCGGCCCTCGGGCGATTTGAGGTCGAGGCTGAGGCTGCGCTTGTTGCGGTTGTTGGCCGCCCAGAACGAGCTGTAGCCACCGGCTTCGGCCGGCTTCATCCGCCGCCCGATCTCGCCGGCGCCCGGCCGCTCGATCTTGATGACGTCGGCGCCGAAGTCGGCGAGCACCTGCGTGCCCGACGGGCCCTGCTCCAGCTGGGTCAGGTCGAGGATGCGCACCCCGGCGTACGGTGGTTTCACTGCTGGGCTCCCGGGGCGTCGATGAACTGCAGGATGTGCACGGCGACCGCGCACACGTCGCCGTTCTGGTTGCGGATGGTGCTGTCGGCGAACGTCCTCTTGCGACTCTCGTCGACGGCGGTGAGCACGTAGTCGGTGATCAGCGTGTCGCCGAAGAACGCCGGGCCGGTGAAGCGGATGCGGTCGTAGCCGGCCGAAACCGAGGGCGCCGGCGTGCGGTTCGACATCAGCGTGGACGCCGTGGAGGTGAAGCCGACGAGCAGCGAGCCGTGGGCGATGCGCCGCCCGTAGTGGGTGCTCTGCATGAACAGCTCGTCCACGTGGTTGGCGGCGAAGTCGCCGGTGATCCCGGCGTAGAGGTACACATCGGACTCGCTGATCGTCTTGCGGAACTCCACCCGGTCGCCGATCCGGAGCCCGGGTGCGAATGGGATGTCGTCGGTCACGTCGTTGCCCTTCGGTTCTGCTGGTACGGCTTTGCTCTCGGCGGGGGTCACTGCATGAAGGAGCCGCCGGTCAGGTGCAGGCACTCGCCGGTGACGAAGCCGTTGCCGGGATCGGCGAGGAACGCGACGGCACGCGCCACGTCCTCGGGCGTGCCCGCGCGCCCGATCGGGATCTGCTCGATCCGCGTGCGCTTCGCCTCACCGAGCGGCAGGCCCTCCTTGGCGGCGATCTGCGCGTCGAAGCCGTCCCACAGGTCGGTGTCCACAATGGCCGGTGCCACGCTGTTGACGCGGATGCGCCGCGAGGCCAGCCGCGCGGCGAACGTCATGGTCAGGCTCAGCACCGCCGCCTTCGAGGCCGCGTAGTGCGCCGAGGGCACGTACGGCCCGCGAGCGGTGGACGAGCTGACGTTGACGATCGCGCCGCCCTCACCCATGGCCGCGCTCGCGGCCTGGAGTCCGAACAGGACACCCCGGGCGTTCACCGTCATGATCGCGTCCCACTGTTGTTCGGTGATCTCCAGCGGGTCGGACAGCTCGGTGTAGCCGGCGTTGTTCACGAACGTGGTCAGCGGCAAGGAGAACTCCGCGCGGCCGGCCTCGATGGCGCGCTCGACGTCGGCGCGCACCCGCACGTCGGTGGCCACGCCGAGCGCCCGGTGCCCGCGTTCGGCCAGGTCCTTGGCCGCGGTTTCGGCGGCGGCCCCGTCCAGGTCGGCCAGCACGACCGGCTGCCCGCCCTCGGCGAGCACGGCCGCGACCGCCCGGCCGATCCCGCCGGCGCCGCCGGTGACGACGGCGAACCCGGCGCTCACTTCGCGGCCCCGGTGGGCAGGCCCTTGATCACGTCGGCGATCACGGCGCGCTCCTCGGCGGCGATCGGCAGCAGCGGCGGGCGCACGTGGGCCTCGTCGATCCGGCCGAGCATCGCGACCGCGACCTTCATCCGGTTGTGCTGGTCGAGCACCGGCTCGGCGTAGAACACCTCGGTGAGCGGGTGGATCCGTTCCACCACCTCGCGCGCGGCCTTGAGGTCACCGGCCTCGACATGGCGCAGCAGCTCCACCTGCAGGTCGGCGATCATCGAACCGTGCCCGCTGAGGATGCCGTCGCCGCCCAGCGCGAGCGAGGGCAGCAGCGCGCGGCTGAAGCTGGTCAGCATCGACACCCGCCGCGGCAACGCGCGAACGGCCCGCAGGTTGGCCTCGTACGCCAGGATGTCGACGCTCCAGTCCTTGATCCCCGTGATGTTCGGGACCCGCTCGCACAGCTCGGTGATCAGGGCGGCGTCCAAAGTGGTCGACGCGCCGGCGGCGTCGATGAAGAGCACCATCGGCAGCTCGACGGCCGCGCCGATCGCCGCGTAGTGCGCCACCGCGACCTCGCGGCGGTGGCGCATGCCGAGACCGAACACGCTGGACGGGAACACCAGCAGCCCGTCGGCGCCACCCTCCTGCGCCATCCGCGCCGTGTCGACGGCCCGGGCGGTGTCCGCGTCGGCGACGCCGCACAGGATGTCGACCCGGTCACCGACCTCGTCCACCGCGATCCGCAGGCTTTCCTCCTGTTCGGCCGGAGTCAGGCTGGAGACCTCGGCGGCGTGGCCGTTGATCGCGATGCCCGTGACCCCGTCGGTGTCCGCCAGGTCGCGCAGGTGCCTGCGGTAGTTGACCTCGTCGATCTCGAGGCCGGCGGTGAAGGGCATGAGCGACGCCGGGATGACGCCCGTGAACACCTTGTACATCTTCAGGTTCCCTTTCAGAGGATCGGGGCTGCTTCGCCCGTGGTCTTGCGCTGGTAGACGGACTTCGGCATGGCCAGCACACCCAGCAGGCCCAGCCCGGTGAGCACGACCAGGTAGGTCGCGATGTACCACGGCCGGCCGTCGCCGAGGGTGAGGAGCCCGACCGACACCAGCGGCGCGGTGCCACCGACGACGGCGGCGGGGATCTCGCGGCAGACGGTGATGCCCGACCAGCGGTACTCGGTCCGCAGTGCCCGCGTGACGATCACGCTCGACGCCGCCGAAGGCAGGCCCTGGCTCACCATCAGGCCGCAGATCACCACGATCGTCGTCAGCACCGGCGAGCCGGAGTTCATGCCGAAGAACACGGGGAACGCGAACACCGCACCGCCGGCACAGCCCCACAGCATCAGTTTCTTCGGTCCGAACCGGTCTACCAGTATTCCGCTGAACACCATGCCCGGCATCAGGACGACGTACCCGATCACCAGGCAGGTCAGCGCGACCTCCTTGGGCAGTTTCACCGTGGAGGTCAGGTAGGTCAGGCCGAAGGTCTGGATCGTGTACGACCACGGGATGATGAAGCAGTAGATCGCGGCCATGCACAGCAGTTCGCGCGGCTTCTCGCGGATCACGTTGCCCAGCGGCAGGCGCTTGATCACCTTGCGCTGCACGGCGCTCTGGAACGCGGCGGTCTCCTCGACCTTCGTCCGCACGTACACCGCGACCAGCACCACGACGATCGTGGCCAGGAACGGGATCCGCCACGCCCAGCCCTGGAGGACGTCGTCGGGCAGCAGGCCCAGCAACGCGAACGTGACCGTCGCGATCGTGGTGCCCGCGTAGTTCGCGGCGGAGGCGAACCCGCTGGAGAACCCGCGTTTGGACTCCGGTGAGCTCTCGTTCAGCATCGTGACGGCGCCGGCGAACTCGGCCCCGACACCCAGCCCCTGAAGCACTCGCATCAGGACCAGGAGCCAGGCACCCAGCGCTCCTGCTTGCGCGGCCGTGGGCAACACGCCGATCAACGTGGTCGACAGGCCCATCACCAGCACGGTGGTCAGCATGATCGGCTTGCGACCGACGCGGTCGCCGTAGTGCGCGAACAGCAGACCGCCCAGTGGCCGCACGGCCAGGCCGATGGCGAACGTGCCGAACGAGGCCAGTACCGAGCCGATCGGACCCGCGCCGGGGAAGAACTCGGGGCCGAAGATCAGCGACGAGGCGACGGCGTAGAGCGTGAAGTCGTACCACTCGATCACGGTGCCCGAAACGCTGGCGATGATCACGCGGCGGTGCTGCCGGCGGGAGAGCCGCGGGGTGGCGGCGCCGTCGGCCTTGAGAGCCGGGTCGGCGGGCTCAGTCTCTGTCATGGGTCGTTTCTCGCTTCCTTGCGATGGAACGCCGGGTGGGGCCGGGGACGGGGTGGGGGCGAGCGGCGGCGGAGGTCAGCCGCGAGGGGGTCGAGGGGTGCCGCGTTGGGGCGCCGTGCTCCGGTCGGTGGGACGCGGCCCGAATCGGGGTGCGGGTGGCGCGCGGCCACGGGAACCGGCAGCCGGGCGCGGACGCCCCAGGCCGGTTCGTGTCGTTGTCGCTGGTCAAACCCGGTCTCCTGATCGTCGCCGCCGGCGAGGCAGCTGCGTCGTCGGCCGTGGTGGCCGGGCTCGTGGCCCGGCTCGGTACATCCTGTCGGCATGTCGACAGTCCGTCAAGCAACAGTTTTCCGCTAGACTGCTACCGGCCGCCCGCGATCACACGTGGTGCCGGTCCGAACGGGGAGAGTGGCGTGTCCATCAACATCACGAGCAAGCCGATCAGGACCACGCTGCGCGAGTCGACCGTCGACCTGCTGCGCACGGCGATCTTCGGCGGGGACATTCCCGCGGGAACCCACCTGGCCGAGGTCAGCCTCAGCGCTTCGCTGGGGGTGAGCCGGGCAACGCTTCGCGAGGCGCTGCGGCAGCTCCAGCAGGAGGGGCTCGCCGTGCAGGACTCACGCGGCCGGGTGTCCGTGCGCGAGGTGTCACCCCAGGAGGTCGAAGACCTCTTCGAAGTCCGCCTCGGCCTGGAGACGATCGCCGCGCGGCGGCTGTGCGAGCGGCCCGACCGGTCGTCGGTCGTCACCGAGCTGACCGACCGCCTGGAGCGGCTCCGCCGGCCGGAGTCCCTCGCCGCGGACCTCGACGCCGACCTGGAGTTCCACGGCACCATGTGCCGGCTGTCCGGCAACCAGCTGCTGCTGCAGTCGTGGGAGGGCATCAGCAGCCTGGCGCGCATCACGATGCTCGCGGCGGGCCCGGACTCGGCCCGCGCCAACATGGCCTACGACCGCCACGCGCCCATCGTCGACCTCATCGCCCGCGGCGACTCCGCCGCGTGCAGCGAGTTCCTGGCCGACCACATGGCTTCCGCGCGGGACCGGCTCATCCGGAGCATCTCGACGTCGGCAGTGGACGAAGCCGAGGTTCGTTCGTAGCAAGGGAAACCACGACACGCAAAACGGCGCCGCCGGGTTCGCCCCGGCGGCGCCGTTTTCCGTGTCGGTCAGCTGTGCGAGATCGTCAGCCCGTAGAAGGCGACGCGAGCGCCCTTCGTCGTGCTGCTCGACGAGGACTGGTTGTACGAGCCGGCCTTGAAGTACTGCTTGTACGCCTTGAACGACGACGGGATGCTGTAGTGCGTCGTGCTGCCGTTCACCGTGAGGTCGATGGTGTTGCCGCCGGAGATCCCGATCGTGTAGGTCCAGGTCTTGCCCACCGCGACGTGGCCGACGGTGTGCAGGGTCTGGCCGCCGTCGGGCGAGTTCTCCGTGCCCAGCACGATGTCGCCGCTGGAGCGGTAGTACAGCTCCAGCAACGGTTTCGTCGACGAGCCGCCGGTGCCGAGGTGGACCTGGCCGACGCACACGTTCGACGTCACCGACACCACGCGCAGCGTCGCGTTGAGCTTGTGCGAGCCGCTCAGCGACCAGTTGGCAGCCGAACCGTCGCGGTTCATCTCCCGAAGCTCGGATCGGGCGTAGTTCGAATTGGGGGTGGTGACGCCCTTTTCCGGCGCCCAGAACGTCATCGCGCCGTCGCGCGTGTCGGTGTAGAAATAGCTGTCCTGGAACCCGTTGGGCCCTTGCAGCCGGGACGACGAGATGGTGGTCGGCGAGCCCGGTGAGCCGACCGGCTCCTGCAGCTGCCAGGTCGACAGGTCGAAGTTGCCGCCAGGAGCCACGGACGGGCTGCCCAGCACGGACTGTACGGTGGCCGGCGCTGCCTCCGCGGACAACGCGGTTGCAGCCACGAAAGCGGGAATCGCCAGCACGACGAGCGCGGCGCGCATGCGCATCGCAGTTTCCTTTCGCACGGTGGGGACCTCTGTGCCATTTATTCAGATATGTGAATTAATGTTGCGGAAACCCGGCGGCGAAAGGAAACGTTAAGGTTGTGATCGCATCAAGTCAAGGATTGACATGATGCCCGACGCACCTCGGCGGTCCGTCCCCGCAAGGCGACGGACCGCCGGGTCCCGATTACCGGAACACGCTAAAAGGCCTTGCCCGCGTCACGCGCGGCGATCAGGGCCGCGTCGCGGTCCTGGGCCGGGGTGCCCGTGAAGATGGTCGACTGGAAGCGGATCTCGGTGACGTCCGTGACGCCGATGAAACGCAGCCAGTCCTTCACGTAGGTGGAGTGGAAGTCGGCGCCGAACTGGATCGGGACACCTTCGGAGTAGACGCCGCTGGTGTAGATCGTCGCGGCCTTCTTGCCGTGGACCAGACCCGAGTAACCGGCGGCCGGATCGAAACCGAAGACCATGCCGGGCTGGGTGATGATGTCCACCCACTGCTTGAAGACGTACGGCACGCCCGAGTTCCACATGGGAATGCTGAAGACGTAGGCGTCGGCCGAGGTGAACTCGTCGGCGAGCGCCTGCGCCTGCGCCCACACCTGCGCCTGCTCGCCTTCGGGTGCCCCGCCGGCGAACACGGCGAGCTTGGCGCTCGCGCCGGCCGGTCCGAACTGCGGCAGCGAGCCGTCCCAGAGGTCCAGCGTCTTCACGACCGTGCCGGGGTGGGCGTCCTGGTACGACTCCAGGAACGCCGCGGCCAGCGCACCCGAGTCCGACGCGGCACCTCGCGGACTGGCCGAGATGTGCAGAACGGTTGTCATGACAAGCCTTCCTGATGTGTTTGCCCACCGGTCCGGGGCGACGGCTGTAACCGGTAAAAGAGCAGATCAACAGTTACAGCGGGCCCGGTAGCCTGTCAACGAAGGCGGAACGGACGGACAGGAAAGGAGGGCCGATGGAGCCGGAATTGCCCCTGCTCGGGTTGAGCGACCATCCGGCCCTCGCGTTCCTCAACACCGCCGCCACCGCCGAAAGCGCCGAGCTGATCCCCGACGGCGCGGGTTTCGTGCGGTGGCTCGAACTCACCGGCCTGATCGACGAACAGGACCGGGCCGCGGTGCTCGACCACTTCTCCGCCGACGAGCTCGACGCCGCGGCCCTCGAAGCCGTCGCCCTGCGCGAGCGGCTGCGCCCGGTGGTCCGGGCCTGGGCGGACGGCGACCCCACGGCACCCGACGAGCCGTTCCTGGCCGCGTTGAACGCCGTCTTCGCCACCAGCGGCCACAACCGCCAGGTCGTCGGCTCCGGCGCCGACCTCGACCTGGAGGACCGGTGGACGTGGACCACCCCGCAGTCGCTCCTCGCGCCCGCCGCGGAAGCCGCCGCCGACCTCTTCGTCCACGGCGATCGCTCCCTGGTCCGCAACTGCGAAGGCCCGGAGTGCCCCCTGTGGTTCTACGACCGCACCAAAGCCCACCGCCGCCGCTGGTGCTCCATGGCGACGTGCGGGAACCGGGCCAAAGTGCGTGACTTCCGGGCTCGGGCCACGAAGGACGTCCAGTAGGCGCGGATCACCGACGGGCGAACGGGTTTTCAGCGTTCCACCGGAGTGATGCGGGTGTTACGCAGGTGTTCGTAGACGATCGACGTGCGGACGTCGGCCACTTCGGGGCGCGCGGTGAGCTTGTCGATGACAAAGGCGTACAGGCTGGCGTTGTCGGGGACCGCGACGTGGAGGATGAAGTCCTCGGTGCCGGTGGTGACGTAGAGGCCGAGGATGTCGGGCAGCGTGGTGACCCAGTTGCGGAAGCCTTCGATGACGCGGCGCGACGGCGGGCGCACGCGGACCGCGACGAGGGCCTGCACCGAGCGGCCGATGGCGGGCAGGTTCACGTCGAGGGTCGCGCCCTGGATGATGCCGCGCTGGCGCAGCGCGCGGGTGCGGTCGAGGGCGGTGGTGGGCGAGACGCCGACGGCGGCGGCGACGTCGCGGTTGGTCTTCCGGACGTCTGACTGCAGTTCCCGCAGGATCGCCTTATCAAGTTCGTCCACGTCCGCCTCCAAGGGGCCCAGTCCGATACTTGTACGGATCGTAGGCGATTCCGCTGGTTGTTCGTCTAGCTTGCTGGAGAAACAGCAGTACGAACAGCCAGGGAGGTCCGGCTTTGACCGAGGAAAGTTCGCCGATCGGGTTCACTCCGGACGAGGTCGCGACCGTGTCGACGCGGGCGGCTCGCCTGAAGTGGGTGGTCGTGGTCGACGGAAGTCTGCCGCCGGGGCGCGCGGTGAACGCGGCGATCTGCGCGGCCGCGGCGACCGCGCCGAACATCACGGGGCTGCTCGGCGAAGACGCCGTGGATGCCGACGGGCAGGCCCATCCCGGGCTGCCGTGGACGGGGTGCTCGGTGCTGGCCGCCGACGGGCCGACGCTGCGCACCATCCGTGCCAAGGCCGCGGCGTCGCCCGGGTGCTTCGTGGCGGACATGCCGGCGGTCGCGCAGCACACGCTGCTGTACGCGGATTACCTCGCCGGTGTGAAGGAAAGCACCGGCGAGGAGCTCGGCTACTACGCGGTGAGCATCGTCGGCCCGCGCAACCGCGTGGCCAAGATCGTCGGGAAGCTGCCGTTGCTCCCGTGACCCGCTAGCGCAGGGCAGCCGAGGCGTAGTCCCACAGGCGGTCCGCCGCGACGGGGTCCAGGGCCCACCGCGCGACGCCTGCCATCGAGTCGACGCCGGCGGCCGCGAGGTGCGCGCCGCCGTCGATGGTGGGTGCTTCCTGGTTGTCCTCGAAGTAGCGGCCGGCCACGCCGTTGAGCAGCGGCGACGCGGCGAGCAGGGTGGGCGTGGCGGCGCCCTGCTCGGGGGTTTTGAAGTACGCCGGGGTGATGGCGTTGCCGTCGTCGTCGAGAGCGCCGAGCTGGCGCAGGGCGTCCGGCGCGAGGTGGCGCATGAGGTTCGTGCGGATGACGCCCGGCGCGCACGCGTTGGCGTAGATGCCTTCGCCGCCCCAGCGGCGGCTGATCCCGACGGCGAGCAGCACACTCGCGGTCTTCGACTGGCCGTAGGCGACGAGCGGGTCGTAGGGCCGGTGCTCGAAGTGCGGGTCGGCGAAGGAGAAGTCCGTCAGCAGGTGCGCGCCCGAGCTGAGGACGACGACGCGGGCTCCGCCGCCGGCGCGCAACGCGTCCCACAGGCCGGTGACGAGCGCGAAGTGGCCCAGGAAGTTGATGCCCAGGTGCATTTCCCAGCCCTCGGCGGTGACCTCGCGCTCGGGCAGCGCCATCACGCCGGCGTTGGCGACCAGCGCGTCGACCGGCCCTTGCCACTGCGCGCAGAAGGCCCGCACCGAACCGAGGTCGGCGAGGTCGAGCGCCGCGACGTCGACGCGGGGGAACTCCTCGACGAGCTGCTTGGCGTGAGCCGGCGTGCGGGTGGCGATGGTGACGTGCGCGCCGGCCGCCGCGAGCGCGCGGACGGTCTCGGCGCCGAGTCCGGAAGCCCCTCCGGTGACGATCACGCGACGGCCGGTGAGGTCCACTCCGGCGAGGACCTCGGCGGCCGTGGCTCGCGCGCCGAACGGGGTGGTGATGGTGGCCATGGGGTCCTTCGCGGTACAGGTCCAGTGTGGACGGTGAGTGAAGCGGACCGGCGGGTCAGGACGCGCCGGGCGTGTAGTGACCCGGCACCATGCGGGTCGACACGCCGAAGCGGTTGAACGCGTTGATCGTCGTGATCGCCGCGATGAGGTGGGCGAGCTCGGTCTCGTCGAACTGCTGCGCCGCCTTCGCGTAGACCTCGTCGGGCACGAAGCCTTCGGTGAGCACGGTGACGGCCTCGGTCAGCTCGATCGCCGCGATCTCGCGCGCGGTGTAGAAGTGCTTCGACTCGGCCCACGCGGCCAGCTGCAGAATGCGTTCGGCCGACTCGCCGGCCGCCAGCGCGTCCTTGCTGTGCATGTCGAGGCAGAACGCGCAGTGGTTCAGCTGCGACGCGCGGATCTTGACCAGGTTCACCAGGCTCTCGTCGAGGTGCTTCTTCGCCGCGGTGTCCAGGCGCAGCATCGCCTTGAACACGTCGGGGGCGAGCTTCATCCAATCCAGGCGCGGGGTGTGCTCGGGCAGGCGTTCAGTCGTCATGGGATCCACGCTAAGCGCCGGTGCCCGCGCGCAAGTGGTCCAATTCCGGCCGCCGATCGTGGGCCAATCGCGGGTGGCGCAGTGCACAGTGGACAGCCCCGGAAACGTCCCTACAGTGGGAAGAACCGACTCCCCGGAGGATCCCCGTCATGACCGCACCGTCCTGGAAGGACACCGGACCGTGGCTCGTCGCGCTGGACATCGACGGCACCCTGATCCGCGAGGACGGTTCCCTCAGCGACGCCGTGGTCACCGAGGTCCGCCGGCTCGACGCCGCCGGGCACCACGTGGTGCTCACCACCGGCCGCTCCGCCGTGAGCACCGTCCCCGTCCTCGACCGCCTGGGCATCACGCCGCGGTTCCTGGTCTGCTCCAACGGCGCCGTCACCCTGCGCGAGTCCGGATCCGGCTTCCGGCGCCACCACGTGGAGTCGTTCGACCCGGCCGAGTCGCTGCTCGCCATCCGCACACACCTGCCGAGCGCCCGCTTCGCCGTCGAGGACGAGGTGGGCCGCTACCGCTGCACCGAACCGTTCCCCGACGGCACGACCGGCCTCGACGACGCGCAGGCCGCGGTGCCGTTCGAAGCGCTGCTGACCACGAAGGCAACCCGTGTCGTCGCGTTCGCGCCGGGGCACGACATGGCCGATTTTCTCGCCCTGGTCTCGAAAATGCGGTTGCGGAACGTGAGCTTCGCCCTCGCCTGCACCCCGTGGCTCGACCTCGCCGCCGAGGGCGTGAACAAGGCCGCGGCGGCCGAACGCGTCCGCGCCGAGCTCGCGGTCCCCCGGCACCGCGTGCTCGCCGTCGGCGACGGCCACAACGACATCGAGCTCCTCGCGTGGGCCGCCGAACGCGGGCGCGGGGTCGCGATGGGACAGTCCCCCGCCGAGCTGATCGCCGCCGCGGGCGAGCTCACCGGCACCGTGCTCGAAGACGGCCTCGCGCAGGTGCTCGCCACGCTATGACCGCGGCAGCACCGAGCACAACGCCGCCAACGCCCCCGACCACGCGCTGTCCGACGGCGTCGCGTACCCGACGACCAGCCCGTCGCGCCCGCTGTCGGCCTGCACCGACGGATGCGCGAAGTCGCCCAGCCCGTCGAGCGCCAGCCCCACCCGCGCACCCGCGGTGATCACCGAACGCTCGGTGCCCGGCGGAAGGTCGAGCACCGCGTGCAACCCCGCCGCGATCCCGGAAACGCGGATTCCCGGCGCGTGCTCGGCGACGGCCGCCACCAGCTGGTCGCGCCGGCGGCGGTAGCGCAGCCGCATCGCGCGGACGTGCCGGTCGTAGTCGCCGGAGGTGAGGAACTCGGCGAGCGTCAGCTGGTCGAACGAGCCCGGCGCCCAGTCGACGTGACCCTTCGCGGCGATCACCTCGGGCGTCACCGAGCGCGGCAGCACGAGCCACCCGAGCCGCAGCCCCGGCGCCAGCGACTTGCTCGCCGTGCCGAAGTAGCAGACGCGCTCGGGATCGAGGCCCTGCAACGCACCGACGGGCTGGCGGTCGTACCGGAACTCCCCGTCGTAGTCGTCTTCGAGCACCAGCCCGCCCGTCGACCGAGCCCAGTCGACCGCGGCCGCGCGCCGGTCCGGACGCAGCGCGCCGCCGGTCGGGTACTGGTGCGCGGGGGTGAGCAGGACCGCGCCGGCGTCGAGCGAACGCAGCCCCTCCGTGCACGTGCCGTCCTCGTCCAGCGGCAACGCCGGGGTTTCCAGGCCGGTTTCGGTGAGCAGGTCGTAGTACTGCGGCACGCCATAGGTCTCGACGGCGACCGTGCCGACCCCGCGCGCCCGCAGCACTCTGCCGATCAGCCGCAGCCCGTGCACGAATCCCGCGCAGATCACGATCCGTTCGGGCGACGCGTAAACGCCGCGGGCGCGCGCCAGATAGTCGGCCAGTGCCGTGCGGAGTTCGACGCGGCCGCGCGGGTCGCCGTAACCCAGGGCTTCGTGGGGCGCGGCCATGATCGCGCGCCGGGACGCCGCGAGCCACTGCGCGCGCGGGAAACTCGCCAGGTCCGGGTTGCCGGGCAGCAGGCTGAACCGCGTGTCCGACGTGCGGATCGGCGTCGGACGACGGAGCGCGACGCGGTCGGAGCCGGGCGTCGGTGTCCGGCGGGGCTCCGCCCGGCGGGCGACACGCGTGCCGGAACCCTGCCGCGCGGTGAGCCAGCCTTCGGCCACGAGCTCGGCGTACGCGTCGGCCACGGTGTTGCGCGCGATCGACAGGTCGGCGGCCAGCGTGCGTGACGAAGGCAGCTGCGCGCCGGGCAGCAACCGGCCCGAGCGCACGGCTTCGCGCAACGCGTCCATCAGCGACGTCCGCAGGCCGTGGCGGCCGCGAAGGTCCAGGTGGTCGAGGTGCAGATCGGCGCCGAGGCCCTCGGCAGAGCGCCTGCCCTCGGGTGAAGTGGCCCGTGTTCCCGCCATGGAAATGGACCATACACCTGGCCCAATCGCACCCTAGCGTGGGTTTTGAGCCCAGCGCGCGGGCCACCAATCTGGTTGCTATTTACTACCACTATGGCCCGAAACCCCTTAGGAACGCCATGACCTCCGTCGACGTCCGGAAAACCCCCGGACCACCACGCCCCGGCATCAGCACCGGGTTCGCCGTCCTGCTCGCCGTCGTCTGCGGCATCGCGGTGGCGAACATCTACTACGCCCAGCCACTGCTGGAGGACATCGGCCGCGACCTCGGCGTCGGCGCGGCCGGGCTCGGCTTCGTGACGACCGTGACCCAGGTCGGTTACTTCGCCGGCCTGATCCTGCTGGTGCCACTGGGTGATCTGCTCAACCGCCGCGTGCTGATCCCCGTCGGTTCGGTGATCGCGGCGCTGGCGCTGCTCGGCGTGGCCGTGGCTCCGAACTCGGTGGTGTTCTTCATCGCCAGCGGCGTCGTCGGCCTCGCGACGGTGGTGCAGCAGGTGATCATCGCCTACTCCGCCGTGCTGGCCAGCCCCGAATCGCGCGGCCGCGTGCTCGGCATCGTGACCAGCGGCGTCGTGATCGGCATCCTGCTCGCGCGGACCGTGGCCGGCCTGCTCGCCGACGCGTTAGGCTGGCGCTCGGTGTTCGTCGTGTCGGCGGTGCTGATGCTCGGCGTCGCGGTCGTGCTCGGCCTGCGGCTGCCGCCGGAGCTGCCGGACCGGCCGTCGGTCTCGTACCGCAAGCTGATCACGTCGATCGTCACGCTGACCGTGCGCGAGCGCGTGTTCCGCGTGCGGAGCCTGATCACGCTGTTCATGTTCGCCGGCTTCGGTGCGCTGTGGGGCTCGATGGCGCTGCCGCTTTCGGCCGAGCCGTGGAACTTGTCGACGTCGGCGGTCGGGCTGTTCGGCCTCGTCGGCGCCGCGGGCGCGTTCGGTGCCGCCCGCGCCGGCTCCCTGGCCGACCGCGGCCGGGCACAGTGGGTCACCGGCATCACGCTCGTGCTGTTCGCGGTGTCCTGGCTGCCGATCGCGTGGCTGCCGAAGTCGCTGATCCCCCTTGTCGTCGGGATCATCGTGATCGACTTCGCCGGCCAGGCCATCCACGTGACCAACCAGCACCTCATCGTGGGCCTCGACCCGAACGCGAGCAGCCGCCTCATCGGCAGCAACATGGCCTACTACTCCGTGGGTTTCGGCGGCGGCGCCGTCGCGGCGACCACGGTGTACAGCGCGTGGGGCTGGACCGCGGTCTGCGTCCTCGGCGCCGGGTTCAGCCTGGTGGCCCTGCTGGTGTGGGGCGCCGACCGGCTGTCGGCGGCCCGCCTTGCTCCGGCAGTGGCGTAAGTGCCCGATTGGCCCACAGTTCTACGGTAGAAATGGACCACGGGCCCGTGCCAAATGACACGTAGCGTGGTTGATGCCAGACAATTCGCAGAACCAGGAGAGATGATGAAGATTTTCCTCGCCGGCGCTTCCGGTGTGCTCGGACAGCGGCTGATCCCGCGGCTGGTCGAGGCCGGGCACCAGGTCGGCGCGATGACGCGGTCGGCCGCCAAGATGGAATCGTTGATCGACCTCGGCGCCGTCGCGATCCTGTGCGACGTGTTCGACCGCGACGCGCTCGTGCAGGCCGTCCGCGACTTCAAGCCGGACGTGGTACTCAACGAGCTGACCGACTTGCCCGACGACTTCGCGAAGATCGCCGACCACACCGAGCGCAACGCCCGCATCCGCACCGAGGGCAACCGCAACCTGATTGCGGCCGCGCGCGCGGCCGGCACGCCGAAGATCCTCGCGCAGAGCGTGGCGTGGCAGCTGCCCGACGGCCCCGACGCCGTCGCGGTGAAGGACCTCGAGCAGTCGGTGCTGGCCGAAGGCGGTGTGGTGCTGAGCTACGGCCAGTTCTACGGCCCCGGCACCTACAACGAGGGTGCACTGCCCGCCGAGCCTCGCGTGAGCCTCGACCGCGCGGCCGAGCTCACGGTCGAAGCGCTCGACGCGCCGACGGGTGTCGTGAAGATCGTCGACTGACTCGGGAAATCGATCCGAGAACGCGCCGGCCGGGTCAGCCCGGCCGGCGCGTTGTCAGGCGAACGTCGAGTCCGACCCGTTCTCCTGCGCGTACGCGATCAACGCCCGCGGCGCGCGTTCGATGTGGGCCACCAGGAGCTCCACGGCCGGCTCGGCGTCGCGGTTCAGCGCGAAGTCCTTGAGGCGGCGGTGTTCGCCGGCGACGTCACGCTGGTGGTCGTCGGTGAGCGCCGAGTACCAACGGCGGTAGAGCTCGGCGCTGTCACGCAACGACGTGGCGATCGCCTCGAGCCGCGGGCTGCCGCTGCCGGCCAGCAACGCGCGGTGGAAGTCGCGGTGGGCCAGCGTCCAGCTTTCGTTGTAGGAACCGTCTTCGAGGGTCACCGGCGTGCGGTCGAGCGCGTGGTGCGTGCCGAGCACCGACGTCTCCCAGCCGATGTCGCCGAGTTCGAACGACTGCCGCAGCGCCAGGGACTCGATCTGCACGCGGACCTTCGTGAGGTCCGCCAGATCGCCGACGGACAGCGGGCGCACGGTGAACCCGCGCTGCGGCGTGGAAACCAGCAGTCCCTGTTCCGCCAGCCGCGTCAGCGCTTCGCGCACCACGGACATGCTCACGCCGAAGCGCGTGCTCAGCTCCTGGGACTTCATGCGCTGCGCCGGCTCGAAGCGGCCGCCGAGGAGGTCGGCCCGCAGCGTCTCGAAGACTTCCCCGGTCCGGCTCGCAGCAGGTTTCGTCACCACTCGGACAGTCCAGTTCGGAATCGATATTCCACGGCCACAACGGAAGTCCGCGTCAGTCGGCGACCAGGTCGTTGCGCAGCCGGCCGATGCCCTCGATCTCACTGACCAGCGTGGTACCGGGGACCAAGTAGCGCTTGGGGTCCCGGCCCATCCCGACGCCGGCCGGCGTTCCCGTGAAGATCACGTCACCCGGCAGCAGCGGCAGGACCGACGACAGGTACGAAACCAGCGCCGGCACCGAGAAGATGAGGTCGCCGGTGCGGCCGTCCTGCAGCACCTCGTCACCGACGGAGCAGCTCAGCGCGAGGTCGTCGCGGTCGGCCGGCTCGTCGGGTGTCACGATCGCGGGACCGAGGGGGCTGAAGCCGGGGTAGGACTTGCCGAGCGAGAACTGCGGCACCGCGCCGGCGAGCTGAACGTCGCGTTCGGACAGATCCTGCCCGATCGTGAGGCCCGCGACGTGGTCCCAGCCCTGCTCCTCGGTGACGCCCTCGGCTCGCTTGCCGATCACCACCACGAGCTCCACCTCCCAGTCGACCGACGCGCTGGGCAGCCGCACCGCGTCGTACGGGCCGGTGATGCTCGTGACGAACTTCGTGAACACCGGGGGCGCGGTCGCCGAGGCCGGCATGCCCGCTTCGGACGCGTGCGCGGCGTAGTTCAGGCCGATGGCGAAGATCTGCGCCGGGCGCAGCACCGGCGGGCCGACCTCGGCGTCGGTGAACGGCACCGCGTCCTCGAAGGACTGCCCGCGCGCCCACGCGGCGAACCCGTCCCAGTTCTCGTAGACGCCGTCGGGGTCCGGGCCGAACAACCCGTCGCTGGCCTTCTCGACGTCGAGGGCGAGGTCGCCGGAGATCAGGGCGACCCGGCCATTGATGTTTCCGTAGCGCATGGCGATTTTCCTTGTCTGCCAAGAAAGTCAGCGGGGCTGTGCGCACCGGTCACGAGCGACCCCATCGGCAGAGTAGCAAAATATCGATACTTTGCCAGTCCATCGTCGGAGCTGGTGATCCACGACACCGTCAGAAAAACCACCGGTCAGGAGTGCGGGTGGTCGTGGCCGGTCGGACGCAGCGCGAGCGCCTCGGCGCGCGAGGCGACCTCGCCGCCGGGGACCGCACCGGTGTCGACGAGGACGTCTTCCAGCGCGGCGAGCCAGTGGTGGTAGTAGCTCCAGTCGCCGGCCCGGTCCGCTTCCCACGCACCGATGCGCGCGATGAGCGCCGCCTGGAAGCGCGGCCACTCGAACGCGCCGGCTTCGTACAGCGACACCGCCAGCCCGAACGCGCGGCTCTCCCACGGGGCCGCGAACAGCAGCTCGCCGTTGGCCCGCGGCGGCGCGGCAACGCCGTCGACGCTCAACGGCGCGCTCACAGGGCCGCCACTTTGGCCACGCCGACCATCGCGTCGCGCGTGACGAGCTCGACGAGTTCTTCCTCGGTCAGGTTCTCCGTGCCGGCCGGGCGTTCCGGCAGCACCAGCCAGCGCACCTCACTGCTGGAGTCCCGGACGGTGATGCGCACGTCCGCGTCGAGCTCCAATCCCATCTCCGACAGCACCTTCCGCGGCTCGCGGACCACCCGCGCACGGTAGGCCGGGTCCTTGTACCAGCTCGGCGGCAAGCCCAGCAGCGGCCACGGGTAGCAGGAGCACAGCGTGCACACGACGACGTTGTGGTCCTTCGCGGAGTTCTCGACCACCACGATGTGCCCGCCCTGCGGCCCGCCGAACCCGAGTTCCTTCGTGGCGGCCGTGCCGTCGGCCAGAAGGCGTTCGCGGTACGCCGGATCGGTCCACGCCTTCGCGACGACTTTGGCTCCGTTGAGCGGACCGATGTTCGTCTCGTACGTCGTGATGAGCCGGTCGACCACAGCCGGGTCGATCAGGCCGCGTTCGACGAGCAGTTGTTCGAGCGCCTCCGTGCGCAGCGCGGCCGACGGCCGTCCGGCGGTTTCTTCAGCAGTCACGCGATTTTCTCCAGGTACGAGGCGAACAGGTCCACGGTGACGTCGAAGGGCTCACTGTCCGCGCCCCAGAGCTCGCGCGAAGCGAAGCGCACCGTGTAGACGTACTGCGGGTTCTCCGCGACGAAGTGGGCATTGGTGTCGGGCAGCACCGAAGCCGGCTGCACGACCTCGACGACGCCGACGTGCCCGCGCACGTACCCGGCCAGCCGCGTGTGCCCGGGCGGCGCCGTCGTTTTCGTGCGGACGCGGTCACCTGCCGCCAACTCCGGCGGAACATCGAGGACCCGCAGGGAACCCTCGGCCGTCGGCGCATAGCCGGGCTTGTGCGGCACGGGAAGCGTGGGCTCTTCGACGTGGTCACCGGCCAGGTTGCGAGCCCGGGCGTCGACGGCTCCGGGCGCGAGCAGCGCGCTGTCGAGCAGCACGAGCTCGCCGGCGTTGAGCCAGCGGCCCCAGTAGCCTTCGCCGAGGTAGGCGTCGCGGTCCTGGCGTTCGAGGCCGTGGCGGAAGGCGTCGAGGTTGGCGTCGGCCGCGCGCCAGGCCAGCGCGCCCAGCGCGAAAGCCCGGGCGTTCCAGCGTTCGGGGAACACCGGCTCGTCGCGCCGCGGCGGAGGCACGGGGCCCCAGCCCTCGGTGCCGCCGAGGTCGGCGATCCCGTCCAAGACACCACCTCTCCAACTGGTAGTAAACTGCAACCAGACTAACCAGGGTGGTTTCAAACAGCAACCGGAGGTGGCCGCGGTGAGCGAGCGCACGTGGACGAGCCCGCGGTGCCCCGTCGCGCGGACAGTGGACCTCGTCGGGGACAAGTGGTCGCTGCTGATCATCCGCGACGCGTTCGACGGCATCCGCCGGTTCGGGCAGTTCCAGCGCAACCTCGGGGTGGCCAAGAACATCCTCGCCGACCGGTTGCGCAACCTCGTCGACGCCGGCGTGCTGTCCGTCGAGCCGGCCTCGGACGGCAGCGCCTACCGCGAGTACGTGCTGACGAAGCGCGGCGAAGACCTGTTCGACCTCGTGGTCAGCCTGCGGCAATGGGGCCAGGACCACGCGTACGAACCCGACGAGGACCACGTGCTGCTGGTGGACCGCGAGACGGAAGAGCCGATTCCGCGGCTCACCTACGTGACACCCGACGGCACGCCGATCCACGCCGACGACACCCGCGTGCTCAAGTAAACCGTCCACTTCGGACGGATCAGTACACCTCGGCCAGACCGGCGAGCACGGCGTCGAGGAACCCCGGGAACCGCGCGTCGAGGTCTTCGCGGCGCAGGCACACGAAGTAGTTGCGGCCTTCGAGCTTCGTCCGCGTCAGCCCGGCCTCGCGCAGCACCTTCTTGTGGTGCGACAACGTCGACTTGTGCAGCGCGGCCAGCAGGCCTTCCGGCCCGCACGGGTGGAACTCGCCGTCGGCGAGCGTGACCAATACACGCATTCGCGCGTCGTCGGCGATCGCGTTGAGCACGTCGTCGAACCGGATGTCGGCGACAGCCGGTTCCTCCAGGTAGCGAGCCACAGCACCTCCTCGGCGACCTCAGTCACAACGGTACCAGATTCATCAAACCATCCTTGACGAGAGCCGTTTCACCTTCTTATGGTTTGACGTACATCAAACCTTCCTCGAAGGGATCCCCCGTGTACCGACGCCTGCTCGTTCTCGCCCTGGGGACGTTCGCCGTGGGAACGGACGGCTTCGTGATCGCGGGCATCCTGCCCGAGATCTCGCGCTCGTTGCACACGAACGCCGCCGCGACCGGCCTCCTGGTGACGATGTTCGCCTTCACCTACGCGGTGTCGTCGCCGATCATCGCCGCCACCACCGCACACTGGCCGCGCAAACGGCTCCTGATCGCCGGGCTGCTGATCCTCGCGGTCGGCAACGTCCTCACCGCCACCCTGCCCCTCTACGGGCTGGTGCTCGCCAGCCGCGTGATCGCCGGCCTCGGCGCCGGGATGTTCACGCCCACCGCCAGCGCGACGGCGGCGTCGCTGGTGGAGCCCCACCAACGCGGGCGCGCGCTCGCCGTCGTCATGGCCGGCCTCAGCTCCGCGACCGCGCTGGGCGCGCCGATCGGCACCGTGATCGGCTCGCAGACCAACTGGCAGACGACGTTGTGGTTCGTCGCCGCACTCGCCGTGCTGGGTGCCGTGGGCGTCACCGTGCTGCTGCCCGCCGTCCCCGCCGCGCACGTCGCCGGGCTGCGCGAGCGGCTGGCGACGATGAAGGACGCGCGCATCGGCTTCACGCTGCTCACGACGTTGCTGGTGTTCACCGGCCTGTTCACCGACTACACGTTCGTCGGCGAATCGTTCGACCGCGCCACCGGCGGCAACGGCATCGCGCTCGCCATCCTGCTGTTCCTCTGGGGCGCGGGCGCCACCGTCGGCAGCGTCACGGCCGGGCACCTCACCGACCGCATCTCCGGCCAGCGCATCATCGCCGTGGCGGTCGTGGTCGTGGGCATCGACTTCGCACTGCTTCCCTTCAGCAGCCGCACCTTCGCCACGGCGGCCGTCGCGCTGTTCGTCTGGGGCGTCTGCGGCTGGGCGACGCTGGTGCCGCTGCAGCACCGGCTCATCGAGGTCTCGCCCGAGCACGCGCCGGTGAGCATCGGCCTCAACGCCTCCGCCACCTACCTCGCGACGGCCGCTTCGGGGCTCACGGGCGCGGCCGGGATCGCGGCGTTCGGCGCGTACAACCTCGGTCCGTTCGGCTTGATCTTCCTCGCACTGGGCCTGGTCGCGTCGATCGTGTCGGCCCGGTTCGTCCACACCCGCCGGCCGGCTCCGGCCGCCCCGGTTCCCGCCGCGGCCGAGCACTGAGAAGTCCGAGTGACCCCGTCGCCGTCCGGGGTCACTCGGGCGGCCGCGACTCCCCCGCGTCGAACGCCGCCTGGTTCCCGCGGACCTGCGCCTGGTGCTCGGTCGACCACGCGCCGAGCGCCAGCACCGCCGACAGCAGCGACGAACCCAGCTCCGTGAGCGTGTACTCCACGCGCGGCGGCACCTCCGGGTGCGAGGTCCGGTCGACGAACCCGGCGCGCTGCAGCTGTTTCAGCGTCAAGGTCAGCATCCGCTGCGAAATCGCCGGCACGGCGGCGATCAGGTCCGAGTAGCGCAACGGGCCGCTCGCCAGCGTGCCGAGCAGCAGCACGCTCCATTTGTCCCCGACGAGGTCGAGCACCTCGCGCACGAAGTCCGCGTCGCGGTTCGCCCAGTGCGCACACGGCTCGGGCACTTGCGCGACCCTCAGCCGCACGTCGGTTCCCACGGTTCTCACCCCTCCACAGTAGCTCTTCGCCCGGCCCGGGCACGCACATCGATGTGCCTTTTGTAAGCCCCTCGGATCTGTTGCACCATCGGTGGAAAGCGGATCTCGAAGGGACCACAGTGGACGCCGAATTCTGGTCGGACGTCGTCTGCCCGTACTGCGGGCTGATGAACCACCGGCTGCACCTCGCACTCGAGCGGTTCGAGCACGGCGCCGAGGTGCGCCTGGTGCACCGTTCGTTCCAGCTGCACCAGGATCTGCCGCGCGAAGGCGTCAGCCAGCGGCAGCTGCTCGTCGAGCACGGCGTTCCGCAGGTCGAGCACGACGTCCTGCGGCCGTTGGAGCTCCTCGCGCAGGCCGAGGGCCTCACGCCGTACCACGTCCTCGACCGCACGCTCGGGCCGACGGACCTGGCGCACGAGCTGCTCGCGTTCGCCACCGAACAGGGGCGTGGCGACGAGATCTGGACCGCGATGTTCCAGGCCCACTTCGGCCACGCCCGCAAGCTGTGGACCCGCGCGGAAGTCCTGGACTTCGCCGTCGAGGCCAGCCTGGACGTCGACGCCGCCGCGGACGCGCTGGACAGCCACCGCTACCGCGCCCGCGTACTGGCCGACCAGGACATGGCCCAGCGCCTCGGCGCGCGCGGCACACCGTTCCTCGTCCTCGGCGGCACCCACGCTCTCGCCGGCGCCGTCTCCACCGACGACCTCGTGTCGGCCCTGCGGACGGCTTGGGACGCCCGCCGGCCCGCCCCGCTCGGCGCGGGTGACGTGTGCACACCCGACGGCTGCACCTCCCCTTCCGCCTGACCCCTCAACTTCCGGAGAGACCCATGTCGTACCTCTTGCGCGTCAACGCTTCGGCCACCCCGGAGACGTCGTTCTCCCGGCGCGTGGCCGACACCTTCACCGAGACCTGGACCGGTGAGGTCGTCACCCGCGATCTCGCCCACAGCCCGGTCGCCCACCTCGACGCCGCCGGCATCACGGCGCGCGCCGTCGCGCCCGGCGACCGCACGGACGAGCAGGCCACCGCCGCGGCGCTGCAGGACGAGCTCGTCGGCGAGTTCCTCGGCGCGAGCGCGTACCTGTTCGCGGTGCCGATGTACAACTACTCGATCCCGTCGGTGTTCAAGGCCTGGCTGGACCAGGTCATGGTCCCCGGCCGTACGATCGGCCTCGGCCCGGGCGCCGCCCCCACGGCCGGGCGCCCCGCGGTCGTCGTCTCCGCCCGCGGCGGGGGCTACGGCCCGGGCGCTCCCCAGCACGGCAAGGACCACCTGGTGCCCGCCCTGCACACCATCCTCAGCGACACCGTCCTCTTCGGACTCGACGTGCACTTCATCACGCCGGAGCTGACCTTCGCCCCCACCGTCGACCAACTGCGCCCACTGCTGCACCTGCACGAGGAGTCCCTCGCCGAATCCCACGACCTCGCCCGCCGGCACGCCGAGAAGCTCAACGAGCTCGTTTGTCACGGTTAGTGATGTTCACGCTTCCGTTCGTAACCGTCGGCCGGAAGGGTGGCCCCGGTGGAAGGCTGCGTGGGAGGTTCGCTAAGCTGGTTTCCCGCAGCGCGCGATTAGCTCAGCGGGAGAGCGCTTCCCTGACACGGAAGAGGTCACTGGTTCAATCCCAGTATCGCGCACGTAGTCCGATGTGGACTCACCTGGAGGGCGATTAGCTCAGGGGGAGAGCGCTTCGTTCACACCGAAGAGGTCACTGGTTCGATCCCAGTATCGCCCACCACCACGATGGCCCCGGATCACTCGATCCGGGGCCATCGTGCTGTCCAGGGCACGGACGGGCCGGCCGCCGGCGCGATGTTGTGGTTGACGCGGAAGAGGTTCTGCGGGTCGTGGCGCCGTTTGAGCCGCGCGAGCCGCTCGTAGCGCGTTGAGCCGTACGCGGCGCGAACCTCGGCGGGGGTTGTGGCCTGGGACAGCAGGTTGGCGTTCCGCTCGTCCTGCGTCCACGGCGCGAGCGTCTCGACCAGGACGTCCAGCTGAACCTCCGCCGCGCCGGCCCCGACGAGGGCCCACGGCGCACCGCGACCGGCGACGGCGTTCCGCACGGCGGGCTCGTCGGCCAGCGCCCCGCCCAGCGCCCGCAGCTCCACGGAACGCAGCGAGGTGCCGGAATCCGGACCCGCAACGGCGAGGAGCGCGTCGGCCGCCTCGGCCGGGAACGACCGCAGGGCCGCCGCGCGCTGCAGCCACCCGACGGGCGCCGACGGGTCCAGGTGCAGGCGGTGACCGTCGCGGTACGCGGTCTCGGCGACGGTGTCGCGCACGGCCGGGGCGACGGCCCGCAGCGGCGCCAGCGCGGCTTGGGCCTCAACGGGTGGGCGCAGGGACGAGAAGCGCACGTGGACCACCAACTCCGCCGCCGGCGAGCGGCGCCGGAAGGCGATCGACGACGACACCTCCCGCGGCAGCGCCGTCACCCACTCCCGCCAGGCGTGCAGGACCGTCAAGGCGTGCTCTCCGGCGAAGAACAAGCCGCCGCCGTAGAAGGACCGCACGGGGAACAGCGAGAACTCCATCGACGTGACCACGCCGAAGTTCCCCTTGCCACCCCGCAGGCCCCAGAACAGCTCGGGCTCGGCGTCCGCGGTCACCTCGCGCACGGCACCGTCGGCCGTGACGAGCCGAAACGCGCGCACGTGGTCGGCGGCGTATCCGTGCGTCCGCCCCAGAATCGGGCTGTGCCCGCCACCGAGGTGGTAGCCGACGACCCCCACCGTGGGTGACGCGGCGCTCACGCCCGCCAGCCCGCTCTCGCCGGCCCGTTCGGTGACCTGGCTCCAGCGCGCGCCGCCCTGCACCCGCGCGATCCCGGCCACCGGGTCTACCTCCACGGCGTCCATTCGCGACAGTGTGACCAGCACCGCGCCGCGCGCCCGGCTCACGACCTGGTGCCCGGTGGTGAGCACGGCGATCGGCAGCGCCCGGTCGGCCGCGAACCGCACCGCCTCCCGCACATCGGCCACGGTGACCGCCCCGATGGCCACGGCGGGCCGCAGCGGCGTGGCCAGGTTGAAGGTCGCGCACTCGGCCTCGAACCCCGCGTCGCCGGGCAGCACGACGGGACCGGTGAGCCGCCTCGACAGCCCGGCGACCTCGGCCGGGGTCAGCGACTCCGACGCCGCCGTCTCGTAAGGGCTCATCCGCTTCGCCTCTCGCGCTCGACGGCCCCAGCCTCACCGGGCCCGTGAAACGCGAATCAGACTTGCGACGCAGGTCACCGTCGCGAAGGGACGATGGGGCACCTCACGGGGCCGGGGCATCCCCGTCGGGGGCCGGCGGTCGCGACGACCCAGCCCGTGATTCCCCGCAACACTCCGGAGTTCCGCACCTCCAGCGCATCGAAGTGCCGCGTCCACGGCCGCACCGCGGCTTCATCCGCGACGGCCGGCCTCAGCGCGGCGTCCGCCGGCCGAGCAGGCGGCTTGTATCCTTCACCCCGAGTTCGTCCGTATCCGGACGACCGGTCCGCGGGCGGAGGTGTTCGGCGATGGCGAAGTCCGATCCGGTCGAGTTCGACCTCTACGGGATGATCGGGCACCTGCTGCGCACCACGCAGCAGCTGCACGTCGCCATCTGGTCCGACGTGTTCCCCGGCGGCCTCACCTCGCCGCAGTTCGCGGTGCTGCACGCGCTGGCCCACGAGGGCCCGCTGAACCAGACGACGCTGCGCTCCCGCGCCCGCCTCGACCGCTCGACGGCCGCGGACGTGATCCGCCGGCTCGTCGCCCGGCGGCTGGTCAGCCAGGTGAAGGACCCCGAAGACGCCCGCCGCCGCGTCGTGCGGCTGACGAGCGCCGGGCGCGCCCTGTACGCCGAGGCGACCGAGCGCGCGGTGGAGGTCAACGACCGGATGCTCGAAGGCCTCGACACCACCGAACGCAAGCAGCTCGTCGACAGCCTTAAGTCGCTGCTGGAACACCACCGCGGCCTGCTGGACTACCAGGACTGAGCGCTCACAGCAGCTCTTCGCGATACAGGCCGAGCGCCCGCACCACCGGCTCGTTGGAGTACGAGAACAGCACCGCGTCTTGCGACTTCGACGAGTTCACGTGCTGGTAGGTCGCCCACGACGGCACCACGAAGATGTCCTTCTCCCCCCACGTGAGCTCATGGCCGTCGACGATCGTGGTGCCCTCGCCGCGCACGACGTGCAGGATCGTGCCGGCCGTGTGGCGGCGGGCTTCGCCGCGGAAGCCGGGGACGAGCCGCTGGATGCGGCACGACACCGTCGGCATCACCGGACCGCCGGTCCAGGGATTCGTGTACTCCAGCACCACGCCGTCGACGTCGCTGCCGTCGGCGTTGTCCGCGATCGCCTCGAACGCGCGCGAGGTCTCGACCCACGGGTAGTTGCCGATCGGCGAGTTCGCGCTGCGCTCGGCGATCCACGCGGGGTTCAGGCGGCCGTGGATGAACTGCGCCGAGGAAAGCCCGTCGGGCACGGAAACCTTCTGCGCGGTCTCGGAGTGGAGCTCGAAGAACTGGGTGTCGAGCGAGTTGACGAGCGGGAAGTCGAGGCCGTCGAGCCACATCATCGGGCCCTCGCCCTCGTGGTAGTGGTCGTGCCAGTGCCAGCCGGGCGTCAGCAGCAGGTCGCCAGGGTGCATGTGGACGCGTTCGCCGGACACGGTCGTGTAAGCGCCGGAACCCTCGATGATGAAGCGGAACGCGTTGGCGGAGTGGCGGTGCGCCTGCGCCTGCTCGCCGGGCAGGATGATCTGGATCCCGGCGTAGAGACCGGTCACCGTCGCGGATTCCTGCCGCAGCCCCGGGTTGATCAGCATCAGCACGCGTCGCTGGGCTTCCTCGATCGACAGCGCGTCGGCGAAGTGCAGCATGTATGGGCGCAGGCCGCGGTAGTCCCAGCGGAACGGCACCGCGCGCCTGGGCGGTTCGGCCGGGAACAGGTCGCCGAGGTGGCGCCAGAGCGTGCCGACGCTCTGCGCGGCCAGCTGCTCGTAGGCCTCGCCGGTGGTCACGGTCATGAGGTCCTCCTTCGAGCCGCCGCGAGGGCGGGCTGGGTGCTGGTGGGGTCGAATCCGTAGAGCCAGTCGACGATCTCGAAGTCGTCGGCGGCGCGGGGTTTGAGCGCATGGGCGCGCAGCAACGCGCCGACGCCGTCGAGGTGCAGAAGGTCACCCCAGGTGCGGGCGGTGGTCTGCACGCGGGCGGTTCGCGGGGCGCGGATGCGCTCGTAGGCAAGGAAAGCCGTCTCGACGTCGTCGTGCGCGGCGAGGCTGTCGGCGAGCGCGACGGAGTCCTCGATCGCCTGGCACGCGCCCTGCGCGAGGTACTGCAGCATCGGATGCGCGGCGTCGCCGACGAGCGTCACGCGGCCCTGGCTCCAGCCCGTCGCGGGTGGCCGGTCGAGCATCGCCCAGCGCCGCGAGCGGTCGATCAGCGCGATGCCGCGGGCGACCTCGGGGCAGGTGCCGCGGAAAGCGTCGTCGAGCTGGCGGCTCAGATCACCGTGCTGCGCGGGGTACCGACGGGTGTCGAAGGTGGCGACCTGGTTGCACAGCTTGCCGCTGCGCACGGGGTACTGCACGAGGTGCAGGCCGGGGCCGACCCAGATCACCATGCTGTCGGGCTCGGTGAGGCCGCCGGTGACCTCCTCGACGGGCACGGTGCCGCGGTGGGCGACGTAACCGCAGTCCTCGGGTTCGCCGTCGCCGATGAGCAGGGCGCGGGTCGGTGAGTGCAGACCGTCGGCGCCGATGAGCGCTTCGGCTTCGTAGCGGGAGCCGTCGGCGCAGTCCACGGTGGCGTCGGGTCGCACGGTGACGACGTGCTTGTCCGCCAGAAGCTCGACTTTTCCGGTGGCCAGGCAGGCGTCCAGGAGAGCCCGGTGCAGGTCAGCGCGGTGTGTCACGAAGTACCGGTGGCGGAAACGGCTTTCGAACGACGCTTCGGTGTCGAGCGAGGTGATGCGTTCGCCGGTCATCGCGTCGCGCAGCACCAGGCTGCGGGGGAAGAACGCGTCGCGCGTCACCGCTTCGAGCACGCCCAGGCGGTCGAGCACACGGGACGCGTTGGGGCCGACCTGCAGGCCGGCGCCGATCTCGGCGAACTCGGGTGCCTGCTCCAGCACCCGCACCGCGTGGCCGTCGCGGGCCAGGGCGAGCGCGGCGGCCAAGCCCCCGATGCCACCACCCAGCACCAGCAGCCCGCCGCGTCGCGAGGAACTTTTCGTCAGCATGCTGACGAATGTCGCAGACGGCTTCCCCGCCTGTCAATGGCTTGACTCCTGCCCGGCCGGGTCATACCGTCCGTGTACAGATGGAATTTTCAGCGGGCGGCTTCTCGGGCCGCCCCCGGCCACGGGACGGACACGCATGCGACTGGTGACCTACGACGGCGGGCGGGTCGGCTACCTCGCCGACGACCGGGTGGTCGATCTCGGCGATCTGGCCGGCGGGTACGGCGAGCCGGGCGCGATGCGCCGGTTGCTCGCCCGGTGGGCCGAGGTCCGTGACTCACTGCCCGCGCCCTCTGCGACGAACAGCGTGGCGCTGGCCGAGGTTTCACTGGACGCACCGGTGCCCGACCCGTCGAAAATCGTCGCGGCGCCGGTGAACTACCGCGACCACAAGTCCGAAATGGAGCTGAAGGTCGACATCAGCGACCTCGCGGTGTTCCTCAAGGCGCCGTCGTCGATCATCGCGCACGGCGGTGTGGTCCGGCTGCCCTACGCCGACCGGCGCGTGGACCAGGAAGGCGAACTGGCGGCGGTGATCGGCAAGCGGGCGAGGAACGTGAGCGAAGCCGAGGCGCTCGACCACGTCGTCGCGTACACCGGCCTGCTGGACATCACCATGCGGGGCGGGGAGGACCGGTCGACGCGCAAGTCTTTCGACACGTTCACCCCGCTCGGCCCGTGGCTGGTCACCACCGACGAGGCGGACGCGGCCGACGCGATCGACCTCGACTGCACGGTCGCCGGTGTGCACCGGCAGTCGTCGAACACCCGCCACCTGATCTGGAGCGTCGCGAAGCTGGTTTCCTACATCTCGACGGTGATGACGCTGGAGGTCGGCGACGTGATCGCCACCGGCACGCCTTCGGGGGTCGGGCCGTTGAGCGCGGGCGACGAGGTTTCCGTGACGCTGTCGAGCATCGGCACGCTCACCGTGACCGTGGCCGGTTCCGACGGCACGGTTTCGCCCACCGGGACCCGTCCGTCCGGAAAGGACTGACATGCCCTTGATCACCGACGTCACCACGGCGTGGTCGCGGATTCCGCTCGGCGCCGGCCGCGGCGGTTCCGGCGCGACCAAGGTCGACCTCCTGCTCGTCACCGTCACCGACGACGAGGGCGCGACCGGCACCGGGTTCACCTACGCGCTCACCGGCGGCGCCGACGGAGTGCACGCACTGCTCACCGGCACGGTCCGCGACCACGTCGTCGGCGCCGATCTCGACCACTGGCCACAGGTGTGGCAACGCGTGCGCGACGACACGCACCGGCTCGGCCGCGGGCTCGCGCTGCCCGCACTGTCCGCAGTGGACATCGCGGTGTGGGACCTGCGTGCCCGCCGCGCAGGCCTGCCGTTGTTCCGCTTCCTCGGCGCGCACCACGACGACGTCGAGATCTACGGCAGCGGCCGGGCCACACACGCGATGTCGGTGCAGCAGCTGGTGGACGGCACGCGCGCGTACCTCGACGAGGGCTACCACGCCGTGAAGCTGCGTGTCGGCGCTCGGCGGGCGGAAGAAGACGTGGCCCGCGTGCGCGCGGTGCGCGAGGCCGTGGGCGACGGCGTGCGGATCATGATCGACGCCAACGAACGCCTCGACCTGCCGACCGCGTTGTGGACCGCGGCCCGGCTGGCGGGCCTCGGCGTTTACTGGCTGGAGGAGCCACTTTCGTCCGACGACGTCACCGGCCACGCGACGCTGGCCGCCGCCGTGCCGGTGCCCGTCGCCGTCGGCGAGCACCTGCACGGGCGGTTCGAGTTCGCGGCGTACCTGCATGCGCGCGCCGCTTCGGTGCTACAGCCGGACGTGCCGCTGACGGGTGGCGTGACCGAATGGATGCGGATCTCGGCCGTCGCGGAGGCGTTCGGCGCGACGCTGAGCCCGCACTTCCTGCCGGAACTGCACGTCCATCTGGCGGCAGCCGTGCCGAACTGCCCGTACGTGGAACACTTCCCGCTGATCGACGACGTACTGCAGGAGACCTTGGCCGTCCACAACGGACGCGTGTCCCCGCCGGATCGTCCGGGTCACGGGATGCGGTGGAATCTGTCCGCTTTGGACGATCTGCGCGTCCGGTGAGGCGTGGTCAGAAGACGAGTACGCCCTGGGTGCTGGGCTGCAGTGTGCCGACCTTGACGGAGGTGACGTCGAACTCGGGGTAGCCGACCTTCTTGCCGTCCGTGCCGATCACGTCGACGACCGTCGCGCTCGTGCCGTGGGGCGGGGTGAGCTTGAGGGTGGTCGCGACGAACGTGTCAGGGCTGCCTTTGTCACCCGTCTCCCACTTGACGCCGGCGAACGCGTTGGTGCCCGGGCGCAGCGTGATGGACGGGCCCGCACCGGGGATGTCGACGTTCTTCGTGGGCACCTTGAGCGGCGAGTCGTCGGCGGCGAGGAACTGCAGCGCCGGCCAGCCCTGGATCGTCACGGGGTCCTTGCCGGTGTTCTCGAGGGCGAGCAGGCCGAGGCCCTGGTCCTGGATGGTGAGCTCGGCGTGGAAGGACTGCTGGGTTTCGTGCTGGACGGCGGGTTTGTCCGCGTTCACCGGCGCGGTGTGGGCCGGCGGCGGTGGTGGTGTGGTGCTCGAACAGGCCGTCAGTGTGAACACCACCGCGATCCCCGCGGCGATCGTCTTACCCCGCATGTGCACTCCCCTTCGTGGACGGCTCCTCACTACCCAGGACGGCCGACCCCGAAACAGGTTCCGGTGGGTTCACTCCATAGAGGACACGAGCCGCGTCACCAAGGCCGCGAGGCTCTCCTCGTCGAGCGCCGCGAGCTCCGGCAGCGCACCCGACGTCCGCCCGATGAGCACCCCGGCGAACGCCGCCGTCAGCAACTCCGCGCGCGCCTGCGCCTGCTCGACACCTTCGGCGGCCAGCCGGCGCGCGAGCGGTGTCACGATCCGCCGATGCAGCTCTTCCCGGGAGAACTCGTTGGCCTTCACGTCGTCGTGCGGGTGGAGCGCAACCTGGTACAACGGCCCCGGCCCCTGCCGCACTGCGCGCCCGACCAGCCCGCGCAACCGCTCGGCGTCCCCGAGGTCGGCCAGCTCCTCGTCGCCGGTCTCCTCCTGCAACACGGCGACGTACAGCTGCGCCTTCCCCCCGAAGTACCGCGCGATCATGGCCGGATCGACGCCCGCACGCTCGCCGATGTCGCGGATCGTGGCCTGCGCGTACCCGCGCTCCGCGAACAACTCCGCCGCGGCCGCCAGCAGCGCGGCCCGCGTTCTCCCGGCATCCCGTCGCCGCGGGGTGGGTCGGTCCGTCATCGGCGCGCTCCTTCGGTCGTTTTTCCGGGCAGCAGCATGCCGAACGCCGCGGCCAGGACCCACACCGCCACCCCGGCGAAGGCCGCGACCGTGTAGCCGACGGCGTTCGGGAAGTGCTGCCCGTCCGGCGTGTGCGCGACGAGGATCGCGGCGCTGAGGGCGCTGCCGGTGGAGTAGCCGACGTAGCGCAGCACCTGGTTGAAGCTCATCGCACTGCCCGTCTCGTGCGGAGGCGCCCCGCGCGTGATCATGCCGGGCAGCACGGCGAACACCGTGCCGACGGCGAGCCCCGTGGCCGCCATGACGACGGTGAGCACCACGTAGTCGTGCCGCACGAAGCCGAACGCGCCGACACTCACGAGCCCGACCAGCGCAGCCCCGGGAATCAGCACGCGCCCCCACCCCCGCCGGATCACCGGCGCCGCGATCCGGCTGGCGAGCAGGCTCCCGATCGAGAACGGCAGCAACACCAGCCCCGCCACCACCACGGACCCCCCGAGCCCGCCGTCGGCCGGCGGCGTCTGGACGAACTGCACCATCAACGACGTCAGCAGATACATCCCCGTGCCCGACAGCAATGCCGCGACGTCCGCCGCCAGCACCCCCGGCAGCCGCAGCAACCGCAGCTCCACGAGCGGGTGGCCACTGCGTCCCTCATGCCACACCCACGCGACGAGCCCGCCCACCGCGACGACCACCGAACCGATCGACGCCGCCGAACCCCAGCCCCACTCCTCACCCTTGCTGATCCACAGCAGCAACGCGCCAAGCCCCACGCCCAGCAAAATCGCCCCCGGCACGTCCAGCCGCTTCGCCTGGGCGTTCCCGGCGTGGGGCAAGACCCTGATCGCCGCCACCAACGCAACCGCGGCCACCACGGCCCCGAACCAGTACGCCGCCTGCAGCCCACCCAGCTCCGTGATCAGCCCGGTCACCGGATACCCGAGCCCGACCCCCGCGACCGTCGTGATCGACAGGACCGCCATCGTCGGCCTCGCCCTCGCGGGCACCAACGCTTCCCGCGCCACCACGATCGTCAGCGGCGTCAGCCCCAGCCCCGCTCCCTGCAACCCCCGCCCCACCAGCAACGCCACGAACCCGAAGGGCAACGCCGCCAGCACACACCCCATCACCACGAGCCCCAGCCCGGCCAGCATCACGCTCCGCCGCGCGGGCCCGTCCCCCAGCCGCCCCATCACGGGCGTCACCATCGCCCCGACCACCAACGTCACCGTCAACGACCACTGCGCATCCCCCAACGACACCCGGTGCACCACAGCCACCGCCGGAATCAGCGGCGCCCCCAGACTGCTGATCACCGCCACGACGAGCCCGAGGAACACCAGCGTGGGCACCAACCCCCGCGCGGTTCGCTGTGCCGCGCCGCTCTCGGCCACGTCGGTCGCCGCGCGGCCGGCCCCCGCGCCGGGCACCTCACGAACACTGCTGCCCCACTCCGACGCCGGCTCCGGACCCCGCGCCGATTCCTCAGCGCTGCTGCGCCCGGCGGCCTCTCCCTCGGCACCCAGGGCCCGCCCACCTGACACACCAAACGCCGGCCCGCCCCATCCCCGGCCGCGCACTTGCCACTCAGCCCCGGCAGGTTCCGCCACCTCGCGCTCGGCCCGCCTTCTGTCCGGGCCGAGCGCCGAGCTGCCCAACTCCGGCGCCGCGCCCGGGCCGCGCACCTGCGAATCGGCGGCGCTCGCGGAGCGCCGTGGTGCGTCATCGGCCGCGGGCACACCGCACTCCGGCACCTCGCCCGAGCCGCGTACGGGCGGCTTCTGCCGGCCGCTCACGACAAACCCGCAGCGCACACACAGGCTGCCCGCGCGTCCGCCAAGTCGCCGAGACCGCATCCGGATCGCCCAGGCAACCACCGCCCACCAGGCAAAAGCCCGCGCGGCAGCACCTCACCGGCCCACCCCGGCAGCGCGCACGAAGCGAGCCGCCTGGGTGTTCCACGCATCTCGCCCATGTCGGACATCGCGCCACACCTCAGTCATCAGTTGATGTCATCACCCGATGACTTACCCTACCTCGCGATGCCCAACCCGGCAGCCGCGATCCCCCTTCAGCCGAAGTGGACCACCTCGCTCGAGGTCAGCGACGCGCCCGCGGCGGCCAGCTCGGCGGCGACCGCGGCGGAGGCCTCGGCGGCGGGAACGGAGCCGTCGTAGGTGGCGTGGGCGTCGGTGACCAAGGTGACCGGGTGGCCGCGCCGGAGGGCTTCCAGGGTGGTTGCGCGGACGCAGAAGTCGCTTTGCATGCCGGCAACGACGAGGGGTGCGCCGGCGGGCACGAGCGTGGACAGAGGGGTGCCGGCGAAGGAGTCGGGGGTGGTCTTGTCCACCACGTGTTCGCCCGGGAGCACGTCGTGGACCAGGGCCCAGCCCGGTGTTCCGGGTACGTCGGGATCGTCGTCGGTGCCGTTGTTGCGCACGTGCACCACCGGCGCGCCGGCGGCACGCGCGCGGGAAAGCACTGTTTCGATCGCCGGGGCGACGGTGGCCGCGGAAGGCACCGGTTCGGGCGGGAGGAGCATGTTGTTCTGGACGTCGATCAAGATCAGCACGGGGACCATGCCGGAAGCATCGCACCCGCCCCCGACAAAAACGCCGGCAAAAACCGTCAGTCCGGCATACCCCCGGAAAAACCCAGCTCCGCCAGCAACGCCGAAGTGTGCTCCCCCACGTCCGGGATCGGGTCGAACCGCGGCTCCCGCCCCGCCACCGTCACCGGCGGAACCAATGCCCGCAACGGCCCCACCGGCGAATCCACTGTGCCCCAACGCTCGCGCTCGGCCAGCTGCGGATGCTCGGCCAGCTGCGAGATCGTCCGCAGCCGTGCGTTGGCGATCGACGCCGCATCCAGGCGGGCGAGCACCGTCGCCGAGTCCAGCGGCGCGAAGGCGTCCTCGATCACCACCCGCAGCTCGTCGCGCCGGGCCGAGCGTTCGTCGTTGGTGGCGAAGGAATCCGCGACGTCGGCCCGACCCAGCACGTCGGCGCACAGCCGCCGCCACTCGCGGTCGTTCTGCACGGCGAGGAAGATCGTCTCGCCGTCGCCGCACACGTACGGCCCATACGGGGCGATGGCCGCGTGCGAAAGTCCCGTTCGCGCCGGTTGGGTGCCGCCGTAAACCGTGTAGTACAGCGGAAACCCGACCCACTCGGTGAGCGCGTCGAACAGCGACACCTCGAACGCCTGCCCGCGACCGGTCCGTTCGCGCTCGTACAGCGCCGAAAGGATCCCGCTGTACGCGTACATCCCGCCGGCCAGATCCGCGACCGGGATGCCTGTCTTCGCCGGTTCGTCGGGCGATCCGGTGAGCGCGGGGACGCCGGTTTCGCACTGCACCAACAGGTCGTAGGCCTTCTTGTCGCGATACGGGCCGTCGGTGCCGTAGCCGGAGATGCCGCAGACGATCAGCCGTGGGTGCCGCGCCAGCAGCTCCTCCGGCCCGAGCCCGAGCCGCGAAGCCGCGCCCGGCGCAAGGTTCTGCACGAACACGTCCGCGCGCTCCAGCAACGCGTCGAGCACCCGCCGTTGCCCCGGCTGCTTGAGGTCCAGCGCGATCGACTCCTTGTTGCGGTTGAGCCACACGAAATGGCTCGACAGCCCGCGCACGGTGGCGTCGTACGACCGCGCGAAATCGCCCGAACCCGGCCGCTCGACCTTGATCACGCGCGCGCCGAGGTCGGCCAGTTGCCGCGTCGCGAACGGCGCCGCCACGGCCTGTTCGAGGGAAACCACCGTGACTTCGGACAGGGGCAGCATCGAAATCCTTTCGCCGGCGACCGTCGCGCCAGGCTACCTCCGGACCGCACATCAGCCGATCGGCCGGGTTTGTGACCCGATCGCCCGAGGCAGCCCGCCGCGCGCACCGCGATCATGATCATCATGAAGAAGCTCGTCCCCTTGCTGGCGATCGTCGTCGCGCTGCCGGCGGTCGTCGCGGCCACGCCCGCGGCACTCGCCTGGACCCCGTGCCGCACCCTGATCAAGGAGTGGGACCAGACCGACGCGCGCACCGAGTGCGCGAAGGTCTCCGTCCCGCTCGACTACGCCCACCCCGACGGCCGCCGCCTCGATCTGATGGTCAGCCGGTTGAAAGCGACGGCACCGGAGAAGCGCCAGGGCGTGATCGTGGTGAACCCCGGCGGGCCGGGCAACTCCGGGCTCGACATGCCGGTCACCCTGAGCCACACGACCGTGGCGGGCATGGGCGTGGACCACGACATCGTCGGCTTCGACCCACGCGGCGTCGGCTTCAGCGACGGCAAGGAATGCGACATCGCGCCCGAAGACGGCCCGAACCCCGACCCGAGCGCGCCGCCCGCCGAGCAGTACCGGCAGGGCTACGAGCAGACAGCCAAGCAGAACGCCCGCTGCACCGCGTACGACCCGGAGTTCATCGCGAGCCTCTCCACCGACGTCGTCGCGCGCGACCTCGACCAGATCCGGATCGCCTTGGGCGAGCAGAAGATCAGCTTCTTCGGGGTTTCGTGGGGCACCGCTCTCGGCGCCGTGTACCGCAGCCGCTACGACCAGCACGTCGACCGCATGCTGCTCGACTCCGTCATGCCGCCCGACTTCAGCCTCCGCACGATGAACGACGGCCAGGTCGACGCGGCCGAAGCCAACTTCTCCCGATTCGCCGCCTGGCTCGCCGCGCGCGACGGCCAGTACCACCTGGGCACCGACGCCGCGAAGATCCGCGCGGACGTCACCGCCCTCGCCGCCGGCCTCGACGCCCACCCGCGCCAGGTCACCGCCGACGGCAAACCGCTCACCTTCGGCGGCGGCAACCTCCGCACCGTGCTGACGTACCAGCAATCCCACTGGCCTGCCATGGCCGACACCCTCACCGCCCTGCGCGACGGCACGAACCCGCCGCTCGTCGGGAACGAACCGGACTTCACCGGCTTCGGCCTCGAGGACAGCCACTTCGCGGGCTTGCTCATGCAGGTTTCCGTGCTGTGCAACGACCAGGGCGCCGACCCGAGCGAACCCGCGATGTGGCGCGAGGAACAGCAGCGGCAGGCGTCGTCACCGCTGTTCCACGGCATGGCCGGCTACCAGCACTGGTGCGCGGGATGGCCGCTGCCTCAACAGCCCTGGCACCTCACCCGCGGCTCGAGCCCGCTCCAACTGGTGGGCCACCGCACCGAGACGACCACCCCGGCCTCCTGGGCTCGGGACATGCGCCGCACGATCGGCGGCTCCCTCCTCACCGTCGACAACGGCGCGCACGGCTCCCTCGACCTCGTGGCGTGCGGCTCGAAGGCGGTGGAGTTCTTCAGCACCGGTCGGACGGCCACGGGCACGTGCCCGGGCGAGCCGGCAGTTCCGTCCACGTAGGACAGGAGCAGGGCCGGGCCTCGCAGTCGAGGCCCGGCCCGCGCCCGCCGCCGCAGAGGTGGGGGGAGGGACCACAGCGGCGGGCTGCCTCTTACGTACCCGGCCGCGGCTCCCGTCAACCGTCCGGGTGACCGCGATCTCCGAGAGCACCGGTTTTGATCTCGGTCGACCGTCAACACGACGCCACCGACCGGCCGCTGAACAGCGAGCGATTCCGTTCCCGCCGCCGGGATCTCGGTGCGCTGGCCCGGAGACTCGCCATCAATCACGAAAACGGCAGACAGCTCCCCCGCCGTGTTCCGAAGCCAGGTTCGCCGCAGTCGACGTTCCCAAGCCAGGCCGCCGTGGCCGGGTCATTCGTCGAAGCGGTCCCGATGCCTGCGACACCCTTGCGAACACGGACAGCCGGAGCGGCACACAGCGCCGCAGCTCAGCTCCGAAGCCAGGGTCGCCGCGGCGGGGAAACCGACGTCAATCGGCAGGGCGGTTGCGGTCCCGGCGATTCGGCCGGGTGCGCGGTTCCCGGTCCCGTCCGGGCGGATCGGGAGCCGCCGGGCGGGGCCGGGAGACCGGGGGCCCCGGCCAGGCCGGGTCGGGGATGATCTTGCCGGGGCGGGTGCGGCGGCGGGTCGGCGGGGTGGGGCGCGGGGGTGCGGCCGCGGGCCAGTTGCGTGAGTCGGTGTCGCGGGCTCGGGGCTGCGGGAGCGCGAAGGGTTGCGTCGGCGTCGAGGCCGGGCCGCTGGGGCGCTGGGCGACGGCGTTGGGAACCGGGCGCTGCCGTGCCACGGGGTAGCGCGCCAGGGGGTCGGCCTCGAGCCGAGAGCGGGTGGCCGGTTCCAGGCGGTGGCGGGCGCGGCCGCGCTGGGCGGCGACAACAGGCGCTTCAGGAGACAGCAGCCGCCGGGGCGAAGGCGCCGCGGCCGGCTGCCCGGTGCCGCGCGGCAGGGCCGAGCGGCGGAGGTGCACCAGGGCGAGCGCCGCGAACACCGCGGCGACCGTCGCGAGGGGCCACCAGGCGTGCATGCGAGCTGCTCCCGTCGTGGAGGGTCCGCAGCAAGAGTGCCCGTTCCGCCCGGCGCCGAGCGGAGGACCACACGCGTGGGTGTCACCCGGATCGGGGGCGCTTACTCATACACGACGTACGCGGGTTTCGGCGTGAGCGCGAGTACCTCGGACGGGGTCATCAGCGCGGCGCCGCGGCGGGTGTCCTCCTCGTAGAACAGCTTGAAACCGGCCAGCACGTGCTCCGGTTTGGCCGCCATGAGCGTGCGCCAGGTCGCCTTCTTCGCCGCCGCGCTGCCGATGCCGTCGACGACCTTCACGACCGACACGCCCGGGTGCGGGCGCAGCGCCGCCTCGTCGCGGACGATCGAAGCCGCGACCTGGTGGTACGCCATGATCTTGTCCGGCAGCCGACGGTCGTGCGCGAGCTGCGCGAGGTACGTCGCGACGCCGTCGAGTTCGGCGCCCGTCGTCCGCCCGAACCTCTCGCCCGGCACCACACCCGGCTCGACGGCCCACTCCGGGTCGAGCGCGACGCCGACGTCCGGCTCGGCCAGCCACCGCTCGTACGCCCGCACCTCGGGCAGGAAATCCGCCCGGCCGGGCTGGATGTCGAGTAGCAGCACACCCTTGAGCGCCCGTGCTTCGGCGAGGTAGTCGGCGATCGTGCTGTCGGACGCGCGGGTGCGGTACCTGCCGTCGGGCCCGGGTGTGCGGTGGGCGGCCGTCGCGATCAGCTCGACGACGGGCGTCACCGCCGTCCGATACGCGCCAGCCTGCCCGACGAGCTCGCGCCCGGCCGCCGCGAGATCACCGGTCATCTCGCCGAGGGCTTTCGCGTGCGGCGCACCGCAGAAGCCGACGAGCAAGCTCGTGGCCAGCACATTCGGCGGAGGTGGCGGAGGTGGCGGCGGCGAAGAAGACGGCTGCGGTGGCGCCCCCGCCGGCACCCGCCGCGACACCGCCCCGCACGCACTCACGGCCATCCCGGCGAACGCCGCTGTGAATACCGCCCGACGGGTGAACCTCGGCTCAAGACGCATGCATCCTCCAGGCCGGCCACGGTGGGGAATCCTTTGCCGGCGAAGGAAATTACCCCCGTGATCGACTTCCGAACCGGCCTCGCGGCACGAGTTTTCCCTTGTGCCACATCAGATCAGCCGACTTCCCAGTCACCGGAACACTTTCCTTCGAACGGCCCAGATGCAACAGCGCTTATATAAGTTCTGTTACACTCCCCTCATGCCCGAGTTCACCGACCCCACCGAGCAGAGCCTCTGGCGCCCCATGCGCCTGCTCCAGAACGCCATGGACGACGACATCGGCCGCCTCTACACCGAGCGCGGCATCGAGGGCCTCAAACCGAGCTTCGTCATGGAGCTCCTGCGCCTGCACGCGCGCGGGCCGATGACGATCACCGAGCTGGCGGCGTCGGTCGAGCGGACACACTCGGCGTTGAGCCAGAAGGTGGCCGCCATGCGCAAGGCCGGCCTGGTCACCACCACCACGGGCGACGACGCGCGCAGCAAGAAGGTGGTGCTCACCCCCAAGGCCGAGGCGATCGTCGACCGGCTCGCGGCGGAGTGGCGCGCGACCGAGGCGGCACTGGTCGACCTCGAGGCCGAGATCCCGTACCCGCTGAGCAAGGTGGTCGTGGACGTCGAGAAAGCGTTGGCGCGCAAGAGCTTCCACGACCGCATCGCCGAGAAGCTCGAAGGCGACGAGGCCTGGCAAGACGAGGCCTGGCAATGAGAGCGCAGCTGCTCGATGTGACGCCGTTGCGCACGTCGCCGCAGTTCCGGCGCCTGTGGATCGGGCGCACGTGCTCGGTGCTCGGCGGGCAGCTGACGCTCGTGGCCGTGCTGTTCCAGGTCTGGGAACGCACGGGCAGCACGGTGTGGACGGGCGCCGTCGGGCTCGCGCAGGCGGTCCCGATCGTCGTGTTCGGGTTGTTCGCGGGCTCGCTCGTGGACCGCGTCGACCGGCGGCGGTTCTACCTGGTGACGACGGTGGCGCAGGCCGCGTGCTCGGTGTTGCTGGTCGCGCAGAGTGCCGTGCCGGGGTTCCCCGTCGGCGGGGTGCTGGCGATCCTCGCGGTGCAGTCGTGTTTCGTCGCGGGCGCCGGGCCGGCGTCGCGCACGTTCATCCCCCGGCTGCTACCTCGCGAACAGGTCGCCGCCGGGCTCGCGCTCAACCGGATCTCCTTCCAGGGCTGCATGTTGCTGGGCCCGGCGATCGGCGGCGTGCTCATCGGCTGGGCCGGCGTGACCGGCTGCTACGCGGTCGACGCGGTGACGTTCGGCTGCGCGTTCTACGGCGCCTTCGGCCTGCCCGCCATGCAACCCGGCGACTCCGCGCGCCCCGGCCTGCGCGGCATCTCCGACGGTCTCGCGTTCCTCGTCCGCACGCCCGCCGTCCGCGGTGCGCTGCTCACGGACCTCGCCGCGATGGTCCTGTCCATGCCGATGAGCCTCTTCCCGCTCGTCAACGCCGAACGCTTCGGCGGCAACCCGCGCACCCTCGGTCTGTTCCTGACCGCGATCGCCGTCGGCGGCGTCGCGGCGTCGGTGTTCTCCGGCGTCTTCACCCGCCTGCCGCGGCCGGGGGTGGTGATGCTGGCCGGGTCGGCCGCTTGGGGGCTCGCGCTGACGCTGTTCGGGCTCACCACGAATCCGTGGCTGGGCCTGGTTTTCCTGGCGCTGGCGGGTGCGGCGGACACGGTGTCGGTGGTTTCGCGGAGCACGGTGGTTCAGCTGCACACGCCCGACGAGCTGCTCGGCCGCGTCGCTGCCGCGGAGCAGATCGTCGGACAGGCGGGGCCGGATCTCGGCAACCTGCGCGCCGGGTTGGTGGCGGCGCCGACGTCGGCGTTGGCGTCACTCGTCAGCGGCGGGTTGCTGTGCGTGGCCGCGGTCGCGGCCGTCGCCGTGACGACGCCGGGCCTGCGACGGTTCGCCGTACGCTAGGACAATCCCTTGCGCAGAGCCGAAATCCGCTCCACCGACGCCGTGAAGTCCGGAATCCCGCCGAGGTTCCTGGCCAGGGCGTCGGCCGCCGCGTCACCTTGGTTGACGTCACGCCCGGAGGCGAGGATCAGGTCGACGCCCGCCTTCGCCGCCAGCACCGCGCGGTTGCCCGTGTCACCGTAGGCCTGGAGGGCGCCGGCCTCGAGGGCGTCGGTGATGGTGACGCCGCGGAACCCGTCGCGCTGGCGCAGTTCGTTCTGCACCACCGTCGGCGAGAGGCCCGCCGGGTGACTTGCGTCGAGCGCCGGATACACGGCCCACGACAGCATCACGAGCTTCGCCGCCGTCCCCGCGTACGGCGCTTCGTCCTTCGTACGCAGCTCCGGAAGCGGCACGTTCAACGTCACCGGCGCGACGTCCGTGTTGCTCCCCGCCGGCGCCGCCCCCAGCCCGGGAAAGTGCTTCGCCGTCGACGCGACGCCCGTGGCCTGCTCCGCGGCGACGAAGTCGCGGCCCAGCTTGCCCGCCGTGGTGGCGTCGCTCGAGTACGAGCGGCCGTACTCGTCGATGAAATTCCCGGCCTGCCGGTAGACGTCGAGCACCGGTGAGAGGTTGACGTTCATCCCCACGCCCGCGAGGTTCTTGCCGGCGCCCGTCCCGGCCGCCTTCGCCGCCGCCTCCGGGTTCGCCGACTGCCCCACCTGCTTCTCCGACAGCGTCGGCTCACCCGGCAGCCGCCGGACCTGCCCGCCTTCCTGGTCGGTCATCAACAGCAACGGCTCGTGCACCGGGCTCTGCGCCGCCGCGTCGCGAAGCTGCTTCACCACGCCCGCGATCTGGCCGCTCGACGAGATGTTCTCGCCGAAGAAGATCACCCCACCCGCTTCGCCCGCACGAATCCGCTGCAGCAGTTGATCCGGCGGCGTCAACCCGGCGTACGAGTAGATGACCCGCTGCCCCGCCAACTGCCTCGGCGTCAGCTCCCGAGCCCCCGCCGCCCCGGGCACGGCCCCCACCGTCACGACCGCCACCGCCACCGCGGCCACCACCTGCACGACTCGCTTCATGGCACTCCCTCCAGTGCGCCCACGGTAACCCCTGGGAGTGACCGGCGAAAACCTTCCGACCGAAGGGTGCGTGATGTCCGGAATCTGCGAATACGCGCGCACACGACCACGGTTGACTCGGCGACTTGGCCGAGTTCCCAATGCCCAACCCACCGCCAGTGAACGCGTCTACACCATTCCGGCAACCCTGAATCGGCGGAATCGACCCACCGAAATCCCCCGCCCTCCCAGGGGGGCGTCCCACGTCCAGTCTATCGCCCACCCCCGACGAAAATCGTTCATAAGCCCGGCTGAGGCGGAGTTATCCACAACTCGGCCTCGGTGTGGACAACTCCGTCGGATCGCCTGCCCGACTCGGACACGTTCGAGTGGCAGTAGGCGACCGTTCGTTAGAAACCTTGCCACCCAGGAAGTTTTCAGAGGACCACCCCGCGGATTCCAACGTGCCGTCGCCCCCACCCCCGCACCATGGGAAGCTCGGCCCGACGAAGTCCTCGTCACCCGGATCACCACTCACCTCGACACCATCTACGCCGGCCTCGCCGAAACCCCCATCTCGGCCGAGAGCAGAACCGCTTCTTCACCTCGCCGCACGGAACACCCGGCCCGACGCCACAAGCGACGCTGCTGCACCGCATGGGCCGGAGCGGATAGGGCTACCGTGCCGCAGGTGAGCTTCTTCCTGACCCGCGTCCTCACCATGCTCGGCCAGGGCGGCGACACCGTGCTCTTCCACCACGAAGGGCGCGCCACCACCTACCGCGCCGCAGCCGACACGCTCCGCCGGATCCACACCGGCCTCAGCAACCAGACCGGCATCGTGGCCATCGACTCGCCCAACCGGCCCGAAGTGATCCTCGCGCAGGTCGCCGCGCAGTTGCGGGGGCTCGAAGTGCTGCTCATCGCGGCGTCGGCGAGCAAGCCGGCCCGACAGGCCGCCCTCGAGAAAACCGGGGCGACCCTGCTCGACCTCGACGAGCTTGCCACCAAGGAACCGTCCACTCCGGACACCCTCCCCGACCGGGTCACCGCGATCTTCCCCACCGGCGGCACCACCGGGGCGCCGAAGCTCATCCGCCACACCGGCATCTACGACGGCATGGCCCACATCTTCTCCCCCGACGGCACCCAAACCGTCCTCGTCACCGCCCCGCTCACGCACATGACCGGCAACGCCGCGGCGCTCGGGGCGCTGCTCAGCGGCAACAAAGTGGTCCTCCGCACGAGCTTCGACGCCGAAGAACTCCTGAACGACATCGAGACCCACCGAGTCACCAGGCTCGCCCTCACGCCGCCCAGGCTGGCCAAGGTCCTCGACAGCCCGGCGCTGGCGAGCACCGACGTCTCCAGCCTGAAATCCCTCTCACTCGGCGCCGCCCCGCTTCCGCCCAACAGGCTCGCCCAGGCGCTCGACGCCTTCGGCGCGATAGTCGGCCAGGGATACGGCCTGACCGAAGCGCCGATGATCGCGAGCATCTCCGCGGAAGAACTCACGAAAGCCCACCGACTCGGCTCCGTGGGACGAATCGTCCCGGGCATGGAAGCCCGCGCGGAAAACGGTGAGATCCTCGTGCGCGGACTGTCCATGATGGACGGCTACCACGGCGAACCACCGATCGCCGACCGCTGGCTCCCCACCGGCGACCTGGGCCACTTCGACGACGAGGGTTACCTCTACCTCCACGACCGCATCGCCGACGTGATCATCACCGGCGAGCACGGCACCAAGGTCCCCTCGACCGCCATAGAGCACACCCTGCTCACGCACCCCGCCGTCAAAGCCGCGGCCGTCTTCGCGGTGCCCGGGCAGAACGGCGAGGGGGAGCTGGTGCACGCCGTCGTCGTCACCCACGCAAAAGCAACAGAGGCAGAACTGCGCCACCACGTACGCGAAGCACTGGGCGGCGACCACTTCGTACCGTCCACCGTGGACTTCGCCGCCGAGCTCCCCCTCACCCCGGTGGGCAAAGTGGACAAACGAAAACTGGCCGAACCGTTCTGGTCCGGCCATTCCCGCCACATCGCGTAAAAGGAAGAGCCGGTGTGTGCACCCCCCGTCGGCGCACACCCCGGCTCTTCGGCTAGTGGTTACTTCACTTGTCGCCGAAGCGGATCGAGGCGACCTGCTTGTCGAAACCGATCTTGCTCAGGTCGGGCACGCTGGCCGTGATGACCATCGACTGGCCGGTGCAGTTCGGGCCCTTCCAGAGCTTCACCGGGCCACCGCTGAGCTGGATCGAGGAGACCTGCGTCGGCTGCGGGTTGGCGACGCAACCCGGGCCCGAGACCCCGAAGGAACCGTTGGGCTCGGAGAAGTTGATGCCGCTGTCGAGGATCGCGCTGCCGTTGCCGAGGGTCACGCCACCGGGAGGAGTCGTGGTGCTCGAGGACGGCGGGGTCGCGGTCGAGGAAGACGACGCCGGCGGAGCCGCCTGGCCGCTGGAGGCGGGGGCGCCGCCCTTCGGCAGGACCTTGCCACCGTTCGGCGAGATGGCGAACCAGGTGCCGCCGACGCCTTCACCGTTGATGTCGCCCGGCTTCTTGTCGCCGGAGAAGCGGTAGAGCGCCCAGCCGCCGATGGTGACCTGGCGGGAACCGTCGGCACGGGTCAGGATGCCGATCTTGGCGGCGGGAACACCGTTGACGAAGATGCGCGAACCCGGCTTCACAAGCACCGGCGGCCAGGTCTTGGCGCAGTCACCGTTGCAGTTGGACGTCGGGGGCTTCGGGCTGTCCTTGTCGAAGCGGTAGAGCGTCATGCCGGCACCGTCGTGGACGATCGGGTTCAGGCCACCGGCCGAACCGCGGGTCAGCTGGACCCACTTCATCGCGGCGTCGTCGGTACGCGGGCCCTTGTAGTCGTCGCCCTGGGTCATGTCCGCGCCGTTTTCCTTGGCGGTACCGGTCTTGTAGTCGACACCGGTCGTCGGGTCGGTGCCCTCCTGCGAGGTCTGGGCCTTGCCACCCTCCGGCGTGACGCCGAACCACGTGCCGCCCACGCCCTGGCCCTTGGCCTGGCCCGGCTGCGAGTCGCCGCTGAACTTGTACACCGGCCAGTTGCCGATCGTGACCTGCAGCGTGCCGTCCTGGCGCTTGACGAAGCCGACGTCGTTCTTGTCGATGCCGTTGAGGAACACCTTGCCGCCCGCCTTCACCGTGACCGGCGGCCAGGTCTTGGCGCAGTCACCGTTGCAGTTGGACGTCGGCGGCTTCGGGCTGTCCTTGTCGAAGCGGTAGAGCAGGAAGCCCTTTCCGTTCAGCACCACCGGGTTCAGGCCGGACGCGGAACCGGCGTCGAGCTCCACCCACTGCTCGGCGGCGTTGGTGTCGGCCGGGTCGGCGAAGTCGCCGGTGTTCTGCGGTGCACCGTTCTCCTGGGCCGTGCCGGTCAGGAAGTTGACCGACGAAGCCAGGTCGGCGCCCCCGGCACCGGCCGGAGCGGCACTCGGCGTGCCGGCGGTGGAACCGCACGCCGTCAGCGCCGCCACACCCGTCGCCACCAGGGCGGCGAGCATCGCAACTCGAGTACGCAACATTTCGGGTTTCTCCCTGTCAGAGCCGGCTGCCGGAGATGGCGAGCCTTCGATGACCGGTACACGGGTGTGGTCCCCGTGAGGGTTCACCGAAGTTTCGTGATGGCGGTCACATCTGCCTGAAACAGGAACTCCTTGCCAGGACAGCAAAAAGGCGCTGCCCGTTCATCCAGTCCACACTGGACGAACGGGCAGCGCCTTGCGACGAACCTACAGCGAGGCCGACACGTACTGGTGCCCGTCGGTGTTCTCCACGAGCACCGACGCGACGTTCGCCGGGTCGACGAGCGCCGAGCCGTCGAGGTTCACGCCGTCGCTCGCGGCCTTGTCCGACACCAGCCAGTTGCCGGCGATCTCACGGCTGCCGTCCTTGCCGACCACCACGAGCCGGCACTTCTGCCCCTCCGGGATGCCGGTGACGGACGCGTTGAGCCGCACCCAGCCGGCTGCCGGGGTGACGGCGACGTTGAGCCGCGCCCCCGAGGCGGATTCCCCCGTCACGAAGCGGGTTCCCGGTGCCACCGTGGCCGGCGCGGACACCGGCGGCGCGGCGACGGCCGTCCCTGCCCCGCTGTCGCCCGACTTTCCGACGAGCACGCCCGCGCCCAGCGCCGCCGCGGCGACGACGACCGCCGCCGACGCGGCCAGGATCCGGCCCCGGCCGCGGGCACCCGCCGACTCCGACCTGATCTGCCGCAAGGTGCGTTGCAGCAGCAGGTCCGCGTCGTCCGGCGGCCCGTCGAGCAGCGCCTCGGGCGGCAACGCGCCCAGGAACTCCTGCATCTCACGCAATGACTCCACCTCCTCCCGGCACTCCGCGCAGGTCGTCAGGTGCTGCTCGACGTCCGGCTGGTCGGTCGTGCCCGCCTCGCCGGCCACGTAGGCCTCGAGGTCGAACCGGTCGCTGTGCGAAGTGTTCATCACGCGGCCCCCACTCCCAGTCGCTGCGACCGGAACTGCTCACGCAAAGCGCGCAACCCGTAGTACGAGCGCGATTTCACGGTGCCCGGTGGTATGCCCAGTTTCTCGGCGGTCTCGCCGACCGTCCGCCCGTGCAGGTACACGTGTTCCAGCACTTCGCGGTGCTCGGCGCTCAAGTCGTCCAGCGCCGCGAGCACCACCATCGAGTCCACGACCTGGTCGGAGTGGTCGCGCGCCACCGGCACGGTGGTCGGCGACTCCGCCACCTCCGTGGGCCGCGCGGCCCGCGCCCGGATCTTGTCCGTGACCAGGTTCCGCACCACGGTCAGCAGCCAGCCACGCACCGAGCCCTTGCCGTTGACCAGGCTTTCGGGGTGTCGCCAAGCGCGCACCAGTGCCTCCTGCACGACGTCTTCCGCCGCTGCTCGATCACCGAGCAGCCTTGTGGCGTACGCCAGCATCGCCTTGCCGTGCTCCTCGAACAGCGAGCGCACGAGAGCCTCGTCGGCGACCTGCTGGCGATGACGGGTCCTCAACCCGGCCATCCGCTACCACCCTCCCGAGTCCCGCAAGGTGCGGGATCTCCTCACCTCCACGAGGGGCACACGGATGGCGAGCGGGGTTCAGTTCAGCGGATACCGAACCGTGACCAAAGCCACAGTCGTCACGCTGAGCAGTGCTTACCCGAGTTCACGCAGTCGACGACGGTCGCCATCAGCGCGTCCGGCATCACGTCGATGAAGTCGGCGTGGTCGGAGACGGGATTGTTCAGCTCCTCGGGGAACGAGTCGATCGCGTACTCCGCACCGGCCGGCACGGTGTAGGAGATCTCCAGGTGCAGGCGCGGGACGGCGAACGTGCCGGCCTGGCACGCGCCGTTCGCGGCGGGGAAGACCAGGTGCGACTTGTGGTTGGCGCTGTCGGTGGTGCGACCGTTCCAGCAGCTCGGGAAGTCGAACAACCGCACGACCTGCTGGCCGGCCGGGCAGCGCGGGTACTGGCGCCCGACGTGGTCGCGGCTGCCGGAGCACGTCCACTGCACGTGGTCGGTGCCGACGCCGCCCTGCGTGTACCCATGCGGGTTGCCGGTGTTGGCGCGCAGGAAGCGCGGCATGGGGACGACGTTGGTGACCGGGCTGCCCTGGTACTCGATCAGCACCGAGTCCGGCACGAGGAGCCGCCCGAACACGGTCTGGCGCGCGTCGCCGCGCGGCAGGCGCAGCACGGGCCAGTAATAGGTCGACTTGTCGCCGGCCTGGCAGGTGGTGCCGGCGGCGGCGAGGGAAGTGTCGGTGGAGAACGCGGTGGTGGAGTCGTTGCCGACGTAGTCGTGCAGGTGGTGCGCCCCACCGGCCACGCCGGGGCTGATCACCACGTTGTCGGAGTTGTGGCGGCCTTCCTCGTCGCGGCCGCAGTCGATGCGCCAGGTGCCGCTCGATCCGCCGGGCTGCACCACGGGCGCAGGCGGCGCGACGGGCAGCGCCGACACGTCGGCGAAGTAGACGGGCGAGACGGTGTGCTCCTCCTCGTGCGCGCCCGCCGTGAGCGTGTTGTAGCCGACCACGCTCGCCGGCACGGCGATCAGCACGAGCACGACGGTGAACACGATCCACCCGGGCGACCACCGCCGCCGCGATTGCGAACCCACGTGGATCATTTTCACACTGTCAAGATCGGCACGTTCGCGGGGCCGTCAGTCCGGGACCACGACCCGCACGGGCAGCACGCGCTCCCGGTGGTGCTCCTCGTGCAGGTCACGCCTGCGCGCGTGCAGCAACTGCGCGAGCGTGACGACGCCGAGCACCTTTTCGGGCTCTTCGCGGTCCACCACGCGGGCACGCGTGACGTGGCCGAGCGCGAGCTTGTTGGCGACCTCGCGCAACGTCTCGTCGGGGAACGCGGTGACGCGCGCGGGCGCGGCCGGCCCCGGCGTCATCACCTCGTGCACGAAGAACGTCTCCAACGGGTCGGTCGTGTACTCGCGAGTGAGGTGCAGGCGCCGCCGCGCGATCTTCTCCGTGAGCACGGAACGCTTCAGCAGCAACACGGACAACGCGTACGCCGAGACGGACGCGACCACGAGCGGCAGCAGGTAGCTCCACGCGTGGGTGAGCTCGAGCGTGAAGACGATGCCGGTGAGCGGCGAGCGCATCACGCCCCCGACCACGGCGGCCAGCCCGCACGTCGCCCAGAACCCGGCCGCGAAGTGCGGCAGCACCGCCCCCTCGGCCGCCCCTAGCGCGGCGCCGATCATGAACACCGGCGCCAGCACGCCACCGGACGTGCCGGAGCCCAGCGAGAGCGCCCAGATCAGCGTCTTGACCACGAGGATGCCGACGATCAGCTGTGTGGTGGCCTGGCCGGTGAGCAGCTGGTCGATCACGTCGTAGCCCACGCCCAGCGCGTGCGGCTCGATCAGCCCGCCCGCGCCGATGATCAGGCCACCGATCGCCGGCCACCACATCCAGTGCACGGGCACGCGCGCGAACAGGTCTTCGGCGAAGTAGACGAGCGCCGTCGCGCCGATGGCCAGCAGGCCGCCGGTGACGCCGGGGATCAGCGCCAGCCCGTCGGCGAGCGGACCCGTTTGCGGTGCCTGCACCCCGAAGACGGGCCCGGTGCCCAGCAGGTAGCCCCTCAACACGGTGCTCACCGCGACGGCCGCCGTCACCGGCACGAAGCTGCGCGGGCGCCACTCGAACAGCAGCAGCTCCACCGCCAGCAGGATCGAGGCGAGCGGCGCGTTGAACGTCGCCGCCATGCCACCCGCGGACCCCGCGACGAGCAACGTCTTGCGCTCGTCCGCACTGAGTTTCAGCAGCTGCGCCAGGATCGACCCGACGGCGCCGCCGGTCATGATGATGGGCCCCTCGACCCCGAACGGTCCCCCGGTGCCGATACTCACCGCCGCCGACACGGGCTTGAGCACCGCCACCCGCGGCGCCACGCGGCTCTCGCCCGTGAGGATGGCCTCGATCGCCTCGGGCATGCCGTGGCCGCGGATCTTCTCGGAGCCGTACCGCGCCATCACCCCGATCACGAGCCCGCCGACCACCGGCGCGAGCACCACCAGCCACCACGGGTGGTGCACCGCCCCCGGCGCCACCAGATCCGTCGCGACGCGCTGGTAGAAGACGAGATTGGTGATCAACCCGATCAGCTTCAGCAACGCGAACGCCGCCACCGCGCTCGCCGCCCCCACGAACAGCGCGAACGCCGTGATCAGCAACATCCGCGGCCGCACACTGAAGTCCCCCAGGTGCGCCGCCCGCCCCGGCGCGCTCACAGCCGCCCCGGCCCGGCCGACGGAACCAGCGGCGCCTTCTCCGCCGCCGCCAGCAAGTCCTCGACGCTCGCCGCCACCCGTTCTCTTTGGGCCGGTGCCAGCTGCCCCAGCAGCTCCCCGAGCGCCTCATGCCTCCGCGCCAGGACGTCGTCCACCACCGCCTGCCCCGCCTTCGTGACCTCGACGGTGACCACGGTGCGCCGGTGCTCGTCCTCCCCTCGCCGCACATAACCGTGCGCCTCGAGCTTGTCCGCCAGCCGCGTCACCGACGACGCGTTCACGCCCATCGCCGCCGCCAACCGCGAACACGGCACCCGCCCCAGACTCGCCAGCACGACCAACAACCGCACCTGCGCAAACGTCACCCCCCGCGGCGCGGCGTGCGCACTGTCCCACGCCACGGCCACGAGCACCCGCGTCAGCCGCTCCAGGCGGTCGAGATCGTCTTGCATAGGGCAAAACTTGCTATAGGCAAGGTCTTGAGGTCAAGACAGTCGACGGGTGGCCCGCGTCACCTCACCGGACCACACCAGGTGAACGACCTGCCCGACCCCGAAGATCTCCCGCCGCCGGCCACTGGCCCCGAACCCCGCCCTCCGATACAACGCGAGCGCCCTCTCATTGCCCACGCCCGTCCACACCTGCACCCGCCCCGCCACGCGTTCCTTCAGCGCCCCCAGCAACGCCGCCCCCACGCCGGCACCCCAGCACTCGGGCCGCACGAACACCATCGAGACGTGCCACAACCCCGGCTCCACCGGCCCGCGCCCATCCTCCGCCCGCCCATCCTCCGCCCGCCCCGCCTCGGCCAGCACCATGCCAACCACACCCCCGCCCTCGACGGCGACGAGCACCAGCGCCTCGGGATCCGCCAGCTTCTCCCGCACCCGCTCCACCCGCCCCGCCCCAGGCACCTTCCCGCGCGCAACATTGGCCGCACGCCAACACTCCCGCGCCCCCTCAAACTCCGCGGCACTCACCGCGACCCGAACTTCGACCATGGCCTCATCACCTCCACGTCCACCCGGCCGGCGCGGCCCTTGCCACTCCTCAACCCCCCACCCGGCAACACAACTCACCCCCCCAGCCACCCCTCCCCGCACCCTTCCCCCGGCCGATCCAGACCGTCGTCACCATCAAAATCGGGGTGCCCACCACCCACCACTCGGGCGCAATGGTGTGCGCAGCACGCCGAGCCACCCCTAAACTCGACCACCGGCGACGCGGGAGGTGAGCCCGGTGGAGAACCACCCCTTCCGGGGCAACCCCGGAACGCACCACATCACCAAATCACTGCGCCCCACGCGAGCGCGGCACGCTGCGCGTACAAGACCGCGCGGATGAACGGAGAAAGAGTCACCCCCGCGCCGCCGACCAACCAGAGCAACGAGAGCAACCAGAGCAACGAGACCCACCTGGCCGAGCCGACCGCACCAGCCGAGCCAACCCACCCCGACGTACCAACCCGGCCGAGATGACCACGCAGGAAGAACCAGCCACTTCGGAGTTCGCACCCCTCGAACCCCTACCGCCCGTCTGGCGGTGGCAAGTCGCGCGATGGCCCACCTTCGAAGACTGCGCCCGCGCCCTCGACCTCACCCCCGGGGAACTCTCCTGGTTCTCCGACCCCCGCCACTGGAACGACCGCGCCAACCACACCCTCCGCCACTACCACCACCACTGGATCCCCACCGCCGCCGGCGGCCTCCGCCTGATCGAACGCCCGAAGCCGCGCCTGGCCGAACTCCAGCGGCGCGTCCGAAGGCACGTCCTCGCCGCGCTCCCGGTCCACGACGCCGCCCACGGCTTCCACCCCGGCCGGTCCATCCTCACGTGCGCGGAACCCCACGCGGGCCAGGAAAAAGTCATCCGCATGGACCTGGAGCACTTCTTCCCCACCGTCTCCGCCCGCCGGATCCGCTCGCTGCTCGAACTCGCCGGCTACCCACCCGCCGTCGCCCAAGCCGTGGCCGGAATCGTCACCACGACCACGCCGCCGGACGTCCTCAAGAACGCGCCCCGGAAAGTCCGCGACCAGCTCGGCAAACCGCACCTGCCCCAGGGCGCACCCTCATCCCCGGCCGTCGCGAACGCCGTCACCCACCGCCTCGACCGCAGGCTCTCGGGCCTGGCCCTGAAACTCGGCGCGAACTACACCCGCTACGCCGACGACCTCGCCTTCTCCGGTGAAGCAACCCTCCCCCTGCACCGCCTGATCCCGGGCGTCCGAAGCATCGTCGCGGACGAGGGTTTCCGGCTGCGCGAGGAAAAGACGTCGATCGCCGCCAAGCACCAGCGGCAGAAGGTGGCCGGCCTCGTCGTCAACACCAAGCCCGCGGCCCCTCGCACCCACTACGACGACCTCCGCGCCACCCTCCACAACTGCGCCACGACCGGTCCCGCAGCGCAGAACCACGCCGGCCACCCCGATTTCCGGGCGCACCTGCGCGGCCGCATCGCCTGGATCTCCGCGACGAGCGTGGGCCGAGGTGCCAAGCTGAAAGAGCTCTTCGACCGCATCGATTGGAGCTGACCGTGCAGAACGACAACGTGTTCGACGTCCTCGCCGCCCTCGACCGGTTACCCGACACGGCCGACACGATGCTGGTCGACGAGTACTTCGTGGACAAACCCACCGCGAGCGCGCGGATCTTCCGCATCTACCGCGAGCTGCCGCTGCACTACCACACCGAATGCGACGAGCACCTCTACGTGCTCAGCGGCCGCGGCACGTTCCACCTCGACGGCGAAGAGTTCGAGGCCCGTCCGGGTCTGCTGCTGCACTTCGAGAAGACCAAGGTCCACGGCTTCCCGCGGATCGACGAGCACCCGCTCGTCGTGCTGTCAGTCGACGTGCCGAGGCGGCGCCCCGACGACGTGGTCTTCGTGGACCCGTCACAAGGCGACGCCGGCACGTTCATGGCGCGCAACGCGCCGGAACCACCGCACTAGGCGCGCCTCACGCCAGCAGCGGGCAGAGGGTCCGCTCGAGCTCGGCCCACGAGCCGACCGGCGCGGCGCCGGGGTCGACGTCGCGCGCCTGGATGTCGCCGGCGCGCTGCGCCAGGTCGAAGCGGTTCTCGCGCCACGCGTAGGCCAGCAGGTCGTCGTACTGCGTGCGGGGCAGCCAGCCCTGCTCACGCCCGACCTCGAGCCGCATGAGGTGGAACACGAGCTCCACGCTGTCCGGGTCCAGACCACGCAACCGGCGCGCGAACCCCTGCGCCGCGTCGAAGTTGCCCTCCTGGAAAGCCGTGTAGGCCAGGAAAAGCGCCGTCGCGGCCATCACGTCGGAACGGTGCAGACCACCTTCGGCCGCGAGGTGCTCGGCGATCCGGAAGCTGCGGCCTCCCTCGCCGAAACCCCCGTCGGACTCCACCGCCTCGGCCAGCGCACGCTGCTGGCGCGTGAGGTAGTCGTCCGCCACATCCACCCTGTTGGCATTCATCATCGAAACCCCTCCCCTCAGCCGAGCTTTCACCCGACTGCTCCTCTGCACAAGATGTTACGGCGGAGTGGCAGATACATCGAATGCCCCAACGCCTTCCTCCGTTAGAAGGTTGGGGCGTCACGAAGTGTGCTCAAGGGTCGGTGATTTGGCCCCTCCGGCCGACCGGATGGGGTAACTTCGGGCAAGATCAACGCGGGCCAGGGCACGATCCCGGACGAAACGTTCACTTCCGCGGATGTGGTCATTTCGCTGGTCAGTTGCAAGATCGGTCCTCTTCGGAGCGCACAGTTGGTTCGCAGGGGCAACGAAAATTCCCCGTCCGACCCGGAGTCCTCCGTGGACTCGCCCGGCTACCGTGCAGTAATGACGACCACGGTGTTCCGCGGCGGCCACGTTTTCACCGCCGATGCCGCGGGCACGAGCTGCTCGGCCGTCGCGGTCTCCGGCGGCCGGATCGTCGCCGTCGGCGGCGACCGCACGGTGGAACCCTTCTTGCGCGAAGCCGACGACGTCGTCGACCTCGCCGGCGGGCTCCTGCTGCCCGGGTTCGGCGACGCCCACGTGCACCCGGTGATGGGCGGGCTCGAACGGATCCGCTGCGACCTTTCGGGCACCGAAACCGCGGATGCCTACGTCCGCATCATCGGCGAATACGCCCGCGCCCACCCCGACCGGGAATGGCTCCTCGGCGGCGGCTGGGCCATGGAGGCGTTCCCCGGCGGCCGCCCGCACCGCGCCGCGCTCGACGCCGTCGTCGGGGATCGCCCGGTGCTGCTCCCCAACCGCGACCACCACTCCAGCTGGGTCAGCACCGCCGCCCTGGCCAGAGCCGGGATCGACCGCGACACCCCCGACCCCGCCGACGGCCGCATCGAGCGTGACGCCGACGGCGAACCCACCGGGCTCCTCCACGAAGGCGCCGCTGATCTCGTCGCCCGCGTCGCCCCGGCCGACACGCAGGAAGACCTCGACGCCGCGCTCGCCGAAGCGCAGCGCTACCTGCACTCCCACGGCGTCACGAACTGGCAGGACGCGTGGGTGGCCGTGCCGGGCCACGGGTCGAACGTCCACGAGTCCTACCGGCGCGCCGACGCCGCCGGCACCCTGACCGCGAAGGTCACCGGTGCGTTGTGGTGGGACCGGTCGTGCCCGCCCGAAGGCGTCGCGGACCAGGTCGCGCGCCTCGCCGAGATCCGCGCGGCGACGGCCGCGCAGTGCCGCAATTACCGCACGCCGTCGGTGAAGGTGATGCAGGACGGCGTGGTCGAGACGTTCACCGCCGCCATGCTCGAGCCCTACCTCGATCGCCACGGCCACCCGACCGGTGACCGGGGCCTCGGCTTTCTCGACCCCGGCCTGCTCCGCGACGTCACCACCGCCCTCGACGCCGCCGGCTTCCAGGTGCACTTCCACGCCATCGGCGACCGGGCGGTCCGCGACGTCCTCGACGCGCTCGAAGCGGCCATCGCCGAGAACGGCACCTCCGAACGCCGCCACCACCTCGCCCACCTGCAGGTGGTGCACCCGGCCGACGTCCCGCGCTTCCACCGCCTCGGCGCCACGGCCAACCTGCAGGCGCTGTGGGCCGCGCACGAACCGCAGATGGACGAGCTCACACTGCCCTTCCTCGGTTTTCCGCGCGCCGCCTGGCAATACCCGTTCGGCGACCTCCTGCGCACCGGCGCCGCGCTCGCCATGGGCAGCGACTGGCCGGTCAGCAGCCCCGACCCGCTGGCCGCGATCCACGTCGCCGTGAACCGCGCGCTGCCGGGCGCGACCGCTCCGCCGCTAGGCCCGGAACAAGCGTTACCACTCGCGACCGCCCTGCGCGCCTACACCGCGGGCAGCGCCGCGGTGAACCACCTCGACGACGTCACCGGCTCACTCACCGTCGGAAAGGCCGCCGACCTGGTGGTTCTCGACCGTGACCCGTTCGACAGCCCGCGCCAGGAGATCGGCGCGACGCGGGTGGTGCGTACGTACGTGGACGGAGCCGAGGTCTACCGCGCCTAGAAGTGCGCAGCCGGGGCTGTCGTTATACCCAGGGTGAAGCTCATCCCCCAAACGGGTGACGTTCACCGTGGCCGCGTCTGAGCTGCGGTGAAACGGGTTAGCCGAACGCGACCCGACTCCCGGCAGAGGAGAGCCCGATGTCGATCCGTGTGCTGATCAGCCACGAGAGCACCGCGATTCCGTGCGAGAGGTGCGGCTACCCCACGTTGCACGTCGCTCACCTCGTGACCCCCGAGGGCCAGTGCATCGGCCGCAAGCTCGTGTGCACGCTCTGCCGGGAGAGGGAGAGCCAGGAGGCGCCCGAAAAGCTTTCCGCCGGCCCGGCTGAACTCAGGCCACTTCCCCGCGCCGGCTGTCCGCCGTGTGCAGCCCCAGCATGTCCAGCAGCAGCGCGCAGTCGTCGGCGCCGCGCGAGTTCGCCGCCACGGCGAGCGTCGCCTTCCGGCGCACTTCCTCCTGGTGCGCCAGGTTTTCCTCGATCATCAGGTCCGCGGCCGGGTGCAGCCCGGCGCTGAAATCACGCATGCCTGTTCTCCCCGAAGTGCGAAATCCCTTCCGCTCCGGACCTACCCGGGTGCGCGCGGGGTGAAACGCGATCAGAGCCAGTCGCGGCGCTTGAACGACGCGTACAGCCCCACCGACAGCAGCACAATGGCCACTGTGGACACCCAGAACCCGGACGTGGCCTGGAATCCCGGGTACGGCACGTTCTGCCCGTAGAACCCGGTCACCGCCGTGGGCACCGCGATGATCGCGGCCCAGCTGGTGACCTTCTTCATGATCGTGTTGAGCCGGTTGCCCTGCAGGTTCAGCTGCGTCTCCCGCACCGTCGCCACCAGGTCGCGCAACGACTCCGTCCACTCCGACGCGCGCAGCACGTGGTCGTAGACGTCCTGGAAGTACGGCATCATCACGCTGTCGACCAGGTGCTGGTCGCGCCGCATCACGGTGTTCACGACCTCGCGCATCGGCAGCACCACGCGGCGCAGCGCCGTGAGGCTCTTGCGCAGCCGGAACGAACGCCGTTGCAGCTCACGCTGATCGGGCCGCTCGTCGAAGACCAGGTCCTCCAGCGCCTCGATCTGGTCGTCGAGCGCCTGCACGCTGTCGAAGTGCCCGTCGACGATGTAGTCGAGCAGGCCGTGGAGCAGGAACGCGACGCCGGACTTCGCGAGGTCGGCCGAGGCGTCCCACCGCTGCGCCACGGCCTCGATGTCGAACCCGTCGTCCTTGCGCACGGTCACGAGCGCCTGCTTCGTGACGAACGCGGCGAGCTCCGATTTCGTGACCATGCCGGTGTCGACGTCGAAGTGCGCCGAGTACGCGATGAGGAAGGAATGCGTGTCGTATCGGTCGAACTTGGGCCGCTGGTGTTCTTCGGCCGCGTCCTCGACGGCCAGCGCGTGCAGGCCGAGCTCCTCCCGGATCGAGGCGAGGTCGTCTTCGGTCGGCTCGCAGAAGTCGAGCCAGACGGTGGTGGCCGGGTCCTGCAGGTAGTCGGAAACCTGCTCGACCGGGAAGTTCTCTTCGACCAGCACGCCGTCGCGGTAGACCCGCGTGAGTGCCACGCCGCGCCACCTTCCGCCGGGGAACCTTTCGACGAAAAGTACCCGCAGCCGATCTCCGCCGAACCCACCGGCGTCCACCGAAGGTGTTGTGTGACTGGCATCACCACTGCGGCTGCGGCACTGTTCACGCTGTGCAGTCCGCCCGAGGTCCCCGCCACCCCGTCCGCACCGCGCTGGTGGGGCTCACGGTGCTCGCCCTCGGCATCGTCACCGCACTCAACGCCCGGAATCTGCCCGTGATCGGCGACGGCACCACGTACGCCGCCGAGTTCACCGAAGCCGCCGGGCTGCGCGACGGCAACGACGTGCGCATCGCCGGCGTCGAGGTCGGGCGCGTGTCCGCGGTGACCCTCGACGGTGCTCGCGTGCGGGTGTCGTTCAAGGTCAAGGACGCGTGGCTCGGCGACGGCACCACCGCCGCCATCAAGCTGAAAACGGTGCTGGGCCAGAAATACCTCGCGCTCTATCCGGCGGGCGCCGGCTCGCTCGACCCGGACGTGCCCATCCCGAGCTCGCGCACCACCGTGCCCTACGACGTGCTCGACGCGTTCCGCGATCTCTCTGCCACGGTCGACCACATCGACACCACGCGGCTCGCGCACAGCTTCGACACGCTCGCCACGACGTTCGCCGGCACTCCCGCCGACGTCCGGACCGCGCTCGGTGGCCTCTCCCGCCTGTCGGACACCATCGCCTCCCGCGACGCGCAGCTGACCGCACTGCTGGCCAACACCCGCGCGGTGTCCTCGACGCTCGTCGACCGCGACGCGGAAGTGCAGCGCCTGCTCGCCGACGGCAACCTCCTGCTCGACGAGGTCGCGCGCCGCGAGTCCGCCATCTCCACCCTGCTCGACGGCTCGCGGCGCCTCGCCACCCAGCTGTCGGGCCTCGTCGCCGACAACGACCAGACCCTCGCCCCGACGCTCGCCGGCCTCGACCAGCTCACGTCCTTGTTGCAGCGCAACCAGGATTCCCTTGCCCGCGGCGTGAAAGCGCTTGCCCCGCTCCTGCGCCTGGGCACCAATCTCGCGGGCAACGGCCACTGGGTCGACGGCTACCTGTGCGGTCTGGTCCTCCCGTCGATCGGGCCGCTGAACGAGCAGGGCTGCTACCCGCGTTAGGGCGTGATCTTCCTGCTCGCGGAATCCGCCGCCTCCTGCGCGGGAGCCTCGTACCCCGCCACGTGCGTGATCCGCACCGTCACCTGGTTGTCGTTGTACGTATAGGCCTCGTACGTGAACTCGATACCCGTCTTCTCGACGTGTTCCATCCACGCGCGGTACTCGTGGCGCTTCCAGCCGGGGAAGTTGAAGAACTCGTCGAAGTGCACGATGCTGCCCGGGCGCAGGCGCGGGCCGACGTTGTCGAGCACGGTTTTCGCGGAGCTGTAGAGGTCGCCGTCCACGTGGAGGAAGTCGACGTGGCCCGGGTGCTTCTTCAGGAATCCCGGGAGGCTGTCGTTGAAGAGGCCGACGACGAGTTCCGCGCCGGGGACGTCGGGCAGGTCGTCGCGGGCGAAAGCGCCGGCGGGCATGCCGTTGAGCCAGGCCTCGGGCAAGCCTTCGAAGGAGTCGAAGCCGTAGACCTCGACCCCGCCGCGCGCGGCGGCGATGGTGCGCAGCGTGTTGCCCGACGCGACGCCGAACTCGAGTGCCATGCCACCGGTCGGGGCCAGCGACAACGCGAACCTCAGCGTCTCGGGCGGGCTGCCGAAGTGGCGGGCACCGACGAGGTTCTCGCGGGCGAACACGTTGCTCTCGAGCGCGGCGTCCTGATCACCGGCGTACACGATGTCGCGGCGGCTGCGGATCTCGAACTCCACCACCCGGTCGAGCAACCGGTCACCCTGGCGGACGATCTCCTCGCGGAGCTCGTCGCGGATCCGGTTCAGCTGATCGGTGTACGGGTCATGCAGACGGGTGGCCACCCGGTGCAGCACCAGGCCGGCTTTCCGCCGCAGAGCCCCGCCCAAAGTCCTTGCCGTGAAACGATCTTGGTGCGGCTGGGTCATTCCGGGACGATATACAACAACCGGGCACCATTTCGAGGCGGCCGGTTTACCGGCGGGTAACGGCAAGCGTCCACTGTGTACCGATCAGTGGCAGGGGTGGCTGCCCGTGGTCCGAACGTCACCCGCCGCACCCCTACGGGCAGCTTGCCGGAAACCCCCAGGGCCGATCATGGCATGGTGGCGACCATGACGAAGCGAATGTGGTGGGCCTGGCAGACGGTCCGCTCGGCGGCGATCGCGTATCGCACCGGGCGCAGACGGGCCCGCTACTGAGCACAACACCACCCGCCGGCGCGTCAGCGATCCGGTGAGTCCCCACCCTGCTCGGCCAGGAACCGCTCGAACTGCGAACCGAGCTCCTCGGCCGTCGGCATGTGCTCCTGCGACTCGGCCAGCAGGCTGTCGCGACCGGAGGCTTCGACGAACGTGTCGTACTGGCGCTCCAGCGCGCGCACGACGTCGGCGACCTCGTCGGACTCGGCGACCTGGCGGTCGATCTCCGCGGTCGCGACCTGCGCGGCGACGCGCAGCTCACCGTCGGGCAGGTGCAGGCCGGTGGCGCGCTCGAGGGACTCCAGCACCAGCAGCGCCGCCGACGGGTAGGCCGACTGCGCGAGGTAGTGGGGCACGTGGGCGGCGAAGCCCATCGCGTCGTGACCCCATTCGCCCAGGCGGTACTCCAGCAGCGCCGACACGCTCCCGGGCACCTGCATGCGATTCGGCAGCGGCTGGTGGTCGCCGCCGATGAGGCTCTCACGCGTGGCGTGGGCCGTGACGCCGAGCGGACGCGTGTGCGGGGCGCCCATCGGGATGCCGTGGAAACCGACGGTCAGGCGCACACCCCAGCGCTCCACCAGGTGCTTCACGGCCGTGGCGAAGCGCTCCCACTCGTGGTCGGGCTCGGGGCCGGACAGCAGCAGGAAGGGCACGCCGTCGGTGTCGTGGAGGAGGCGAACGGCCAGCTCAGGGGCCTCGTAGTCCTCCCAGTGGTCCACCGCGTAGGTCATCGGCGGGCGCCGGGAGCGGTAGTCGATGAGGCGGTCGACATCGAAGCGCGCGATCACGCGGTTCTCGACCTCGTTGGTCAGGTGGTCGGTGACGAGCCTGCCGGTGGAGCCCGCGTCCATGAAACCGTCGAAGAAGTGCAGGAGCACGGCTCCGTCCAGGTCGGGGACGTCCGAGTCCACCTCGTACAGTTCCTCGGGATCGAATCCCACCGGAATCCTCCTGCTGATCGCTGTCGTGCACAGGCTTAAGTGGTTGTAACGCGGCGCCACCGCGAATCCATCCCGCCCGCGGCCGAAATAGTAACGCCACGCACTCACCGGGGCCCCGGATCGGGGCACAGTGACACTTGTCGTGGCCACGATCACGACAGTTCAGGCACGCTGAGCAGGTGACCGCAGAAGAACCCCCCGCGTTGAGCCTCAGCCTTCGGCCACCCGAGCACCGGGTGAGCCGCAAGGCCATCGGCCACTGGACGGCGTCGGCGGCGATCGGCTGGCTCGTCGTGATCGGGGTGCAGGCAGTGGTGGTGGCCACCAGCGACGACCCGCCGTCGTGGCTGTCGGTGACCCTTGTGCTCTGCTGCGTGCTCGGGCCGCTGCACCTGCTCGTGATGCCGCAGTGGCGCTACCGCGTGCACCGGTGGGAGGTCACGGCGGAGGCTGTGTACACGCAGTCGGGCTGGCTCAAGCAGGAGTGGCGGATCGCGCCGATCTCGCGGATCCAGACCGTGGACATCGAGCGCGGCCCGCTGGAGCAGCTGTTCGGGCTGGCGCGGATCACGGTGACCACGGCGTCGGCCGCGGGTCCGCTGCGGATCTCAGGGCTCGACCACGACCGGGCCGTCGCGCTGGCCGACGAGCTGACGCGCACCACGCAGGCCGTGCGCGGGGACGCCACGTGAGCGCGGCGCTGCCGGCGACCACGCAGGCGTACGAGGGCACGGCGGAAGCCCCGTGGCACCGGCTCGACCTGCGGATGCTGCTGATCCGGCCGGTGCTCGACCTCGTGCGGTCGCTGCCCGTGCTCGTCGGCGCGCTGCTGCTGGGCTCGGGCAACAGCTGGCAGTGGATCGGGCTCGCCTTCACCGCGCTGACGATCGCCACCGGTATCTCGCACTGCCTCACCTCGCGCTACCGCATCACGGACACGCAGGTGGAATGGCGCACGGGGCTGTTGCTGCGCAAGCAGCGGGCCGTCCCGCGAGACCGGATCCGCACCGTCGACGTGGTGTCGGAGCCCAAACACCGGCTGTTCTCCCTGGCCGCGGTGCGGATCGGCACCGGACGGCACTCGCACGGGAAGGGTCCGGGCAAGGACGAGCTGGTGCTCGACGCCGTCACCCGCGAGGAAGCGCAACGGCTGCGGACCCTGCTGCTGCACCGGAAAGCCATGCCGGCCGACGTCGTGGCGCCGCCGGAGCAGCTGGTGGCGGCCGTGGACCGGAAGTGGCTGCGGTACGCGCCGTTCACGCTCTCCGGCATCGCGGTGGTGGGCGCGATGCTCGGCACCGTCTACCACTTCGCGCACGAGCTGAACCTCGACCCGGTGCGCTACGGGCCGCTGCGCGAGCTCGCCGACCGCGTGACGCAGGAACCCGTGTGGCTCACGGTGGCCGCGGCGGCGATCGGCCTGCTGCTGCTCGTGTCGGTGCTTTCGGTGGGCGGCTACGTGCTGTCGTTCTGGAACTTCCGCCTCACGCGCGAGCCGGGCGGCACGCTGCACATCCGGCGGGGCCTCATCACCACGCGGTCGGTGTCGATCGAGGAAGACCGGCTGCGCGGGGTCGAGCTGAAAGAACCGTTGCCACTGCGAATGGTCGGCGGTGCGAAGTGCGTGGCGGTGGCCGCGGGCCTGCGCGAAGGCAAGGGCGCCGACAAGGGCGGCGGGCTGCTGCTGCCGCCCGCGCCGCTCGAGCGCGCGCAGGAGGTGGCGGGTGAGGTGCTGGGCGAGGACGTCGCGGGCGCGGCGCTCGTGCGGCACCCGCGGCAGGCGTTGAACCGGCGGATCACGCGGGCGCTGACGAGCGTGCTGGTGCCGGCGGCGGCGCTGTTCCTCCTGGCGTGGGCCGGTGCGTTGCCGGACTGGCCGTGGCAGCTCGCGCTGGTGCTGGTGCCGTTCGCGGTGCTGGTGGGCTGGGACCGTTACCGCACGCTGGGCCACGCGCTGGCCGGCCGCTACCTCGTCACGCGCTCGGGTTCGCTGGCGCGCACGACGGTCGCGGTGCGGCGCGACGGGCTGACCGGGATCGTCGTGGCACGCTCGTGGTTCCAGCGGCGCGCCGGCCTCGTCACGGTGGTCGCGCCGATCGCGGCGGGGCGTGGCCGCTACCACGTGGTGGACGTCGGGGAAAGCGCCGGACTCGCGCTGGCCGACGCGACGGTGCCGGGGTTGCTCACGCCGTTCCTGGTCTCCGGGAAACGGGCCGAATAACCGGCCGTGATCATTCCGGTGAATTCACTGCACGCGATTGTTCTCCGCATGTGGTAATTTATTCACTTGTCGTGCGCGCGAGTCTGGTCGCAGACCACGAAGAGGTTTCGAATGCCGCCTTCCGAAGAAATCGCTGCAAGCTCTGCAAGCCCCGAGCGGCCGCGCCGAACGGCAGGCACAAGCAGTTCGCGCAAGGTTCTCCAGGTGCTGCTCGCGTTCTCCGAGCACCGCTGGGAGGCGAGCGTCGCGGAGCTGGCCGAGGTGATCGGCAGCCCGGTGGCCACGACTTATCGCTACGTGCAGCTGCTGAAGGAACTGCAGCTGCTCGAAGAGGCGCGCTCGGGCCGCTACCACGTGACCAGCCAGGTGATGCCGCTCGCGCGCGCGGCGCGGCTGGCCAACGACGTCGCCCGGATCGCGCGTCCGACCATGGAGGAGGCGTCGCGCGAGCTCGGCGAGACGATCCTGCTGTTCCAGCATTTCGGCGACCTCGCCGTGTGCACCGATCGGGTCGAATGCGACCGCGCCATGCGGTTCACGTTCCAGCCCGGGCACTCGATCCCGCTCGGCGCCGGCGCGACCGGCAAGATGCTGCTCGCCCTGCTGCCCGATGGCGAACGCGAGCAGCGCGTCGCGGAGATCGCGCGCGAGCACGGGATCGAGGTGCGCGAGGAGCTGAAGCTCGCCCTGGCGAACCGCTACGCGCAGAGCTGGGGCGAGATCGAGGACGGCGCGTGGGCGTGTTCGGTGCCGGTGGAAACGGGGCGGACGCGGCCGAGTGTGCTCTCGCTCGTCGGGCCCGCCGCGCGCATCAGTGACGCCGCGCGGGCCGAGGCGATCAGCGCGTTGCAGGTGTATGCCGAGCGCATCAAGAAAGCAGTTTCGTCGTATTCGATGTAGCGGGTAGGAATGGCGGATGATCCGGCTCGCTCGTGCTTCCGACCTGCCGTTGCTGGGCGAACTCGAACGCGCGGCCGGGGAGCCGTTCCGCGGGCTGGGGATGGCGGCCGTCGCGGATGACGAACCGTTTTCCGTGGCGGAGCTGCTGCCTTACCAGGCCGGCGGGCGGTGCTGGGTGGTGGATGCGTCGGGTGTGGTGGCGGCGTACCTGGTGGCGGATGTCGTGGACGGCAACGGGCACGTCGAGCAGGTGTCGGTGCTGCCGTCTTTCGCGCGGCGGGGGCTGGGCCGGGAGCTGATCGAGACGGCGTGGGCGTGGGCCGGTTCGCTGGGTCTCCCGGCGCTGACGTTGACGACCTTTCGTGACGTGCCGTGGAACGCTCCGTACTACGCGCGGTTGGGCTTCCGGGAGCTGCCTTCGGCCTCATGGGGACCTTCGCTGCGCGCCATCCGCGAGCACGAGGCGGCGCTCGGACTGGACCGCTGGCCGCGTCTCGCGATGATTCGCTGACCAGCGGTGTTACCCCTCCGGGGGACATGCGTCGCCCACGAGGGGGACCCGATTTGCGGGCGCCTTCGAACACGTGTTCTACTGGTCGAGCCGGCCCCGGAGGGGGAAGCTCCGCGGGCCGGCACTCTCGGTTTTCAGCGTTTGGAGGCAGCGTGGCAGTCAAGATCACCCACCTCACCAACGGCCAGCAGGTGCGCTTCGCCAACGCCGACGGCGCCCGCCGCTACGCCGAAATCATGGGCGGCGGCGTCGACAAGTGGGCGTTCACCGACGTGCCGGGCGAGTCCGAGCTGCCGAAAATGTCGGGGTCGGTCGTTAACGTCCCGGTATGGCGTATGACTTCCAGGTGACCGTGGACTCCGCGGAACCGCACACCCAGGCCGACTGGTGGGCCGAGACGCTCGGCTGGACCGTCGAACCCAGCGACGAGGCCTTCATCCGCGAGATGATCGCCAAGGGCTACGCGATGGAGTCCGACACCACCATCCACCGGGGCGCCCTGGTCTGGCGCGAAGGCGCGGCGATCTCCCACCCGGAGACGTCGCGCCGCGTCCTGTTCCAGCTCGTGCCCGAAGGCAAGACCGTGAAGAACCGACTCCACCTCGACGTCCGCGTCGGCGGCCCGGAGAACATGGAGGAGGAATTCGCCAAGCTCCAGGCCCGGGGCGCGACGTTCCTGCACCGAGGCTCTCAGGGCCCCAACCGCTGGATCACCCTGGCGGACCCGGAGGGCAACGAATTCTGCATCGGCTGACGGGTTGGGCTTCGTTTTCCGCGCTTCCGACCACCTCGGCCCCACCCACCTCACGACTCCGGCTCGGCTGACGTGGGGGCAGCCGAGCCTTCGTGGTGACCACGGCCTTGCCGCTCGGACCACCCTTGCCACGCCGGGCGGAACTTGCCACTGCACTCCGGTCGATGCCACCCCGCACGGCGTCTTGCCAACCCGCGCGAAACTTGCCACTCGGCGGCAACCCACGCCATCCCGTACAGCGCCTTGCCACTCCTGGCGAAACTTGCCGCTCCGTCCCTCCGCCCCACGCCACCCCTACGGCACTTTGCCGCGCCTGGCGAAACTTGCCACGCCACCCCGATCGATGCCACCCGCACGGCGCCTTGCCAACCCGCGCGGAACTTGCCACTCGCCGCGGCCAATGCCATGCCGTCAGGTGTCTCGCCAATCAGCGCGGCATCTCGCCACCTCACGGTGCACATCGCCACAGCAACGGCACATGCCAAGCGCACTGCTCTTGCCACCGTCTCGACACCATGCCGTCCGCACGACCTCTTGCCACTCGATGCGGCACCTTGCCAAACCGTGCGGAACCTCGCCGCCACACGCCTAGTCTTGCCACGGCAGCGGCACTGGCAGTGGCAGTGGCAAGCAGCACCTACGGCTCACCTCGCGCCCGCGCTACGCCTGCGAGACGTTGCCATCGGCCGCCCGTCTTGCCATTCCTCGCGGCGCCTTGCCACCTAACCCAGCTCCTTGCCACTCAGAGCGAGACATGCCGGCGGGCGCCGCGCTTTGCCATGGCAGGGGCAGTGGACTGGCGGTGGCACTTGCCATACCCCGATGCATGGCGGTGTCCATGGCGTCTTGGCCATCAGCGCGGAAACTTGCCGTTGGATGTCGCACGTTGCCGCGGCAACGGCGGGCAAGCGGCACGAAACTTGCCACTCCTCTCAACCCTTGCCACACGTATGGAGCCTTGCCAGCCGGCGCAGCGGCTTGCCGAGCGAGCTGGGTCTTGCCACCGGGTGTGGCAAGTTGTGGATCGGCTCGCTGAGGATCTTGCGGTCAGGCGAGTCGATGTGGGGTGATGCGGGGTGTCCGTGAGCCGGCAGCAGGGGGCGGCCGGTCCAGGTTCTACGCACGGAAACCTAGCCCTGCAGCCGGGAAAGCGCCGCCGGAATCGCCGCCGCCAGCAGGTCCAGCTCCTCGTCCCCCGCCACCAGCGGCGGCGACATGGCGATCCCCTTCCCCAACGGCCGCACCAGAACACCCTCGTCGCGCACCAGCCGCTGCAGCTTCCCCGGCGCCCCGGGGTCCGCCGCCAGCACCTCCGCCGACAGCTCCACGGCGGCCAGGAACCCGAGCCCGGCCCGAACCTCGCCCACCAGCGGATGCGAAGCCGCTTCAGCCAACGCGTCCGCCAGCGGCTTCTCCAGGTCTCGCCCGCGCGGGATCAACCCGTCCTTCTCGTAAATGTCCAAGGTCGCCAACGCGGCGGCACAACCCACCGGATGCCCGGCGTAAGTGGCGCCATGCCGCAAAACCGGCGCCCCGGCGGAACCAGTGAAGAACGGCGCTGCCACCTCCGGCGAAACCAGCAACGCGGCCAACGGGATCGTCCCCCCGGTGAGGCCCTTGGCCGTCGTCACCATGTCCGGCCGAACCGCCCACCGGTCGATCCCGAACCACGTCCCCAACCGCCCGAACGCGGCGATCACGCAGTCCGCCACGAAAAGCACGCCGTACCGGTGGCAAACCTCCACCGCGGCCTCGAGATACCCCTCCGGCGGCAACAACACCCCGCCCGCACCGATCACCGGCTCACAGAAGAACGCGGCGACCCGATCCGCCCCCACCCGCAGGATCTCGGCCTCCAAAGCCGCAACGCTGTCGTACGCCACATGCGAAAACCCCGAAGGCATCGGCCCGAACCCCTCGGCGTTGACGGGAATCCCGCCCACGGCCGTGCCGAACCCGTGCGTCCCGTGGTACCCCTGCGTCCGCCCGATGATGTGGGTCTTCTCCGGCCGTCCAGTGTGGACGAAGTGCGCCCGCGCGATCTTCACGGCCGTGTCGACGACATCACCGCCGCCGGAGCCGAGGAACACCTTCGACCCCGGCACCGGAGCGAGCGAAGAAAGCCGTGACGCCAGCTCCAGCGCCGGCTCGTTCGCGTAGTACCCGAACAGGTTGTACGAATCCAGCTTCTCCAGCTGCGCCGTCACGGCCTGGGTGATCTCGGGCCGTCCGTGGCCGAAATTCGCGTACCAGAGCGAAGCCGTGGCGTCGAAGTAGCGGCGGCCGGCGTCGTCCCACACGTACGAGCCCGAGCCGCGCGTGATCACGAAGCGGTCGCCGTCGACGGCGCCCATGTCCGCGAACGGGTGCCACAGCGGGTTCTCCATGTATTCCTCCTTGTGTCACAACGAAAGGAACTCGGCGATCTCCGCCTCCGAGTACCCGATTTCCGCGAGCACCTCCGCCGTGTGCTGGCCCAGCACGGGCGGCGCCGACGTCGGCCGCGGCTGCGTGTCCGAGGCCTTCACCGGGAAACCCGTGCCGAGGTAGGTGCCGATGGTCGGGTGCGGCAGCCGCACGACCTGGTCGCGCGCGGCGGTCCACGGGTCGGCGTACACGTCGTCGATGTCGTTGATCGGCGCGGCCGGGATGCTCGCCTCGTCCAGCGCCTTCGTCCACTCGTCGACCGTGCGTGTGACCAGCACTTCCTCCAGCAACGCGTTGAGCTCGTCGCGGTGGGCCGACCGCGCGGCGTTGGTCGAGAACCGCGGGTCCTCCGCAATGTCCAGGCCGAGCACGCCGCAGAAGTTGCGCCACAGCTTCTCGCTGCCGACCGCGATGATCAGCCAGCCGTCGGACACGTGGTACGCCTGGTACGGAACGATGCTCGGGTGCGCCGAGCCCATCCGGCGCGGGCGCGGGGTGTCGTAGAAGTGTGCGCCCGCGGCGTAGATGTGCCACGCGAGCTGCGCGTCGAGCAGGGAGACGTCGAGGTACTGCCCGCGCCCGGTCGTGTGCCGGGCCTGCAGCGCCATCAGCACGCCGATGATCGCCCACGTGCCCGCGTTGAGGTCGGCCACGGGCAGGCCCACCTTGGCGGGCGCGCCGTCGGGCTCGCCGGTCAGCCCCATCACGCCGCCGAGCGCCTGCGCGACGAGGTCGTAGCCCGGCCGGTCGCGGTACGGCCCGGTCTGGCCGAAACCCGTGATCGACACGTGGATCAGCCGCGGGTTCAGCTCGGACAGCGAGGCGTACGACAGGCCCCACCGCTCCAGCGTGCCGGGGCGGAAGTTCTCGACGAGCACGTCCGCGTCGGCCACGAGCCGGCGCACGGCTTCGCGGCCGCGTTCGGACTTGAGGTCGAGCACGATGCCGCGCTTGTTGCGGTTGGCCGCGAGGAAGTACACGGCCTCGTCGCCGACGAACGGCGGACCCCACAGGCGCGTGTCGTCTCCGTGGCCGGGCGGCTCGACCTTGACGACGTCGGCACCCATCTCGCCGAGGTACTGCGTGCAGTACGGCCCCGCCAGGATCCGGGAGAGGTCGACGACCTTGAGACCGTCGAGCGGGCGGACCTCGGGCATGGGCGGCTCCTCGGGCGTCGTCGCGGACCTACGCCTCCTTTCTACCTCCCGGACAACGGATTACCTACCAACGGCCCATTGACGTGAACCGTTCACTCCTGTTGATTTTTGGGTGAGTATGTGCCGCTTTGATGAGTTGGGTTGCGCACTCTGGGAGGTTATTTATGCGTCGTCTTGTGGGCCTGCTGGCGGTTGCGTGCCTGACAACCGGCCTGGCCACCGCCCTCACCACCGCGAGCGCGGAAGCGGCCCCCGCCGCCCCGAACGCCGTCCAGCAGCAAACCGGCGCGCTGCCGCCGATGGGCTGGAACAGCTGGAACAAGTTCGGCTGCAACATCAACGAAGAGCTCATCCGCGAGACCGCCGACGCGATCGTCAGCAGCGGCCTGCGCGACGCCGGCTACCAGTACGTGAACATCGACGACTGCTGGGCCGAGCAGAACCGCAACGCCGAGGGCAAGTTCGAGCCCAACCACGAACGCTTCCCGAGCGGCATCAAGGCGCTCGCCGACTACGTGCACGCCAAGGGCCTCAAGCTCGGCATCTACACCAGCGCCGGCACGCAGACCTGCGCGAAGACGATGCCGGGTGCGCTCGACCACGAGGACGTCGACGCGCAGACCTTCGCCGACTGGGGCGTCGACTACCTCAAGTACGACAACTGCAACAACGAGGGCCGCCCGGCCATCGAGCGCTACACGAAGATGGGCGACGCGATCAAGAAGACCGGGCGCTCGATGATCTACGCGCTGTGCGAGTGGGGCGAGAACCAGCCGTGGTTGTGGGGCAAGACCTCCGGCGCGCAGCTGTGGCGCACCACCGGTGACATCAGCGACAACTGGACCAGCATGACCGGCATCCTCGACCAGCAGGTGGGGCTCGAGAAGTACTCCGGTCCCGGCGGCTGGAACGACCCCGACATGCTCGAGGTCGGCAACGGCGGCATGACCGACGCCGAGTACCGCTCGCACTTCGCGCTCTGGTCGCTTATGAACGCGCCGCTGCTGGCGGGCAACGACGTCCGCTCCATGCCGGCCGCGACGAAGGCGATCCTGGCGAACAAGGACGTCGTCGCCCTCGACCAGGACTGGGCGGGCGTGCAGGGTCACAAGGTGCGCGACGACGGCGACACCGAGGTGTGGACGAAGCCGATGTCGGACGGTTCGGCCGCGGTGGTGCTGTTCAACCGCGGGATCTCGGCCGCGACGATGACGAGTAACGCGTCGGAGATCGGGTTGTCCGGGCGGGATTTCCGGGTGCGGGATCTGTGGAGTGGTGCGGAGACCGAGAGCGCCGGGACGTTGCGGGCGACTGTGCCGAGTCACGGGTCGGCGGTGTTCCGGGTGTGGCCGGCGAAGTTCCCGGCGGCGGCACCGGCTGCGACGTTGTCGCTTGATGCGGGGTCGTATTTTCCGGCTGGGAAGCCGTTTACGGCGCATGTCCGGCTGACCAATGACGGCAGCACGCCGCTTGCCGCGGCTCGGGTGACGGTGTCTTCGCCGGCTGGTTGGCAGATCGACGGGCGGGGTGAGGTGCTCGTTCCCGTGGTGGCGCCGGGGAAGTCTTGGGATCGCGCAGTGACGGTGAAGCCGGTGAAGCCGGGGGCGCAGGTTTCGATGTCGGCGAAGGCTTCGTACGTGACCGGCTGGGGGCGGCGATCGTTGTCGGCTGATGCGGGTGGACCGGTGGTGACGCCGTTCGCGGCTGGGGTGACGGCGATGTCGAAGGCGCCGTTCCTGCTGACGGAGAACGGGTGGGGTCCGGTTGAGCGAGGGACCAGCAATGGGGAGAACCAGGCTGGTGACGGGAATCCGATCACGATCAACGGTCAGGTGTATTCGGATGGGTTGGGGGCGCATGCGCCTTCGTTGGTGCGGGTGTATTTGGGTGGGGGGTGTCAGGCGTTTCATTCGGTTGTGGGGCTGGATGATGAGTTCGCGACCGGGAGTGTGACGTTCGAGGTTCGGGGGGATGGGAAGACGTTGGCTTCGACGGATGTGGTGCGGCATGGGTCGGTGGCGCAGGTTCTGGATGTGCCGCTGGGTGGGGTGCAGGTGTTGGATCTTGTGGTGACGGATGGTGGGGATGGGAATAACACGGATCATGCTGATTGGGCTGATGCTTTGGTGACGTGCTGAGGGCTGGCTGGTTCTGCTGGAGTTGGTTCTTGTCCTCGCAGGGCGTGTTGCGGTAGGTGTGCACCCCGAAGCTGGATTGTGTTGACGGCCGGTGAGGCGTTGTCAAGGCGGGAAAGCGTGCCTTGACAACGCCTCGCCGGCCGCAAGGAGGCTTCGGATCGGGGTGCCGGGGCGGGGCTGGGTGCAGGTTTCGTCGCGTAGGTGAGCGGCGGTTGGTGGGGTTTGCGCGGCCCGAGCGCACGGTGGCTTGGGTGGGCGGCCGGCGGTTGGGTGGGGCCGTGGCCGTGGCCGTGGGTCAGCGGACGCCCAGGTCGAAGTCGAGGCTGTAGCGGTTCGAGGGCATGGCGCCGGCGGATTTGGCGCCGTCGATGGGGAGGACGGCGCCGTTGATGAAGCGGGATTCGTCGGTGGCCAGGAAGAGGATGGCTTTGGCGACCTCGGTGGCTTCGCCGACGCGGGCGGCGGGGGTGCTGGCGACGAGTTGGTGTTGCTTGGTCTCGAAGTCGTCCGGGGAGGCGAGGGTCGAGCGGAGCATGTCGGTGTCGATGGCGCCCGGGTTGACGGTGTTGGCGCGGATGCCCTGGTGGGCGTGGGCGACGGCGAGGGACTTCGTGAGGCCGACCAAGGCGTGCTTCGTCGCGTTGTAGACGGGGTCGCTGGGGCGGCCCATGACGCCGCCGTTGGACGAGGTCGTGATGATGCTGCCGGAGCGTTGGGCGAGCATGTGGGGCAAGACGGCGCGCGTGCCGAGGAAGGCGGTGCGGACGTTGAGGGCGAAGATGGTGTCGAAGTCCTGCAGTGTCGTCTCGGTGAGGGGTTTGGCGAGGTGGGCGCCGACGTTGTTCACCAGCACGTCGATGCGGCCCGCGTCCTCGATGACGCCCGCGACGAAGTCGTTGACCGCGGTCTCGTCGGTGGCGTCGACGAGCGAGTGGCGGTAGCCGTCCAGGTGGGCGGCCGGTTCGCGGATGTCGCTCGCGAAAACCACGGCGCCCTCGGCCAGGAACTCCTTCACGGTGGCGAGGCCGATGCCCCGCGCGCCCCCGAAGATCACCGCGACCTTGCCGGCCAACCGACCCATGTTCAGTCCCTCCCTTGAAGTTCGGCCACCTCGTAGTCCTCGGGCAGCCTGACCAGCGCGTCCGGCGCGCCGGTGTAGCGCACCACCACGCCGTAGACGGACTCGGCCGCCTCCGCGGAAACGTACCCCGCCACCACGTCGGCCAGGACGTCCGCCACGGCGCGCCGCCGCGGGTCGCCGTAGCCGCCGCCACCGGGGAGGACGACGTCGACCTCGGCGTGCGGGTCCAGGGCCACGCGGCTCTTGGCGGGGAGGTCGGCGCCGCCGGCCAGCCCGAACCGGCCGAGGGCGCCCGGAGCACCACCGTCCACACCGGACGCGGCGGCCCGCACCCGGTCGACGTTCCCGTTGACGCTCCAGGCAATCCCGCCCAAGGCCGCCATCGTTGTTCGCTGGCCCAGCCCGCCGCGGAACTGCCCGGCGCCACCCGAGTCCACGCGCAGCTCCCGCACGCCCTGCACCAGCGGCGCGCTCGTCTCGATCACCTCGGTGGGCGTCGAGCGCAGGCCGCTGGGAAAACCCGTGGTCGAGAGGCCGTCGCGGGACCCGCGCGCGCCCATGCCGCCAGTCTGGAACACCGTGGACATGAAGCCCTCGCCACGCCAGATCGTCATCCACAGCGCGTCGGCACTCGGCGCGACGGGGCAGTCCGGGAGCGCCCCGATCAGCAACGACGGCAGGAAATGCCCGATCAGGTGCCGCGACGCGACGGGCGCCGGCGGCACGCAGTTGAGTACCGAGCCCTCCGGCGCGGTCACGTGCACGGGCCGGAACGAGCCGGCGTTGTGCGGCACCTCCGGCGAGATCGCGGCCTTCACCGCGAAGGACGCGTACGCCCGCGTGTAGTTCAGCACCACGTTGATCCCGCGCCGGCTCTGCGGCGACGAACCCGCGAAGTCCACGTGGATCTCGTCGCCCGCCACGGTCACCGCGACACGCAGCACGACCGGTTCGTCGTCGAAGCCGTCGGTCACCAGCTCGTTGCGGTACACGCCGTCCGGCAACGCGGTGATCGCCTCCCGCAGTGCGCGTTCGGAGCGGTTCATGATCTCGGCGGCGACGTCGTCCAGCGACGTCAGCCCGAACTCGTCCAGCAGCCGCACGAGGCTCGCCGCGCCGACGTCGTTGCCCGCGGGCAGACGGCCGGGCAGATCAACGACATCACCGTCGCCACGCCGGTTTTCGCCGGTGGCCGGCTGGTCGCGTGGTTCGCGTCGTGCTGCCACGCGCCGGACATCGGGGGCCGGCTCGTGTCCGCGGACGCCACGGAGGTCTTCGAGGAGGGCCTGCGGCTGCCGATCCTGAAGTTCCTCCGCGCCGGCGGACCTGCGCGTACAGGTCGCCGATGGTCTCCTCGGGTGTGCGGACGTTGGCGCGGATCAGCCGTTCCAGATCGGCGTTGACCTCAGGTACCGCTCGGCGAGGTCCTGCACGTAGACGTTCGCGACGGTGGTCGACGTCCGTTCGAACTCCCGTATCTCCGGCACCACTTCGGACGACAGCGCCACCCGCAACCGCGGCGCCACGCGCGCCAGCACCTCGGCCGCGCGCCGCTCGTGCGCGGGGTTGGTGAAGGAGTGCAGGAAACACACGGCGACGGCGTCGATCCCCCGGGCGTCGAGCTCACGGCCCAGCCGTGCGACGTACTCCTCGTCCAGTCCCGTGTGGACGGTCCCATCGGCCAGGACCCGCTCCGGCACGTCGAAGCGCAGGTATCGCGGCACCAGCGGCTCGGGCAGCTCGAGGCGCAGGTCGTAGAGCTCGTAGCGGTGTTCGCGGCGCATCTCGAGCACGTCGCGGAACCCCGCTGTGGCGAGCAACGCCGTGCGCGCGCCCTTGCGTTCGATCAGCGCGTTGGTGACGAGCGTGGTGCCGTGCACGAGCTGCTCGACGTCGCCGAAGTCCAGCCCGGCGCGCGCGAACACCTCCGCCAGGCCCTCGGCGACCGCGAGCGCCGGCTCGCGTTGGGTGGTCAGCACCTTCCCGACCGCGACGACCCCGGATTCGCCGAGCACGCACAGGTCCGTGAACGTGCCACCGATGTCGACGCCGACCCGCAGGCCCGTCATCAGCGCGGTTTCCGCGGCCACCGGGGCGAGGTGTTCACCGGCGGCTTCAGCTTCGCCCGCACCACGAGCACGTTGGGCTCGTCCGACTCGATGAACTCGCCCAGCAGCCGGCGGAACGCGCGCCCGAACCCGGACACGCGGTCGGCGTGCACCCCGAACGACCGCGCCAGGCCGACGAAGTCCGGGCTGTCCCAGTCGACCCCGCGGTGCGGCAGGCCTTCCTGGTCCTGGTCGTAGCGCAGCATGCCGTAGCCGCCGTCGTCGACGACCACGACCGTCACGGGCAGCTGCTCCTCCGCGAGCGTCGCGAGATCGCCCACCGCGTAGAGGAAACCGCCGTCGCCGGTCACGCACACCACGCGCCCGGAACCGGTTGCGGCGGCGCCGAGCGACGCGGGGAATCCGTAGCCGAGCGTGCCCCAGCCCATCGGGTACGCCAGCTTGCGCGGTGCGCGCACGCGGTGGAAACCGCCGATCCAGTAGCCGGCCACGCACATGTCGGTGACCAGCATCGAGGGTTCCGGCAGCACTTCCTCCAAAGTGGACAGGAAGTCGGCTGCCTGCGGTTCTTCGGTGCGGATGCGCTGGCGCACGCGGCGGCCGATGGACGCCAGCCGCACGGTCAGCTCGTCCAGGCCCGGCCGGCTGGCCGGGCGCAGTGACTCGACGACGCGGCGGGCGTCACCCACCAACGTGATGTCCGGTTTGTAGTTCTTCGCCGCATCGAAGGCGTCCACGTTCACCGCGATCAGCTTGGGCGGCGCGGGCATCAGCCAGTTCTGCGTCATCAGGCCGTCGAAGTCGGTGCCGATGGCGAGCACCACGTCGGCCTCGTCCCACAGCTCGCCGACCTCCGGCGCGTGCACCGGATTCGGGGCCAGGCAAGGGTGATCGAGCGGCAGCAGCCCGCGCGCGGCGAACGTGGTGACCACCGGGGCGGCCAGCCGTTCGGCGAGTTTGCCGATGGCCTCGCCCGCCTCCGCCCGCAACGCGCCGCCGCCGGCCCAGATCAACGGACGCCGGGCGCCGGACAGGAGATCGGCGGCACGCGCCAGGTCCGGCAGGTCGAGCACCCGCTCGGCCAGCGGCTTCGGCGGTCCGCTCGCCTCCGTGGTCTCCCGCAGGTAGTCCGTCGGGATACCGAGGTACACCGGGCCGGTCTGCGGCATCAGCGCCAGGCGCGCCGCGCGGTGGACGGTGGTGCCGATCTGGTCGGCGCGGTGGACGGTGAAGCCGGCCTTGGTCACGGGCGCGAACATCGCCTGCTGATCGGACGTTTCGTGCAGGACACCGCGCACCACGCCGGGGCGCTTGAGCGTGGACGGGATGTCGGTGGCGACCACGAGCACCGGCGCGGCCGAGGCCATCGCCTCGCCCACGGCGCCGAGCGTGTTGGCCGCGCCGGGCCCGGTCGTCACGAGCGCGACGCCGAGTTTTCCCGTGGCGCGGGCATAACCGTCGGCCGCATACCCGGCGGTCTGTTCGTGCCGGACACCGATGATCCGGATTCCCGTTTCCGCCAACGCCTCCCACAGCGGCAGGTTGTGCACACCGGGAAGCCCGAACACGACTTCGGTCCCGAGTGCCTTCAGCGCGTCGCCCAGATGCTGAGCACCAGTCCGTCCTGCCACGGCTGCCACTGTATCCACCGCGGGGAAAGCACCGCACAGTCGTCACCGGACACCGTTTGTCACCAGCGGTTACGCGGTAATGGGCAAGAAAGAGCCCATCGTGCGTAGACTCGGGCTCCGGGGTGCGCCGATGCCCCCGGCGTGGCGGAAGGTGGTCGGAAAATGCCGTTGATGCCCGTGACCGACTCGATGTTCCTGATGGTCGAGACCCGCGAACACCCCATGCACGTCGGCGGCCTGCAGCTGTTCCGCAAACCGGAGACCGCGGACGGCAACTACCTCAGCGATCTTCGCCAGAAGATGCTTGCGACCGACAACATGCGCAGCGTCTTCCGGCGCCGCCCGAGCCGGCCCGTGAACACCGCCGGGTACGTGCGCTGGACCGCCGACGCGGAGCTCGAGCTCGACTACCACTTCCGACACTCCGCGCTGCCGCAGCCGGGCCGCATCCGCGAGCTGCTGGAGGTCACCTCCCGCTGGCACAGCACGCTGCTCGACCGGCACCGGCCGTTGTGGGAGATCCACCTCATCGAGGGCCTGCAGGACGGCCGGTTCGCGATGTACTCGAAGATCCACCACTCGCTGATGGACGGCGTCTCCGCGCTGCGCCACCTGCAGGGCACGCTGTCCGACGACCCGAACGACCTCGACTGCCCGCCGCCGTGGGGCAGCCGGCAGAACGGGACCGACGGCAACGGCAACGGCCACGCGCAGCCGTCGTTGTTCAACCTCGCGGGCAAGACGTTCGACCAGGTCGCGGGCATCGCGCCGGCCGCGGCCAAGGTGGCGCGGGAAGCGTTCCGCGAGCACACGCTCACGCTGCCGATGCAGGCACCGAAGACGATGCTGAACGTGCCCATCGGCGGTGCGCGCCGGTTCGCCGCGCAGTCGTGGTCGCTCGACCGCGTGCGCGCGGTGGCGACCGCCGCCGGCGTCTCGCGCAACGACGTGGTGCTCGCCATGTGCTCCGGCGCGCTGCGCGACTACCTCATCGAGCAGAGCGCCCTGCCCGACGCGCCGCTGATCGCGATGGTGCCCGTGTCGCTGCGCCGCAAGGCCGACGCGGGCGAGGCCAGCGGCAACAACATCGGCGCGCTGCTGTGCAACCTCGGCACCGACCTGTCCGACCCGGCGCTGCGGCTTTCGGCGATCCACACGTCGATGACCAACGGCAAGAAGCTCTTCTCGGAGCTCACGCCGCTGCAGACGCTGCTGCTCTCGGGCGTCAACGTGGCGCAGCTGGGCGCGTCGCCGATCCCGGGCGTCGTGAACAACACGCGCCCGCCGTTCAACCTGGTGATCTCCAACGTCCCGGGCCCGCGCAAGCAGATGTACTGGAACGGAGCTTCGCTCGACGGCATCTACCCGGCGTCGGTGCTGCTCGACGGCCAGGCGCTGAACATCACGCTGACCAGCAACGGCGACAACCTCGACTTCGGCATCACCGGTTGCCGGCGCAGCGTGCCGCACCTGCAGCGGATCCTCACGCACCTGGACACGGCGCTGGCCGAGCTGGAAGGCGCGACGGGGGTCAAGTAGGACTTACGCGATGCCCTCCGGGCTGGCACCGCCGACCTGGATGGCGCCGGCGGTGATGCGCTCGATCTCGGCGAGGTCTCCGGGCGTCAGATCGAGGTCGGCGGCGGCCGCGCTGGCCTCGATGTTGCGCGGTTTGCGCGCGCCGACGATGGCGACGTGGACGCCGGGCTGGGCGAGCGTCCACGCGATCGCGAGCTGGCTGACCGACGCGCCCCGTTCGGCGGCGAACTTGGCGAGCTCGTCGACGATCTGCAGGTTGTGCCGCAGGTTTTCCCCTTGGAACGCCGAGGATTTCGAGCGCCAGTCGGACTCGTCGAAGACGGAGTCGGCCGTGAAGGTGCCGGTGAGCAGGCCGCTGCCGAGCGGGCTGTAGGCGAGGACGCCGATGTCGTGTTCCCGCGCGTACGGCAGCGGATCGGTCTCGATGCCGCGGCGGAACAGGTGGTACGGCGGCTGCAGTGTCTCCACCGGGCGCGTCTCGTCGAAGGCCGCGAGCTGGGCGGCGTTGTAGTTCGAGACGCCGACGTGGCGGACCTTGCCCGCGTCGACGAACTCCTGCAGCGTCGCCGCGACCTCCGCCGCCGGCGTCTCGGGGTCGGGCCAGTGGATCTGGTAGAGGTCGAGGTGGTCGACGCCGAGCAGGCGCAGGCTGTTGTCCACACCCTGTGTGAGCCACTCGCGGCGGGAGTCGCGGGCCCGTTCGGCGCGCGGTTTCGTGCCGCCCTTGGTCGCGATGACGACGCTGTCGCGGTCGTGGTCCAGCTCGCTGCGCAGGGCCTTGCCGAGGAGCTGCTCGGCCGCGCCGCCGCCGTAGGCCTGCGCGGTGTCGAAGAGGGTCACGCCGAGCTCGCGCGCGTGCCGAACGGCCGCGATCGCCGTGTCCTCGTCGAAGGAACCCCACTGCCCGCCGAGCTGCCACGTGCCGAAGGCGATCCTCGACACTTCGAGGCCGCTCCTGCCCAGAATCGTCGTACGCATGATCCTCAGGAGAGCACACGGGCCACGGCCACGCACCACACCTGTGGCGTGCGTCCCGGCCAGCGGATATCGAGTTGTGCCGAATGTCCCGATGATCGGATAGTGGCTCACCGTGAGCCTCCTCGAGCCCTTGCGCGGCCGCAGTTTCCGCGCGCTCGCCACCGGACGGACCCTCGCCACCTTCGCCAACGCCGTCGCCCCGGTCGCGCTCGCATTCGCCGTGCTCGACCTCACCGGTTCGGCCGTCGACCTCGGGCTCGTGGTGGGGGTGCGCTCGGTCGCGAACATCGCGTTGCTGCTGTTCGGCGGCGTGCTGGCGGACCGGCTGCCACGCTCGGTGATCATGCAGGGCACCGAGGTGGCTGCCGGTGTCACGCAGGGTGTGCTCGCAGTGAGTGTCCTTTGTGGATTCGCGTCGATCCCGTTCCTGGTCGGGCTCAGCGCGGTGAACGGCGCGGTGGCCGCGATCTCGCTGCCGGCCGCGGCGGCCATCACGCCGCAGACCGTTTCGCGCGACCAGCTGAGCCAAGCCAACGCCCTGATCCGCCTGCTCACCAACACCGGCCGCGTCGCCGGCGCTGGCGCCGCGGGAATCGTGGTCGCCGTGGCCGGCTCGGGCTGGGCGGTCGCGGTGAACGCGCTTCTCTTCTTCGCGGCCGCCTTCGCCTACCGCGGCATCCGTCTCCCGCGCGGCGCCCGCATCGCCGCGGGCCACCCCATCGCCCGACCTCATCGCCGGCTGGCACGAGTTCCGTTCTCGGGCGTGGGTGTGGATCGTGGTGGTGCAGTTCGCCTTCGTCAACGCGGCCGGCCTCGGCACGCTCGTCGTGATCGGCCCGGTCGTCGCCGACGACACCTTCGGCCGCACCGGCTGGGGCCTCGCGCTCGCGGTCCAGACGGCCGGCTCCATGCTCGGCGGCCTCATCGCCGCCCGCTGGCAACCCCGGCGCGCGATGTTCGTCGGCGTCCTGCTGGTGACGGCGGAGGCGCTGCCGGTGCTCAGCCTGGGCCTCTGGCCGGCGCTGATCCCCCTGCTCGCGGCCATGGTCCTGGCCGGTCTGGCGATGGAGCAGTTCAGCGTCGTCTGGGACGTGGCCCTGCAGGAGAACATCCCCTCCGACCGCCTCGCCCGCGTGTACTCCTACGACATGCTGGGGTCCCTCGCGGCCATGCCCATCGGCCAGATCGCGGCGGGACCGCTGGTCGAGCACCTCGGCCGCGAGCCCGTGTTGCTGGGCTGCGGCGTACTGATCGTGGTGGCGACGCTGCTCGCGTTGTCCAGCCGCCAGGTGCGCGGGTTGGTGCGGCACAAACCGGTCGCGCTGCCGGCCGCCTGAATCCGCCGTGAACCGGCTATTTCGGGCGCACTGCCATGAAGTTGATGGCGTGGGCGCTCATCACGACCTCGTCGTCGGCGTTGAAGAGTTCGATGTGCGTGCGGAGCAGGCCGCGGTCCGGCTTGGACTTCGACAGGCGCGCTTCCTCGATGGTGGCGCGCACGTGGAGCTTGTCGCCGGGGCGGACGGGGCGCGGCCAGCGCACGTCGTCCATGCCGGGGCTGCCGAGGCTGGACACCGAGGACAGGAAGTGGTCCACGAACATCCGCATCATCACGCCCGCCGTGTGCCAGCCGCTGGCGACGAGGCCGCCGAACGGACCGTGCTCGGCCGCCGCCGGGTCGGTGTGGAAGCTCTGCGGGTCGAAGCGCCGCGCGTACTCGACGATCTCTTCCGCGGTCACCACCGCTTCGCCGAACTCGTACACCGCGCCTTGCGGGTAGTCCTCGAACCAGCGGTCGTCGATCGGCGTCGTGAACTCGGTCATGGCTCGCAGCCTGCCACACCCATTGTTCGCTCCGCAGCGAACAGTCAGCGGGCTAGCCTCGGCCGATGACAGCCGGACCGGACATCGCGACCGTCGCGCAGGCGATCGGCGAACCGGCGCGCGCGGCGATGCTGCTGCAGCTCATGGACGGTGACGCCCACACCGCGCGCGTCCTCGCGACGGTCGCGGGCATCGCCCCGTCCACGGCGAGCGCGCACTTGCGCAGGCTGTGCGAGGCGGGCCTGGTGCACGTGACGGAGTCCGGCCGGCAGCGGCTGCACCGGCTCGCCGGGCCGGAGGTCGCCCAGCTCGTGGAGGCCCTCGCCGCGCTCGCGCCTCCGCGGCTGCCCGCGAACCTGCAGCCGGACCCGCCGACGGGCGAGCTGCTCGAGGCCCGCGTCTGCTACGGCCACCTCGGCGGCCGGCTCGGCGTCACCATCGCGGCCCGCCTGCAAGCCGACGGCGTTGTTGACACCCTCGGCCCCGGCGAGACCGACGCCGTGCGCACCTTCGACCATCCGTTGCTCACCGCACTCGGGATCACCGGCGTCACCGCGGCTCCAGCCGTCCGCGCCTGCCTCGACTGGTCCCAGGGCCGCGTCCACCTCGCCGGCGCGCTCGGCGCCGCGCTGCTGACCGGCCTCCTCGACGCGGGCTGGGTCCGCCGCCGCCCGGCCGGCCGAGCCCTGCGCCTCACCCCGACCGGCCGCGACCGCTTGGCCCGGCTGGCATTTCCGGTCGCCGGCGCGTCCGCCGGTCAGAGCTTCCGGTAGCCAGCGGCTTCCGGTCGCCGGCGTCTCCGACAGTGGGCCCTTCCGCTGGCGAACGTTTCCGACAGTGGGCACTTCCACTAGCGAACGTTTCCGGCAGTGGGCACTTCCGCTAGCCGGCGTTTCCGGCAGTGGGCACTTCCGCTAGCCGGCGTTTCCGGGCGCCGGCGCATCCGGCAGTGGGCACTTCCGCCGGTCGACGCTTCCGTGACCAACGACCCCGGTAGCGAGCGCTTCCGGCAGTGGGCGCGTCCGCCGGCGAACGTTTCCGGTCGTGAGCATCCCCGGTCGCCAGCGCTTCCGATAGCCGGCGGCTCCGGTGGCGAGCCCTTGCGGTAGCGAGCACTTCCGGCAGTGGACGCTTCCGGTGGTCAGCACTTTCGGTAGTGCGCTTCCGGTAATGAGTGTTTCCGGTCGCCCGCGTAACCGGTGGTCAGAGCCCGGGCGAGCGCGGCTCGGGCGCGACGTCGCGGTGGCCGTCGAGCTTCCACCAGCTCTCGAGGGTCTGGCGCAGCGCCTTGAGCAGCTCGCCGCCCGTTTCGAGCGGCACCAGTGCGGTCGGGCCGTCCTCGATGCGGAGGGCGGCCGAGAGACGGTCGTCGCGTTCGATGAGGCCCACGATCACGCGGGTGGGTTGACCGGTCATGTCGACAGTGGCGATCGCCTGCTCGTATCGCCAGCCCGTGGAATGCACGCGCCAGACCCTGGCACAGTTTCCGGCGCTCGCGGCCGGAGTTCACCCCAACGTGCGTCGGGTCAGCGCACCACCCAGGGCCGCACCTCTTCGAGCAGCTTCGCGACGGCCAGCACGAGGTCGTCGGAGTGCCGCGGGCCCACGATCTGCAGCCCCACCGGCAATCCGGCCGACGTCCGTCCGGCCGGGACACTGATCGCCGGCTGCTGCGTCATGTTGAACGGGTAGGTGAACGGCGTCCACTCCGGCCACTCGCTCAGCCCGCTGCCCGGCGGCACGTCGTGCCCGGCCTCGAACGGCGGGATCGGGATGGTCGGGGTGATCAGCACGTCGTAGCGCGTGTGGAACTCGCCCATCAGGATGCCGAGCGCCGCGCGGGCCGCGGTGGCGTCGAGGTAGTCGCTCGCGCTGTAGGTCTTGCCCTGCTCCCACACGCGGCGCAGCCCGGGGTCGACGCGGTCCTCGCTGCCCGGCGGGAACGAGTCCAGCATCTTCGCCGCGCCGGTGGACCACAGGATGTCGAACGACGGCTTCGGGTCCTCGAACCCCGGGTCCGCCTCCTCGATCTGCAACCCCGCGTCGTCCAGCGCCTTCACGGCCGCCGCGACGATCGCCGCGACCTCCGGGTCGACGTCCACGTAGCCGAGCGTCGGCGAGAACGCCGCGATCAGCCCGCGCACGTCACGCCGCACGGCCTCGCGGTAGGTGCTGACGGGCGGCGCCAGCGCGGCCGGGTCGCGCGGGTCGGACGTGGCGATCACGTCGAGCAGCAGCGCGGTGTCGTCGACGCTGCGCGCCATCGGGCCGGCGTGCGACAGCGGGCCGAACGGGCTCGCGGGGTACAACGGAATCCGCCCGTGGGTCGGCTTCAGACCGACGATCCCGCAGAACGACGCGGGGATCCGCACCGAGCCACCGCCGTCGGTGCCGACCGAGATCGCACCCATGTCCGCCGCGACGGCCGCCGCGCTGCCACCGCTGGAGCCGCCCGCGGTCTTCGACGGGTCGACGGGGTTGCGCGTGATGCCGGCGAGCGCGCTGTCGGTCACGCCCTTCCACGCGATCTCGGGCGTGGTCGTCTTGCCCAGCACCACCAGGCCGGCCTCGCGCATCCGCGCCATCACGGGGCTGTCGACGTCCCACGGCCCCTCGGCCGGGATGCTCGTGGAACCGCGCCGCGTGGGCCAGCCGGCGGTGAGGAACATGTCCTTGATCGACGAGGGCACGCCGTCGAGCCAGCCGATCGGGTTGCCGTCGCGCCAGCGGATCTCGGCGGCCTTCGCCTGTTCCAGCGCGCGGTCGGCGTCGACCAGGCAGTAGGCGTTGAGCTCGCCGTCGCGTTCTTCGATGGCCTGCAGCGCGTCCTCGGTCGCCTCCACCGGCGAAAGCTCCCCGGTGGCGTAGGCGGCGACCAATTCGCTGGCGGTCAGTTCCCGGTGGCTCATCCGGCTGCTCCCTGAGATTCCGACGGCACGTAACCGAGCCGTTTGTCCACGACGTTGCGCAACGGCTCCCCGGCCACCCAGCGGCGGAAGTTCGCCGTGAACACCTCTACCAGGGTGCTGCGCCAGCCGAGGAAGTCCCCCGACATGTGCGGCGACAGCAGCACGTCCGGCATTGTCCAGAGTGGACTGTCGCCCGGCAGCGGCTCGGTGTCGAACACGTCGAGGGCCGCGCCCGCGATCTGCCCGCCGCGCAACGCCGCCACCAGGTCGGACGTGACCACCAGCTCGCCGCGCCCGACGTTCACGAACCGCGCCGACGGCTTCATCGCCGCGAACGCTTCCGCGTCGAACATGCCCTTCGTCTGCTCGGTCAGCGGTGCGACGGCCACGACGTAGTCGAACACCGGCAAGTGCTTCGTGAGCTCGGCGGAGTCGTGCACCGTGCCGAAGTCGGGGTCGCCCGTGCGCGGACGCCGCCCGGCCCCGGACACGCGCAGGCCGGCCGCGCGCAGCAGCCGTGCGATCGAGCGGCCGATGGGCCCGGTGCCGACCACGAGCACCTCTTTGCCGGTGACGCGTTCGGTCTCGCGGTGCTGCCACGTGCCGGCGCGCTGCAGGTCCAGCGATCGCGCGAAGTCCTTGGCGAAGGCCAGAACCACGCCCAGCACGTACTCCGCGATGGCGTCGTCGAAGACGCCCCGCGAGTTCGTGAGCACGACATCGCTCTCGACCAGCCCCGGGAACAGCACCGGGTCGACGCCCGCGCTCGCGATGTGCAACCAGCGCAGGTCGCCGGCCGCGTGCCACGCGCCGGGCACGGCCGTGGAGAGGAAATCGTAGACGAACAGCCCCTGGGCTCCGGTAAGCGCTTCGGGTAGTCCTCGCGCGTCGGTGTAACGAACCACCGCCGCCTCTTCGATAGCGGCCATGTCCGGTGGTGGAGCCGACCCGCACAGCACCGCCAGCACGGGAAATTCCGAGGCGATCACATTGACACCGTAAAAGTGGCTCGTATGATTGTCAACAATCCGAGGAACGACCCCCGGAGCACCGGACGTGTCATCTGCACAGGCGTATTCCGGAGGCTGAGCCTTGGATCTTGACTTCCTCGCGTTCGAGGGCCCGCTCGCACAGCGCGGCATCGGCGTGATCGCGCCGTTCGACCTCGCCCTCGAACGCGAACTCTGGCGTTGGGTGCCGATGGAGGTCTCCCTCCACCTCGCCCGCACGCCGTACGAGCCCGTGCCCGTGAGCATGGAGATGGCGCAGCTCGTGAGCGACAGCCGCCACCTCGCGGCCGCGACCCGCGACGTGCTTCACGTCGAGCCGGAGGTGGTCGCCTACCTCTGCACGTCGGGCAGCTTCGTCAACGGCATCGACTACGAGCGTTCCCTCACCAAGGCGATCTGCGACGCGGGCGCGCCCGACGCCGTGACGACCTCGGGGGCGCTGGCCGAGGTGCTGCAGCAACTCGACCTGCACCGGATCTCGGTGCTCACCCCCTACGACGCCGACCTCACCGGCAAGCTCCACGACTTCCTCGCCGAGCTCGGCGTGACCACCGTGTCCAGCGACCACCTCGGCCTGGGCGGCGGCATCTGGAAGGTCAGCTACCGCACCATCGCCGAGCGCATCCTCGCCGCCGATCACAGCGACGCCGAAGCGATCTTCGTCAGCTGCACCAACCTCCCCACGTTCGACTTGATCGAGCCCCTCGAGACCGCGCTGGGCAAGCCCGTGCTCACGGCCAACCAGCTGACCATGTGGGCGTGCCTGCGCCGCATGCACCTGCCGATCGTCGGCCCCGGCAAGTGGCTGCGGGAGGTCTCTTGACGCATCTGACTAAGATTGTCGACAATCTGCTCATCCCGGAGGTTTCGTGACCACGATCGGCTTCATCTACCCCGACCATGCGGCCGAGGACGACTACCCGCTCGCCGAGCAGCTGCTCGGCGGATCGGACGCCGACGAAGGCGACATCCGGCTGCCGGTCGAGCACATCTACGGCACCGACCTGCACGCCGTGCCCGAGCTGCTCGACCTCGGCAGCGAGGCCCGGCTCGCCGACGGTGCCACTCTGCTCGCCAAGCACGAGCCCGACGCGGTGATCTGGGCCTGCACGTCCGGCAGCTTCGTGTACGGCTGGGACGGGGCGCGCGACCAGGCCGACCGCCTCGCCGCGGTGGCCGGGGTCCCGGCATCGAGCACGTCGTTCGCCTTCGTGCACGCGGCGCAGGCCCTCGGCGTGAAGCGGGTCGCGGTGGCCGCGAGCTACCCCGACGACGTGGCGCGCCTGTTCGTGGACTTCCTCGCCGCCGGCGGCGTCGAGGTGCTCACGATGGCGAGCGCGGGCATCGACACCGCCGCCGAGGTCGGCCGCCTGGAGCCCGAAGCCGTGGTGCGCCTGGCCGTGGAGAACGACCAGCCCGAGGCCGACGCCGTGCTCGTGCCGGACACCGCGATGCGCACACTGGGCGAGATCAACACCATCGAGACGGCGCTGGGCAAGCCCGTGCTCACCGCGAACCAGGTGACGATCTGGGAAGGCCTGCGGCTCACCGGCACCACGCGCCTGGTGCGTTCGCTGGGCGCGTTGTTCCGGGTGAGGAGCTGAGCCGTGGTCGTCCTGCCCGACATCGAACCGGTCAGCCGGGAGTCGACCGCCGCGGTGATCGCGCGCCAGCTGCGCGACGCGATCATGACCGGCGCGCTGCCTCCCGGCACCCAGCTCGGCGAGACCGACCTCGCCTCCCGCTTCCAGGTCTCGCGCGGCCCGCTGCGCGAGGCGATGCAACACCTCGTCTCCGAAGGCCTGCTCCGCAGCGAGCGCCACCGCGGCCTGTTCGTGATCGACCTCGAACCGAGCGACGTGTTCGACATCTACCTCGCCCGCTCGGCCGTCGAACGCGCCGCCCTCCTGTGCGCCCTGCGCGGCGACCGCGAGCTCATCGCGGCCTCCCTGGAGCAGTTCGTGGCCGACATGGCCACCGCCGCGAACGACGACGACCCCGCCGCGCTGTCGGCCGCCGACCTCGCCTTCCACGAGGCCCTCATCAACGCCTCCGGCAGCAAACGCCTCGTGCGCATGGCCCGCACCCTCCTCATCGAGACGCGCATGTGCCTGACGCTGCTGCAAAGCACCTACCAGGGCGTGGAAGACCGCGTGGACGAGCACACGCGCATCATCGACGCCCTGCGCACCGGCGACGCGGACGCGGCCCTGCACCTGCTGGACGCCCACATGGACGACGCGATCGGCCGGCTGGTGCCGGGGACGAGCCTGAAGGAAGGCGAAGCACCGGCTCCGGCCTGACCGCGAGCCGCGTGCGGCAGCCCGGCTCACGGGCCGCCGCACGCCGCGTTGCCGGGATTCACCCGCCGCCGCAAGGAGAAACCGAGAGCGGCGGACAGCCGCACCCGACAGTCCGCGGCCAAGACGGCGCCACGCCCGCCGAGCCTTCGACCGGCAGCCGCCGGACCGGCTGAGGGGCACGGCCGCCACGGCAGCGCGAACGCCCGTGATCCGCCGACGGCGGTTGCCGGAGCCCGATTCTCTTGCCATGCCGCACAATCGCCCGGCGCGAAGACGCGGCCATCCTCGCTCAGTCATCGGACCGCGTCCCCAGCACCGGCTGGCCGCCGAGGCCGTCGCGGTAGGACGGGGACCACGGGAAGCGGCCGGCTTCGTCGGCGTGGACGAGCTGGAGCGCGCGGATGTCGTGGCCGTACAGGGAAACCGCGACCGACAGGTGCGCCGACGGTGACGTGAGGGCGACGACCTCGACGGAAGGCATGCCCCGCAAGGAAAAGATCTCGCCGGGCCGCGGTGGGCCGGAGTCGAAGGAGCGTTCGGCGGCGGCGCCGAGCAGCAGGATGGACGGGTGCGGCGGCAGGCCGGTGACCACCAGCTCCGGCAGCCCGTGGGCCGTCAGGCCGACGGTGTAGGCCCAGGGCGGCCGGGGACCCGCCCCCAGCACGCCCTGGACGCACCAGCCGTACTCCTGGATCCGTTCCAGGACCTCCGCCAGGTAACTCGCCCCGGGTCTTCTCCCGTTCTCGCACTGCTCGCACATCGGTGCTCCCCCTCGCTCGACGAAACCGGTCCGGCGGGAGCCGGTCGGTCGAGGAGTAGTGAAGCGGGGAGCACCGACGAAAAATCAGCGGAGCGCTTCGGCCACCGCCGTGCCGAGGCGAGTTGTGGTAGCGGTGCCGCCGAGGTCGGGGGTGAGCTCGGCGCCGGCCGTGAGCACCTCGTCGACGGACGTGCGGATCGCTTGCGCGGCAACGGTTTCGCCCAGGTGTTCGAGCAGCATCGCGCCCGCCAGGATCTGGGCCACCGGGTTGGCGATGCCCTGCCCGGCGATGTCCGGAGCGCTCCCGTGGACCGCTTCGAACATCGACGGAAACTCACCCGATGGGTTGATGTTTCCGGACGGTGCCATGCCCAGTCCGCCCGTGACGGCGGCCGCCAGGTCACTCAGGATGTCGCCGAAGAGGTTCGACCCGACGACGACGTCGAGCCGGTCGGGCGCCTGAACCATGCGCGCTGCCAACGCGTCCACGTGCATCTGTCCACTTTCGACATCCGGGTACTTCGCCGCGACCTCGGCGAAGATCTCGTCCCAGAACGGCATCGAGTGGATCAGCCCGTTGGATTTCGTCGCCGACGTCACGCGAGAAGAACGCGTACGCGCCAGCTCGAACGCGTACCGGATGATCCGCTCCACCCCGACCCGCGTGAACACGGATTCCTGCAGCACGAACTCGTCGGGCCGCCCGGAGTTGTGCCGTCCGCCGATCGCCGAGTACTCGCCTTCAGAGTTCTCGCGGACGATCACCATCTCCAGCTCTTCGGCCGTCCGCCCCGAAAGCACCGATGTGGTGCCCGGCAGCAGCCGCACCGGCCGCAGGTTCACGTACTGCTGGAACGCGCGCCGCAGCGGGATCAGCAAGCCCCACAAGGAAATGTGGTCCGGTACGCCAGGGAACCCGACGGCACCCAGCAGGATGCCGTCGAACGCCGCCAGCTGCGCCACGCCGTCGTCCGGCATCATCGAGCCGGTCTGCGTGTAGCGCTCGCAGCTCCAGTCGAACTCGGTCCACCGCAAGGAAAAGCCGTGCCGAGCAGCGGCCGCGTCCAGGACCTTGCGCGCCTCGACCGTGACGTCGACGCCGATCCCGTCGCCCGGGATGCTCGCGATGCGGTACTCGCTCACAGGCCCACCGCGATGTACTTGGTCTCGAGGAACTCCTCGATGCCGACCGTGCCGCCCTCACGCCCGAGGCCCGACTGCTTGATGCCGCCGAACGGCGCCGCCGGGTTCGACACGATGCCCTGGTTCAGCCCGATCATCCCGGCCTCGAGACGCTCCGACACGCGCAGCGCCCGCTTCACGTCGTTCGTGAACACGTACGACACCAGGCCGTACTCGGTGTCGTTGGCCTTCGCGACCGCCTCGTCCTCGGTGTCGAACGAGGTGATCGGCGCGACCGGCCCGAAGATCTCCTCCGACGCCATCCGCGCGTCGACCGGCACGTCCGTGAGCACCGTGGCCTGGTAGAAGTGGCCGGGCCCGTCCACGGTCGCGCCGCCGGTGAGCACCCGCGCGCCGCGGTCGGTGGCGTCCTTGACCAGCGCGGTCACCTTGTTCACGGCGGCTTCGTCGATCAGCGGGCCGACGACCACGCCCTCCTCGGTGCCGCGGCCCATCGCCAGCGCCTGCATGCGCTCGGTCAGCCGCCGGGAGAACTCTTCGGCCACGCCACGCTGCACGTAGAAACGGTTGGCCGCCGTGCACGCTTCGCCGATGTTGCGCATCTTCGCCTGCATCGCACCTTCGACGGCGGCGTCGAGGTCCGCGTCGTCGAAGACCAGGAACGGCGCGTTGCCACCCAGCTCCATCGACGTGCGCAGCACCTTCTCCGCGCACTGCTCCAGCAGCTTGCGCCCCACCGCGGTGGACCCGGTGAACGACAGCTTGCGCGCGCGTCCGTCGCGGATCAGCGGCTCCATCACGCCACCCGCGTCGGTGGTCGTGACGACGTTCAGCACGCCCTCGGGCAGCCCCGCCTCGGCCAGGATCGACGCCAGCGCGAGCATCGACAGCGGCGTCTGCGCGGCCGGCTTGATCACCATCGTGCAGCCGGCGGCCACGGCCGGGCCGATCTTGCGCGTGCCCATCGCCATCGGGAAGTTCCACGGCGTGATCAGCAGCGTCGGACCCACGGGCTGCTTGGTGATCAGGAAGCGGCCGGCGCCGTTGGGCGCCGTCGCGTACCCGCCGTCGATGCGCACGGCTTCCTCGGCGAACCAGCGGAAGAACTCGGCGGCGTAGGTGATCTCGCCGGCGGCCTCGGCCAGCGGCTTGCCCATCTCGAGGGTCATCAGCAGCGCCAGCTCGTCACGGCGCTCGATCAGCTTGTCGTAGGCCCGGCGAAGAATTTCACCTCGTTCACGGGGCGCGACGGCGGCCCAGCCGGCCTGCGCGGCGACGGCCGCGTCGAGGGCCGCCATGCCGTCCTCGGCGCCCGCGTCGGCCACCTCGCACAGGGCGGTGCCGGTGGACGGGTCCTGCACCTCGAAGGTCTTCCCGCTCTTCGCGGGCACCCACTTGCCGCCGATGAAGAGTTCCTTGTCGACCGCGCCGACGACGCCGGCTTCAGTGATCGCGCTCATCCAGCTTGCTCCTCCGTGTTGTCCCGAGGCCATGCTATGGATATTGTCAACAATCGACAACCGCTACCGTGCTTTCCCAAGCAACCTCACACCAAGAACCAGGAGCGCCGCATGGCCGAGCTTTCCCCGCTGCTCAAGCAGGCAACTCCCGTCGTGGTCGACCACGGTGAAGGGGTGTACCTCTACGACGTCGACGGGAAACGTCACCTCGACTTCACCGCGGGGATCGGCGTGACCAGTACCGGCCACTGCCACCCGCGCGTCGTCGAGGCCGCGCGCGACCAGATCGGCAAGCTCATCCACGGGCAGTACACGACCGTGATGCACAAGCCGTTGCTGGAGCTCACGAAGCGCCTCGGCGAGGTGCTGCCGACGGGTCTCGACTCGCTGTTCTACGCCAACTCCGGCAGCGAAGCCGTCGAAGCCGCACTGCGCCTCGCGCGCCAGGCGACCAAGCGCCCCAACGTGATCGTGTTCCAGGGCGGATTCCACGGCCGCACGGTCGCGGCGGCCACCATGACCACGTCGGGCACCCGGTTCAGCACCGGCATCGGCCCGCTGATGGGCGGCGTGCACGTGGCGCCGTTCCCCTACGCCTTCCACTACGGCTGGGACGAGCAGACCGCCACGAAGTTCGCATTGCGCGAGCTCGACTACCTGTTCCAGACCGTCTCCGCGCCGAGCGAGACCGCCGCGTTCTTCGTCGAGCCGGTGCTCGGCGAGGGCGGCTACGTGCCGGCCAACAGCGAGTTCATGGCCGGCCTGCGCGAGCGCGCCGACCGCCACGGCATCGTGCTCGTGGTCGACGAGGTGCAGGCCGGCTTCGGCCGCACCGGCAAGTTCTGGGGCCACGACCACTTCGGCATCACGCCCGACGTCGTCCTCATCGCGAAGGGCCTCGCCAGCGGCTTCCCCCTGTCCGGCATCGCCGCTTCGCAGGAGCTGATGGCGAAGGCGTACCCGGGTTCGCAGGGCGGCACGTACGGGGGCAACGCGGTGTCGTGCGCGGCGGCGATCGCGACGCTCGACGTGATCCGCGACGAGAAGCTGGTGGAGAACGCCGCCGACCGCGGCCGTCAGCTGCTCGAAGGCGCGCGGCTGATCGCGGACAAGACGCCGGTGATCGGCGACGTCCGCGGCCTCGGCCTGCTCGTGGGCACCGAGTTCACCACCGCCGACGGCGAGCCCGACGGCGCGACGGCCGCGGCCGCCCAGCAGCTTGCGTCGAAGAGCGGCCTGCTGCTGCTCACCTGCGGCGCCTACTCGAACGTGGTCCGCATGGTTCCGCCGCTCGTCGTGAACGCCGAGCAGGTCGACGACGCACTGAAGATCTGGGGCGACGTGGTCGCCTCCGTCACCGCGGGGAGCTGAGCAATGGCGCGCTACATCACGATCACGCTCGACAAGCGCGGCGTCTCCTGCCGCGCGCGGCTGCTCGACGCCGAGGCGCCGCGCACCTGCCAGGCCGTGTGGGACGCGCTGCCGCAGAGCGGCTCGGCCTACCACGCGAAGTACGCGCGCAACGAGGTCTACACGCTCGTGCCGCCCTTCGCGAACCCCAAGCCGGGCCGCGAAAACCCGACCATCACGCCGATCCCGGGCGACGTCGTGTACTTCGGGTTCGAGGCGTGGGAGATCGGCAACCCCGCGTACGGCTACGACGACGACAGCGAGGCCCACGGCGACCAGGGCGCCACGGACCTCGCGATCTTCTACGGGCGCAACAACCTCCTGATCAACGGCGACGCCGGCTGGGTGCCGGGCAACGTGTTCGCCACGATCGAAGAGGGCCTCGCCGAGATGGCGGCGGCCGCGCAGGACCTGTGGCTGCGCGGCGTCGAAGGCGAGACGCTCACGTACGCGCGCGCCGAGTAGCCCCGCCGGCGGAGGCCTCCGCGTCCGGTGTCCGGACGGGCGCGGAGGCCTCCGTCGTCCCCAGCATCCCCAGCTCAGTTGGCGCCGTTGAGGTAGTTCTCGTACAGCGCCGTCCACACGTCGAGGTCGGCGAGCTCGTCGGCCAGGCACCGGCCTTCTTCGGTGAGCGCGAACCGCGTGTCCGGCGCCGGGCGCTCGTCCCACGAACCGGTCCCCCGGACGAGCCCTTCGGCGGCGAGCACCCTCAGCACCCGGGTGAGCCAGTGACGCGACAGTCGGGTGCGCCTGCGCAGTTCGGTGAAGCCCGTCTCACCCTCGGTGAGCACGTCGATCACCTCGACGGCCTTGCGGTAGCCGGTCACGTGCAGCGGTCCGGGCACGGCACACCTCCTTCGCCCGCGACGCTAAAGCGGTCGGGCACAAGGAACTCGGGCCGTTGACGAAGCTTTGACGCGGCCGTCGCGGGCGTTGACACCACGCCTCCGTCACCCGGGCGTGTGAACCTCCGAGACTCACCATTCGTGGCAGCCCCGTCACCGGTTCGGGTAACGACGACGCCCGGTTGTCGCAACGCAGGTCTGCTACCCAGAGTGATCAACTCGACTCTCGGCTACCTACGGTGGCCGTCCGTCCACAATGGCACCCCGCCGCAGAACACGAAAGCCTTACGCGTTTATGGTGGGAAGATTCGTGACGCCCGGCCCGGCCGGCGAATGGCTTTTTGACACCACGCCAGGGCGGTGAAAATCTTCGGTCGCTCCTCGCGAGAGCACAACTGAACACAAATCAGAACAAGGAGCCCCTCAATGCACACGTTCATCCAGCACGCGCACCACGGCCACGACCTGATCACGGGTCTGCTCGCCCACCTGGCGCACGTGCTCGGCTGGCTTGTCTGATCTGGCGGCAAGGTTTCACCGGGGGCCGGCCTGTTGGCGCGGGCCGGTCCCCTCGGTCAGCGCTTTACTGAATCAACTGCCACGCCGAGCGCAACGGCGCGGCACAGTTTTCTTTCCGGCCATTTTTCGGCGACTCGCGGGGCGTCGCCGAAATGGTCGTTTTTTCATTTCCAGGCGAAGGAGACGCGGCACCGAGGCCACCGGTCGCCGCAGGGGCGCGAACGGTCCCTTCGCGACACCCCTCCGACGAACGTGAAGAAGTTTCATAGCGAGCCCTCCACGCGACGTACTACGCTTCGGTAACCAGGCACCGGCGCGTGAGGGAGTGGCAGCTGATGGGTACCGTCGCGGCACGGCTGGCGGACATCGTCGGGGCGGAGAACCTGCTGGTCGGCGACGCGATCTCCGACGACTACGCCCACGACGAAGCGCTCAGCGTGCAGCAGCAGAAGCCCGCGTACGTCGCGAAGCCGCACAGCGCCGAGGAAGTCGCGGAGCTGCTGAAGGCCGCGTCGGAAGCCGGGCTGCCCGTGACCGCGCGTGGCTCCGGTACCGGGCTCTCCGCCGCCGCGCGACCCGTCGAAGGCGGTCTGCTCGTGTCGTTCGAGCGAATGAACTCCGTCCTCGAAATCGACACCGTGAACCACGTCGCGGTGGTGCAGCCGGGTGTCACGCTCGCGGAGCTGGACCAGCGCACGGCCGAGGCCGGCCTGACCTACCCCGTGTACCCCGGGGAGCTGAGCGCGAGCGTCGGCGGCAACGTCGGCACCAACGCGGGCGGCATGCGCGCGATCAAGTACGGCGTGACCCGCAGCAACGTCCTGGGCCTGCAAGCCGTGCTGCCCACCGGCGAGATCATCCGCACGGGCGGGCGCACGTCGAAGATCTCCACGGGCTACGACCTCACGCAGCTGATCGTCGGCTCGGAGGGCACGCTCGCGCTCGCCACCGAGGTAACGGTGAAGCTGCACCCGCGGCTGCCCCACGGCGCCACCGTGCTCGCGCCGTTCGACGACTTCGACCAGGTGATGGCCGCGGTGCCGAAGGTGGTGACCAGCGGCCTCGCGCCGCACATCCTCGAGTACATCGACAACCTCACGATGGCCGCGCTCGTCTACAACGAGAAGCTCGAGCTCGGGGTCCCCGACGCGATCCGCGACCGGGTGCAGGCGTATCTGGTGGTGGCGCTGGAAAACCGCGACACCGGCCGGCTCGCCGAAGACGTCGAGACGCTCGGCGAGCTGCTGGGTGAACTCGGCGCGATCGACGTGTACGTGCTCGAAGGCGGCTCCGCGCGCAAGCTCATCGAGGCGCGGGAAAAGGCGTTCTGGTCGGCCAAGTCCGCGGGCGCCGACGACGTGATCGACGTGGTCGTGCCGCGCTCGTCGATGTCCCCGTTCCTCACGAAGGCGCGCGAGCTGGCACAGGCCGCGGGCGCCGGCGCGATCGGCTGCGGGCACGCCGGCGACGGCAACGTCCACCTCGCGATCTTCTGCAAAGACCCCGAGGTGCGCACGAAACTGCTCACCGACATCTTCACCTGTGCCATGGACCTCGGCGGCGCGATCTCCGGCGAGCACGGCCTCGGCCGCACGAAAACCAAGTACCACAAGGAACTCGAAGACCCGGCGAAGCTCGAGCTGCTGCGGCGGATCAAGCAGGGCTTCGACCCCGCCGGCATCCTCAACCCCGGTGTCCTCTTCTCCTGAGCCCTGAGCCTGACCCAGAAAGTGAGCAGCATGAACGGCGCCCAGTCCCTGATCCGCACCCTCGTCGACGCCGGGGTGGAGGTCTGCTTCTCGAACCCCGGCACGTCGGAGATGCACTTCGTCGCCGCGCTCGACTCCGTGCCGGAGATGCGCGGGGTGCTCGGGCTGTTCGAGGGCGTGGTGACCGGCGCGGCCGACGGCTACGCGCGCATCGCCGAGAAGCCCGCCGCGACCCTGCTGCACCTCGGCCCGGGGCTCGGCAACGGGCTGGCCAACCTGCACAACGCGCGCCGCGCGCACACGCCGGTGGTCAACGTCGTCGGCGACCACGCCACCTACCACAAGCAGTACGACGCCCCGCTCGAGTCGGACATCGACGCGCTCGCGGGTTCGCTCGAAGGCTGGGTGCGCCGCTCTTCGCACACCAAGGACGTCGGTGCCGACGCGGCCGCGGCCGTCGCGGCTTCGCAGGACGCGCCGGGCCGGGTGGCCACGCTGATCCTGCCCGCCGACGCGTCGTGGGGCGAGGGCGGCGAGACGTGCGCGCCGATCCCGCCGCGCGCGCCGCAGGCGGTGGACGCGACGACCGTGAAGAACATCGCCGAGGTGCTGCGCAGCGGCGAATCGGTGGCGCTGCTCATCGGCGGACCCGCCTGCCGTGAGGCCGGGCTGCTGGCCACCAGCCGCATCGCCGCCGCGACGGGCGCCAAGGCATTGGTCGAGACGTTCCCGGCGCGTCTCGAACGCGGCGCGGGCCTGCCGAACATCGAGCGCCTCGGGTACCTGTCGGAGCAGGCGATGTACCAGCTCGACGGCGTGAAGCACCTGATCGTGGCCGGCACGCGCGCGCCGGTGTCGTTCTTCGCCTACCCCGGCAAGCCGAGCGTGCTCGTGCCCGAGGGCGCGAAGGTCCACGTGCTGGCGGAGGTCGGGCAGGACGTGGCGACCGCACTGGCCGACGTCGCCGCGATCGTCGCCGCCGACGTCGAACCGGTGTTGCAGGAGGCTTCGCGGCCGAAGTTGCCGAGCGGACCGCTGACGGCACAGAACTGGGTCGAGGTGATCGGCGCGCTGCTGCCGGAGCAGGCGATCATCGCCGACGAGGCCAACACGTCCGGCCTGCTGCTGCCCGGCGCCACGGCCGGCGCCCCGCGCCACGACGTGCTGACGCTGACCGGCGGCGCGATCGGCTACGGCATGCCGGTGGCCACGGGCGCCGCGATCGCCGCGCCGTCGCGGCCGGTGATCAACCTGCAGTCCGACGGCAGCGCGATGTACACGATCTCCGCGCTGTGGACGCAGGCGCGCGAAAACCTCGACGTCACCACGGTCATCCTCAACAACCACGCCTACGCGATCCTGCGCATGGAGCTGCAGCGCGTCGGCGCGGCGTCGGACGGGCCGAAGGCCAAGGATCTGCTGGACCTCAGCCGGCCCGACATGGACTTCGCGAAGATGGCCGAGGGCATGGGCGTGCCCGCCACGCGCGCGACCACGGCGGAGGAGCTGGCCGAGCAGTTCCGCCGGGCGCTGGCGGAGCCGGGACCGCACCTGATCGACGCCGCGGTGGCGCCGCTCCTCTGAACCCCGAGTTGCCCGCGTCAAGCCGTGTTGCTGAACCCGGTGACGGCGTGGCAGTTACGGATGGACTTGTCTGACCCGGTTCACCCTCGACGGTTGGCCCTCGCCGCCGTCATCACCGGGCTGTCGCGGGGATGGCGCTGTCGATGAGGGCGGCAGCGATGGCCGCGGCGGTCGTGAACACGTCGGTGTTCAGGACTCGGGTGCGGGCCGCGGCGCCGTCCAGGAGCAGCGCCAGTTGCTCGCCGAGTTGCTCGGGGTCGGTGGCGCCGGCCTCGCGAGCGGTTTCGGTGAGCCGAGCGGCGAAGGCTTTCTTGTAGTCGCGGGCGTACACGCGTGCCGGGTGGCCCGGGTCGGGGATTTCGACTGCCGCCTGGATGAAGGGGCACAGGGGCGCGTGCACCTCGAACACGGCGAGGAGTCGTTCGCGCGGTGTGAGGTCGGCGCGGTCGAACACCTCCGGCAGGATGTCGGGATCGAATCGGTGCAGGCATTCGGCGATCAGCTCGTCCTTGCCGGCGAAGTGCTGGTACAGCGTGCGTTTGGATACTTCAGCCACCGCGCACAGCTGGTCCATGCCCGTGGTGTTGATGCCCTGATCGCGGAACAGTTGCTGTGACGCGCTGACGATGCGCTCTCGTGCGCCCCTGCCGCGGCGCAGGCCTCGCGGCCCCTTCTCCACCTCTGTCACGCGCTCAGTGTAGCCGACTTGGGTACCGACCGGTGTACATAGCTTGCATCCCGCGCGCCTGCCCGCTACGTTAAGCACTCAGATCGGTGTACATAACATCGACTGGGCAACTGAAACGGAGTGGCTGTGGGAAAGCTCGACGGCAAGGTAGCGGTGATCACCGGCGGATCCACCGGCTTGGCACTGGCCGGCGCCAAGCTGTTCGTCGAGGAAGGCGCGCACGTCTTCATCCAGGCTCGGCGGCAGGAAGCATTGGACGACGCCGTCAAGCTGATCGGCCGCAACGTCACCGCCGTACAGGGTGACGCGGCCGACCTGGCCGACCTGGACCGCTTGTACGACACCGTCAAGCGGGAAAAGGGCTCGATCGACGTGGTGTGGGCCAGCGCCGGAACGGGTGAACCCGCCGTCCTCGGCGAGATCACCGAGGAACAGTTCCACCGCGCCTTCTGGCTCAACGCGCGCGGCACCCTTTTCACCGTCCAGAAGGCACTGCCACTGATCAACGACAACGGGTCGATCTTCATGACCGGATCCAACGCCTCACTCGGCGCGTTCCCCGGCTGGAGCCTCTACGCGGGAAGCAAAGCCGTTCAGCAGGCCTGGGCCCGCGTCTGGCTCAACGAACTGCGCGACCGCAATATCCGGGTCAACGTCCTGACCCCCGGCCAGGTCGCCACCGCCAAACAGGAAGAACTGTTCGACGAGGCCACCAAAGCCGCATTCGAGTCCCTCATCCCCCGCGGAAAGATGGGCCGCCCCGAAGAAATCGCCGCCGTCGCGCTGTTCCTCGCCTCCGACGACTCCAGTTACGTCAACGGCCTGGAACTCGTCACCGACGGCGGCGCGACCGCAATCTGACCCACGCAGAAGAGAGCGCACCTCATGAGCAGCATCACCCTCATCGGTACGGGAAACATGGCCCGCACCATCGGCACGCTCGCGGTGGCGGGCGGCAACACCGTCGAGGTGATCGGCCGCGACGCGGCCAAATCCGCGGCCCTGGCCAAGACACTCGGCGGCGGCACCACGGCCGGGACATTCGGTGCCACCCCGGCCGGCGACATCGTCCTCCTCGCCGTGCTGTTCGACAGCGCCGTGCCGATCGTCCGCGAGTTCCGGGACGCGCTGGCCGGCAAGATCATCGTCGACATCACCAACCCCTTCAACGCCACCGGCACCGGGCTGGCGCTCCCCCACGACACCTCCGTCGCCCAAAGCGTGGCCGAGGCCGCGCCCGCGAGCGCCCGGGTCGTGAAGGCCTTCAACACTCTTTTCCGCCACGTCCTGGCCCAAGGCGGCCCCGTGGACGTGTTCCTCGCCGGCGACGATGCGCAGGCCAAGGCGAGCGTGTCGACGTTCATCGAGAGCCTCGGACTGCGCCCGCGCGACACCGGCGATCTGAGCATGGCCCACTGGCTGGAGGGAGCGGGCCTGTTGACGATGGGCTTGGCCCGCCACGGCGTGGGGAACTTCGACTTCTCCCTCGGCATCAACAACCTCGGCTGAGCCGCCACATCCGGCACGCGGATACGCCCACAACCACGGCGCCGCCCTCTTTCCCTAGACGACAGCGGGTTCCGGGGCGGCCGTCTTCGCGCGGACCCGGGGCACGAGGGCCGTGAGGCCCAGCCCGATCACCGCGGCGACGGCCGCCACCGCGAACGTCGTGCGGAAGCCCGTGAGCGAAGGGACGGTCAGCCCGCCGACGGTGATGGTCAAGCTCGCGAGCAGCGTGGCCATCACCGCGCTGGACGTCGAGGTGCCGACCGACCGCATGAGGGAGTTGAGACCGTTGGCGGACGCGGTTTCCGTCACCGGCACCGAACCCATGATGAGCGCGGGCATGGCGGCGTAGGCGATGCCGACGCCCGCACCGATGATCACGGACGCGGTGATGAGCTCGACGACGTTGCCCATCAGCAGGATCGCGAAGACGTAACCGATCGCGATCACGATCGACCCGGTCATGAGGGTGACGCGTGCGCCGTAGCGGTTGGTCAGGCGCGCGGAGACAGGTGACAGGGCCATCATGACCAGGCCGTTGGGCGCGAGGCAGAGGCCGGCCTGCACCATCGTCTGGCCGAGTCCGTAGCCGGTGGCCGACGGTGCCTGCAGCAGCTGCGGGAAGGACAATGCCATGGCGTACATGGAAAACCCGACGAGGATCGACGCCAGGTTCGTGAACAGCACCGGCCGCCGCGCCGACACGCGCAGGTCCACGAGCGGGTCCCGGCGGCGCAGCTGGTACCAGCCCCACCCGAGCAGCACGACGACGGCCGCGGCCGCGCTGCCGAGCGTGCCGGCGCTGCCCCAGCCCCATTCGCCGCCCTTGACGATCGGCAACAGCAGGCACGTCAGCCCGACGACCAGGCCGAACGCGCCCAGGTAGTCGAACGGCGCGGGCGTGTGCACGGGCGATTCGCCGACGTAGCGCAGGATCAGCGCCGCACACACCACACCGAGCGCGGCGGCGCTCCAGAACAGCACGTGCCAGTCGGCGTTCTGCGCCACGACCGCCGCCAGCGGCAGGCCGATCGCGCCGCCGACACCCAGCGTCGCGCTCATCAACGCGACCGCGCCGCTGACGCGCTCGGGCGGCAGCTCGTCGCGCATGATGCTGATCCCCAGTGGGATCACGCCCATCGCGCAGCCCTGCAACCCGCGGCCGACGACCATCAGCGCCAGCGAGCTCGTCAGCGCCGAGATCACCGAGCCGGCGACCAGCACGGCCAGGCTCGCGAGCAGCACGCGCCGCTTGCCGTAGAGGTCCCCGAGCCGCCCCGCGACGGGCGTGATGATCGCGCCCGCCAGCAACGTCACGGTGACGACCCACGACGCGTCGGTCGCGGATGCGTTGAGCAGCTTCGGAAACGCCGGGATGAGCGGCACCACCAACGTCTGCATGAAGGACGCGACAAGGCCGCACGAAGCGAGCACAGGAACGATCGCTCGTCCGCTTGTCTGAGCCACGTTGTGCCCCCGGTTCAGTCGTACGCCGTACCGGAAGGAACGCTACCGCTTAGACCGGCCTCGACGGGAGGTACGTGATTGATCCGACTTACCGGATTGGGCTGAACGGAGCAGTCATTCCGGTCAACGGCGGATCAGGGCCAGGTACCGTCGCCGCCGGAGCAGTAAAGCAATGACGCGCCCGCGTCACCGTCCGCCGGGGACAGCGCTCAGGCGGGCCAGCTGCTCCCGCAGCGCCGCCGGATCGACCGAGACGATCCCCTCGCCCGCGTCCACCGGAACCAGCAGGCCGTCCGGTGGATCGGGGAGGTGGCCGAGGTCGTGGATGGCGTCGTCGATCCAGACCCACGGGCGGCCGGCCGCGTAGGCGCGGATGGCGCCCAGCTTGCGGAACTGCACCGGCAGGAACGGCCACGGCTCGGCGGGCAGTTCGAGCACCTCGCGCAACGCGGGATGGGCGTTGTGGGACCACGAGCTCGCCCACACCACGTCGAACTCCTCGGCCAGCTGTCGCAGCACGGCGGACGCACCGACCGGGATGCTGATCGGCCTGGCCCAGCGGTGGCCGTAGGCGTGGACGACCGTCTCCACGACCGGCACCTTCGGGTCGTCCAGCGCGAGCACGCCGTCGACCTCCACGACCGCGATCGGGCGTGAGCTCACGATTTCCTCCTACAGGTCGAGAACCAGCCGCGGCGACGTGCAGCGGGACACGCAGATGAACATCGTGTCGCCGGCTTCCCGTTCCGCGTCGGTGAGCACGGAGTCGCGGTGGTCGAGATCGCCCTCGAGCACCCCGGTTTCGCAGGTGCCGCAGATGCCGTCCTCGCAGGAGTACGCGACGGGCAACCCGGCTTCCTCCAGCACCGACAGCACGCTGCGGCCGGGACCGACGGTCACGGTCAGCCCCGAGCGTGCGCAGACGACCTCGAACGGGCCCGCCGGCCGCGGCGGGCCCGGTGGCCGCGCGGCGAAGCGTTCCAGCCGCAGCTGCCGCCCGTGCTCCGCGCACCGCTTTTCGACCGCCGCCAGCAACGGTTCCGGGCCGCAGCAGTAGACGAGAGTGTCCGAAGTGGTCTCTTCCAGCGCCTCGTCGAGGTCCAGCAGCCCGAACTCGTCCTCGGGACGAACGAGGACCGCCGGGCCGAGACCCTCGAGAACGTCCAGGAACGCCATCGACGCGCGCCGCCTGCCGCCGTACACCAGCCGCCACCGCGCTCGGGACGCGGCCACCTCCGCGATCATCGGCAGCAACGGCGTGATGCCGATCCCGCCCGCCAGGAACAGGTAAGCCGGTGCGTCGGCCAGCTCGAAGTTGTTCCTGGGCGCGGAGACCGTCACCAGTGCGCCGGGACGCAGTCGCGTGTGGACGAACTCGGAGCCGCCGCGGCCCGCGGGGTCGCGCGACACGGCGATCTTCGCCGTCCGCAGATCACCCGGGTCACCGCACAGCGAATAGCTGCGCCGCAGTCCCGGGCCGAGGTCGAGGTCGAGGTGCGCGCCCGGCGTCCACGCGGGCACGGGCGCACCGCCGGGATCCGCCAGCAGCAGGGAGAGCACACCGTCCGCCTCCCACGTCATGCTCACCACCCGCAGCTCCGTCACGGGGTGGCCCCGGCTTCCGCCGGCACGCCGTCGAAGTAGCTTCCGGCCACGACGTGGTAGGTCGTGGTCTCGCCCTCGCGTACGACACCGACCGGGTCGTGGCCGTCGGCGACCGCCTTGATCTGCTTGGCCATCATGCGCCGCAGCATCGCGACACCCTGGTCGGTCGTCGTCAGGAACTCGCGCGAGTGCACGGCGATCGCGCCCTGCGATTTCTGTGCCTCGTAGTCGCCGGGGTAGCGCTGGTGCTCGTCTTTGGTGAGCTCGTGCCAGAACTGGTCGTCGCCCAGCTTCAGGCCCTCGGTGCGCAGGTAGCCGGGGTCGGCGGCCCGGAACAACGTGAAGACCTTGAAGTGCGTGTCGTCGAACGGCACCGCCCACCCGACGATCGTCGTCGGCCCCAGCACCTGCAGGCGCGGCCCCGGGATCAGCCGGACGTTCGGGAAGACCACGTCGGTCAGCCGCGTGAGCACGCGGCCGCCGGGAAAATCGCGCAGCGCCGTGACGCGCACGCCCTGCTCGGTGCAGGAAAACGTGCATTCGGGCAGCACCGCCATCTCCGGGATGAACTGGTTGCCGGAGAAGCGCGCGTGCAGGATGGGGATGTGGAACGGGTCCATCACGTTTTCCCAGTGCTGGAGCCAGTTGAAGTCCACTTCGGCCGGTCCGCCGGCGCCGAAGCTCTTGTCGTCGGCATACACGGCTTCACCTTCGCCGAGGTTCTCCAGCACGTCGTAGACGGGGAACGCGGGTTTGCGATCCGGCGGGCCCAGGTAGGCGAAGATGAGCCCGTGGTACTCCTTCAGCGGGTACCACGGCTGGCGCACCCGGTCGCGGTGGCGGCCCAGCTCCGGTTCGCACGGCTGCTCGAGACAGTGACCCTCGGTGTCGAAGACCCAGCCGTGGTAGCAGCAGCGAATGCCGTTTTCCTCGACGCCGCCGTAGAACAGCGACGCGCCCCGGTGCGCGCAGTCCGGCGCGAGCAGGCCGGGCGCCCCGCGGCGGGTGCGGAAGAGCACGAGATCCTCGCCGAGGATCCGCAGCCGTTGGGGGGTCGTGGTGGCGTCGGCCGACAGTGCGATCGGCTGCCAGTAGCGGCGCAGAACCTCGCCGTACGGCGTGCCGGGTCCGACCTGGGCCAGCTCCAGCAGGGACTGACCGGGCTGGCGTCCGTAGGCGGTGCCGACGTCCATGGGAACTCCTCGCTCGTGGTGGTGAAAACCCACTCAAGCGCCCGGGAACGCCGCCGCTCAACGGCGGCTCCGATCAATGGAGTGCCGGTCGGTCCGGCCACATGCGCGTCGGCCTCGCGGGCACCGGCGAACGCAACGCCCGCCCGATCCCGTGGGCCGCCGCGAGCAGCGCCGGCACCAGCGCCATCGGCTGGATGCCCTTCGTCGGGGCGACCACGCCGATCGCCGCCACCACGGCATCGTCGCGGCCGGTCACCGGCACCGCGACGCTCACCGCCCGTGGGCTCACGAACCCGTCGCACACGACATAGCCGTGCTTGCGTGCGTACGCCCACAGCCGCCGTAGCTCACCCGGCTCGGTCGGGGTCTTCTCGTTGAACCGCGCCAGCGGTCCCGCGAGCACCTCGTCCCTCAGCTCGGCACCCGCGTGCGCCATCAGCACCGCTCCCGCGGCCACGACGTGCGCGGGCACCCGCCGTCCGGCGTGCAGGATCAGCTCCTTCAGCACGTTGCGGGCCTTCAGCCACTCGACCACGAGCACGTCTTTGCCCTCCAGCACGCTCAGCTGCGTGTGCTGCCGGGTCGCGACGTGCACGTCCTCCAGGTACGGCATCGCGGCCTCGCGCAGATCCAGCGCGCGGGCCCCCAGCGCGGCCAGCTCCCACAGGTGCAGCCCGATCCGGACCCGGTGGTCCTCGGCGCGCTCCAGGAACCCGACCTCGAGCAGCTGCGCCACGAGCCGGTGCACCGTCGGCACCGGCAGGCCCGCCTTCCGCGCGATCTCGGCGACCGTCAGGACCCGATGCTCCTCGTCGAACGCCTCCAGCACGCGCGCACCTCTGGCGAGCACCGACTCGCCCGTCGTCCAGCGCGCCACCGTGCCTCCGCGTTCCCGTGTGCCTGCGGTTCCGGCCGCCGCCGGAAGGACTCGCTTCCCGCCACTCATGATGACCGATTTCGGGCACCGCGGTCCGCCGCCCGACAGGCCCGCCCCATCCGGCCGCGTCCGGACGGGGCGCGCGGTACTGTGTCGACGGGCCGGGGAGCGCCCGGAACGACGGAGGCGACGGGGGCCAAGTACGTGGGGATTTTCGACAAGATCCGCGGCGAGTTCATCGACATCATCGAGTGGACCGACGACAGTCGTGACACGATCGTGTGGCGTTTCCCGCGCTACGAGAACGAGATCAAGATGGGCGCCAAGCTCACCGTCCGCGAATCGCAGGCGGCGGTCTTCGTCAACGAGGGCCAGGTCGCCGACGCCTACGCCCCGGGCATGCACACGCTGCAGACGCAGAACATGCCGATCATGTCCACGCTCAAGGGCTGGAAGTACGGGTTCAACTCGCCGTTCAAGGCCGAGGTCTACTTCGTCAGCACCCGGCAGTTCACCGACCTCAAGTGGGGCACGCAGAACCCGATCATCCTGCGCGACCCGGAGTTCGGCATGGTCCGGCTCCGCGCGTTCGGCGGGTACGCGGTGCGCGTGGTCGAGCCGGTCGCGCTGCTCAAGGAGCTCGCGGGCACCGACCCGCAGTTCCGCACCGAGGAGGTCTCCGAGTACCTCCGGCAGATGATCATCGGCAAGCTCGGCCCCGCCATCGCCGCGGCCAAGGTGCCGATGCTCGACCTGGTCACCCAACAGGACCGGATCGGCGGCGCGATCGCCAACGCGCTCAACCTCGAACTGCACGCCAACGGCATCGAGATCTCGAAGTTCATCATCGAGAACATCTCGGTCCCGCCCGAGGTCGAGGCCGCGATGGACAAGCGGACCCAGATGGGCGTGGTCGGCGATCTCGACCAGTACACGAAGTTCCAGTCCGCCAACGCGATCGAGGCGGCCGCGAACAACCAGGGCGGCGCGGGCGAAGGCCTGGGCATCGGCCTCGGCATGGCGCTCGGCCAGCGCGCCGCGGGGCCGCAGGGCGCGCCACAGCAGTACCAGCAGCCGCAGCAGTACCAACAGCCCCAGTACCAGCAGCAGCCGCAGCAGTACCAGCAGCAGCCGCCGTCCGCGCCGACGCCGCAGATGCCGCCGCCGCTGCCGCAGTCCGAGCAGTGGTTCGTCGGGGCCAACGGTCAGCAGCTCGGCCCGTTCGACCGGAGCCAGCTCGGGCAGCAGATCTCCTCGGGCACGCTGACCCGGGAGACCCTCGTGTGGAAGTCCGGAATGCCGCAATGGACGCCGGCCGCGCAGGTGCCGGAGGTCTCGCCGCTGTTCGGCGCGACCCCGCCGCCGCTGCCGCCGCAGTCCTGAGCCGTCCTGACTCGTCCAGCGGAGGGGAGCCGCCATGACCAACCCGAACTACCCGCACCACGGCCCGATGCCGAGCGGGCCCATGCCCGGTAGCCCGATGCCCGGTGGTCCGATGCCTGGCGCGCCCATGCCGGGTGGCCCGATGCCGAACGGCGCCATGCCCGGCGGACCGGCGTCCGGTGGCCCGATGCCGAGCGGACCGATGCCCGGGGCACCCATGTCGGGTGGCCCGATGCCCGGCGGACCCATGCCGGGCGCACCAATGCCAGGCGGACCCGTGCCCGGCGGTCCCGCGCAGTCGGGTCCGCCACCCGCGTTCGCGCCGGCACACACGGCCGCGAGCACCTACCCGTGCGGCGGCTGCGGCGCCCGCCTGGAGTTCGCGCCGGGGTCGACGTCGATGCAGTGCCCGTACTGCGGGTACCGCCAGGAGATCACGGCGGGCGACCGGCAGATCCGCGAGATCGCGTTCGCCGAGCTGACCGACCTGGCCCGCAAACCGGTGGCCACGATCGGCCAGTACGTCTTCAAGTGCCAGCGCTGCGGCGCCACCACCGAGACGAACGAAACCGCCAGTCTGTGCCAGTTCTGCGGTGCCCCCTTGGTGATCGACGCGCACGCGTCCGGGCAGCTCGTGCCCGAAGGCGTGCTGCCGTTCCAGTTCGACAAGGGCGCGGTGAGCACGCACCTGAAGAAGTGGACGAACTCGCGCTGGTTCGCGCCGAACGCGCTGAAGAAGGTCGGCACGGCCGAGTCCACCAAGAGCACCTACATCCCGCACTGGACCTACGATTCGCAGACGGACACCGTCTACTCCGGACAGCGCGGCGAGCACTACTGGGTCACCGAGACCTACTACGACAACGGGCAGCAGAAGACCCGCCGGGTGCGGCACACGCGCTGGTATCCGGCGGGCGGCCAGGTCGCCCGGTTCTTCGACGACGTGCTGGTGCCGGGCAGTACCCAGCTGCCGGCCAAAGAGCTCGACAAGCTCGCGCCGTGGCCGCTGGAGCAGGCCGAGCCGTATCAGCCGCAGTTCCTCGCCGGGCATTTCGCGCTGCGCTACGACATCGAGGCCGAAACCGGCTTCGAGGAAGCGAAGCGCCGCATGACGCCGGTCATCGAGGACGACTGCCGCCACGACATCGGCGGCGACGAGCAGCGCGTGCAGTCGATGAACACGCAGCACCGCGACGTCACCTTCAAACTGATGCTGCTCCCGGTCTGGGTCGCCACCTACGTCTACGCCGGCAAGAACTGGCGGATCCTCGTCAACGGCCGCACCGGCGAAGTGCAGGGTCAACGGCCCTACAGCAAGGCGAAGATCGCCATCGCGGCCCTCATCGCGCTGATCGTCGTCGCGGCGATCGTCTACTTCGTCGCGATCCGCGGCCACAGCAGCGGATCGACGCATTCGTCGACCACCCACTCGACGACGACTCACCACACCACGGTGACGCACCACCATTGACGCAGGTGCACCGGGAATCAGCTCGCGGGGCGGGCGATCCAGGTGAGGACCCCGCCGTGGCCGGAGCAGGTGCCGGAGCGGTGCTGGCTGTAGCTGTAGCTGCCGTCTTTGCACTTGGCGGTCGCACCGGCGGGGTTGGACGACGGGCGGTGGACGCACACGCCGGACGAATTGCGGTAGTAGTCGGCGCTGCAGGCAGTCGAGTTGGTTTTCGGCGGCGCCGCGGTGGTTTTCGGAGTGGTTTTGGCTTTCGCCGTGGTTTTCGGAGCCGTGGTTTTCGCAGCTGTGGTTTCCGGTGTGACGTAAGCCGGCACCGAAGTGGTCGAAACGGGCGAATCGGTCGTCTTCGGCGTCGCGGAAGTGCTTTCCGGCAACGCAGAACTGCTCGGAGCCGAGGTCGTGGTGGCCGGCACGACGACACCGGTGTTCCCGGTCGGCGCCGGTGCCGCCCCGCAGCCCGCGACCAGCAGTCCGGCAGCCAGCACCATTCCTTGCCGGGCCACTAAAGCCACCCGGCGACAGACCACGTGTCAGCCGCCGACCTGACTCGCGGCCGTGCGGGCGCGCCTCATGAACTGCCGGTAAGCCCCGTTCCGGAAGGTCTTGAGAGGTCTGGACACCTTTTCCGGGTTGTCACGGCGCCGATTCCCCGAGGAAGATGTGGCGCGTGCGAAAACGAGCTGTGGTGGCCGGGGGCGGCGTCGTCGGGCTGACGACGGGGCTCGCGCTCCGGCAGGCGGGGTTCGAAACTCTGGTGTGCGAACAGGAATCCGAGATCCGCGGGGTCGGCGCCGCGCTGGGGCTGTGGGCCAACGCGCTCGCGGTGTTCGACCGGCTCGGCGTGGGTGGCACCATCCGGGCGGCCGGCGCGCCGAGCGCGATCCGCTACCAGGACCCGGCCGGGCAGGTCATGGACGAGTACTACGGCGACCTCGCCGACGTCGACTACCTCATGGTCACCCGCCAGCGCCTCAACGAGCTGCTCGCCGCCGCGCTGAGCGCCGACGAACTGCGCACCGGCGCCCGCGTGACCGGCTACCGGGACCACGATGACGGCGTCACCGTGGAGTTCGCCGACGGTTCCACCGAGGAAGCCGACCTCCTCGTCGGCGCCGACGGCGTGTACTCACGCGTCCGCGAGCAGCTCTCCCCCGTCTCGGCCGCGCAGGAGTACCCGGGCCACCTGGCGTGGCGCGGGATCGTCGCGGAGAGCGCGATCCCGGAGATCACGGTGGAACGCTTCGTCGTCGGCCGCGAACGCACCCGCGGCGGTGTGGTCCGCAGCGGCGGCGGCACGGCGTTCTGGGTCCTCGCGCAGCTGGGTTCGCCGCCCACCACGCGGTCCGCGAAGGAGGAAGCCCTCGCCCGCGTCCCCCACCTCTACGACGGCGGCTGGCCGTTTCCCCTGCGCGAAGCCATCGACGCGACGCCGGAGGACCGCGTGGTCAGCAACCGCGTGATGGCGCTGCCCCTGCAGTCCCGCTGGGTCTCCGCCCACGTCGCCCTCGCCGGCGATTCGGCGCACGCCGTGTCCCCGCACATCACGTCGGGCGCGTCCCTGGGCATCGAGGACGCGCTGGTGCTCGCCGACCACCTCACGCAGGCGGACGTCCCCGCCGCGTTGCGCGCATACGAAGCCGATCGGCTCCCGCGTTACGCCGAGGTCTACCGCTGGGTCGACGAGGTCGCCGCGGCCGCCGACGAACCCCACTTGTACGCCAAGGAGTTCTTCGACTTCGTCAGGTGGATGCTCGGCCGATGAGTTTTCGGGCGCCCGGCAGTCAGTACGGGCACACCGAAAACGAACGGAGGCCCCCATGGGCAACGTGCGCTGGCACCTGATGATGTCGCTCGACGGCTTCGCCGCCGGCCCCGGCCACTCGATGGACTGGATGGCCGGCACCAAAGTCGACCCCGCCACCCACCACGACGCCATCTCCACCCTCGGCGCCGTCCTCGGCGGCCGCCGCGGCTACGACGCGCTCGCGCAGCAATTCCCCGGCCAAGCGAGCCGCCAACCCTACGGCGGCGCGTGGACCGGCCCGGTGTTCGTGCTCACCCACCATCCCGAAGACGCGGCGCCGGACGACGGCATCACCTTCCTCGACTGCGGTTTGGCCGAGGCCGTCGAGATCGGCCTGGCCGCCGCGAAAGGCAAGGACCTGGAGATCCACAGCCAGGACATCGCCCGCCAATGCCTCGAACTCGGCCTGATCGACGAGTTCCGCGTGCACCTGGCCCCCGTGATGCTCGGCTCGGGCGTACGCCTCTTCGACAGCCCGGGCACGCCGCCCGTCCGCTGGGCCCGCATCCACGACGGCGACCCGGCGCTGGCGGTGGATCTCCGGTACCGCCCGCTGCGGTGAGCCGTGGCCGCCGACCCACGTTCAAGTCCGCGCGGCTCGACGAAGGCGCTGAACTCGGCTGCGCCAGGCACCGCTGGAAACCACCCCGCCAGGAGCCCGCCAGCGGATGATCTGCCTGATCGACTACGCGCTCGGTCCGCTACTGGCCTTCCGAGTAACTCTCACGAATCCGCCGGGCACCAAGCGTCCGACGTGCGCCCCGCCGCCATGCCGCAGAAGCCCTGCAGCCCACGCACGACCTCGCCGCCCTCGACGCGCAGTACGGACACGGGCTTGGCTTCCGGGACGTGGCGGCCGATGTCGCCGCCGTAGTCGATGGTGCCGCTGACGCCTTCGATGTATTTGTTCGTCTGGTGGTCGTCGGGGCGGGAGGTGTGGATGGCGGTGATCTCGCGCCACACCGCGCCCGGCGTCACGGGGATGTCGGCGGACGTCTCGCGCAAATATGCCGTCGCCGTGATCATCACCAAGGCGGCGTCGTAGGACAGGGCGGCGTGGCCGTCGAAGGAGCGGCCGCGTTCCGTTTGCTCGAACGGGAACAGCGTCCGGTCCAAAGTGGTGTAGAAGTCCCGCGCCAGGCCTTGCGGGTCGGTCGCCGGTTCGCTGGCGAAGGACAGGTAGTAGTACGGCAGCGCCCGGTTCTGCTCGCGCGCCACCTGGTCCGCCACATATCGGGACACGTCGTCGTCGCCGATGATCGTGGCGGTGCTGCCGCACTGGGCGGCGCCGGTGGCGAAGTCGCCGAAGTCCGGGACGCCGCGGCCGGCGAAGAGGACGAAACCGTTGTAGGAGCAGGTGTCCCGGCCGGCCGCGGCGGCGTTGCCGACGAGGCGCTCGCCGTAGCGGTCGTGTGACGACGGGGCCTGCTGGCCGCCATCGGGCGTGAAAGCCCTGGCCTCGACCGAGAAGCCCTTGTCCGCGAACGACTTCATGACGTCGTCGCGCAAATTGGTGCTGTAGGTGTCGGAGTCGTCGTCCGAGTAGTACACGCGCAAGACCTTCGGACCCGGCCTGGTCGCAGCGAAAGCCGCGGCGACCGCAGCCTCACGACGGTTCTGCGGCGCCACCTGGAAATACACCGGGTTCTGGTCGGCGAGGCCGTCGGCCGACAACGTCGAAGCCACCACCGGCAGGCCGGCGTCGCCGAGGGCGCGGATGGTCTGCTGCGTCGGCAGGCTGCTCATGTCCAGCCCCACCACGCCGACGATGCTCCGGTCCTGCTCGGCCATCCGGCTCAGCTGCCGCGCGACGGCCACGCCCTGCCGCATCCCGAGGCCGCCGTTCGCCACGAGCACGCGCACGATCGGCTCGGCCGTCGCCGTCGCCGTCGCCGTGAGCTGCCGGAGCTGCGCGACCGCGACCCCTTCCAGCGACTCGCGTTCGGCGGTGAGACCTTCGGCGGTGCCGTTGGGCGACGTCAGCGCTTCGAGGTCGACGAGCGTGATGTACGGCCGTTCCGGGTGCGCGCCGTGCAGCTCGGCCGCGCGCCGGTTCTGGTCCGTGATCACGGAAAGCACCTGCCGGATGGTGTCGTCGGCCGGCTGGTACACCGAGAACGAGCCGTCGGAGATCCCCACGCACTCGGTGCCCGTCCACGTGAGCCACTCGCTCGACGTGCCGCAGTGACTGGTCCGGTAGTCCTGGTACCGCACGCCGACGAAACTCGCCACCAGCGCGACGATCAGCAGCGGCACCCCCAGCCGCATCCACCGCGTCGCCCACCACGGCGGACTCGACTGCCTGCGGCGCAACACATACGTGTCCCCCAGCGACTGCAAGTGCTTGCGCGCCCGGCTCTGCTGCTCCGGCGTGCCCGGGTCGAGGCCGATCGGCAGGTACCACGCGGCGGCGTCGCGGGCGCGGCGGTCGCGGAGCAGCTCGTGCTGCCACGAGCGGTAGGCGTCACCCGCGTCGGCCGCGGTCCACCGTGGACGGTCCTGGCTCGGCCGGTCGTCCGGGGGCGGCGCGTCGCTCGTGCTGACCACCAGCAGCGGGTCGAACAGGCCGGTCTGGTTGCGCACGTCGTTGATGAGCTCCAGCAGCCGGTAGCCGCCGTTGGTGGTGGTGACGTGGTCGAGCAGCAGCACGGGATAGGTCATGCGCCGGCGCCGGAAGAACTGCCGCCGGTAGCCGCGGCGCAGGTCTTCGAGGAACGCGTTGACCAGCAGCCGCGCGACGAACTCCGGCGACTCCTGCTGCCACTCGCCGTCGGTGAGGCGCACCGCGAAGCGCACGAAGCTGCCCGACATCTCCGGCGCGAGGTGCGGCTGGCGCAGGAACCACCGGTACCGCCCGGAAAGCAGCGGCACGCGGCCGGTGACGGCGAGCCGGAACGTCGCCATCGTCAGCAACCGCAGCACCAGCAACGGGTACTTCCACGCGTCGTTGGACGGCACCAGCTCCTTGCCGACGTTCTCGATCGCCGACCGGAACCGCACCAGCAGGCCGTTGTCCTGCAGCTTCCGCAGCAACGTCCGCTCCGGCGGATCCGACGCGGGCAGCTTCTCGGCCATCAGCTGCACGACGAGCGTGAACAGCCCGAACCTGAGGCCGGAACCCCGCGAACGCGGGCTGCGCAGCAGTTCGGTGCGCGCTTCCCACAGGATGTCGCGGATCGCGTGGACGCTCGCCTCGGTCGCGGGACCCTCGGCGTCTTTGCGCTGGTCGAGCGGCAGGTACGCGTACCGCACGCCGCCGCTGGGCCGCGCCGTGCCCAGGCGCCGCTTGAACTCCTCGAGCACACCCTCGGCCGGCCCCACCAGGCACACCATCGGCAAACCCTTGCGGCCCGCGCGTTCCTGCTGGTAGCCCGGCTCCCACTCGACGTTCGCCGCGTGCAACGACCGCGGCAGATCCCCCATCCGCGGCCGTTGGTACAGCGCGCCGACGAGCTTCACCAGCTTGTCGGACCCCGCGAACGCGAGCGGGTCGCGCTCCTCGGTGGGCGTCGTCGTGGTCATGAACCAGTTTCACATGCCAGCACGGGAGGGCTCCCGGCATTTCTGCCGTCACCTACCGAATGGTCTAGTCAGCGGGCCACTCGTAGGACAACTCGTAGCGATCCGCGGCCAGCACCATGTCGTTCATCTCGAGCGGCGTCCCGTCGGTCCCGTAGGCCACCCTCGTGACGGTGATGACGGGGACACCATCGGCGAGCTGCAACAACGACGCTTCGTCGGGAGTCGGCATCCGGGCGCCAACGTGCTCCACGAACGACCCGAGCGTGTGGCCGGCTTCTTCGAGCCGGGCGTATGCGCCGCCGGAGCCGGTGTCGACCTCTTCGATGGCGGTGCCGCGCGTGAACTGCCGGGGCAGGCGCGACACCGCGAGTTGGACCACCAGCCCATCGGCACGCATCACCCGATCCCTCACCGTGACCTCGGTACCCTCGTCGATCGCAAGGTGTGCGGCGGCGCGGGCATCGGCTTGTTCGAACCGGATCTTCACCGAGGTGGACGGAGTGAAGCCGCGCGCCGCGGCGTCGGCGAGGAAGGCGCCACGGTTGCGTTCCCGAGCTTCGCGAGACAGCCGCGACCGGCCGATACGCTGGATGCTCGCCGGCGGCCGCACGAACACGCCGCGGCCGTGCTCCGACGTCACCAAACCCTCGGAGCGCAACATGTTCACGGCTTCGCGCACCGTCGGGCGCGACACTCCGTAAGCGTCGACGAGCTCACGCTCGCTGGGCAGCTGCTCACCCGGCGCGTACTGGCCGGCCGTGATCTTCTCGCGCAGGTCTGCCGCCACCTGCCTGAACGCGGGTACGCCGCTTCTGCGATCCACCATGCGGCTATTGTCGCACTCGTAAGCTTGTCTTGACCAGGTGCCCACCTTGTGTCACCGTTAGTGGCCAGGACATCATAACAAGTCAGGGGTGGGCATCAATGGATTCGTTGACCGAGCAGATCGAGGTGGCGCGGACGCGGCTGGAGGAAATCCGCTACTCCCGCGGCTGGACTCTCTCGAACATCCAGGAGATGACCGGCCTCCCGAACCGCGTCACCGCCGCCCGCTGGTGGTTCCGCGCCCCGCACTCGAAGGGTCTGCACCGGCTCGCCGACTACGCCCGCGAACTCGGCTACGGCATCCGCCTGCTGATCGTGGAGGACGACCCCGCCGAACGCCCCCTGCCCTGGCGCGAACGCATGCCCCACACCGACTTCACGACCCCCGACCCCGACGCGGACGCCATGGCCGAACCCCGTCGCCTGCAAGAGAAGTTGCGCCACGCCCGCATGGCCGCCGGCCGCTCCCGCACCGATCTCGCCGACGCCCTCGACACCAGCGCCCTCCACATCTGGTGCCTGGAGTACAGCCCGACCGTCCACGACTTGGCGTTGTGCGAGTTCCTGATGTACGCCCGTTTCCTCGGCTACACCATCCGGCTGGATCTGGTGCCCGAGCACGACTCCGTACGCGAAAGCCAGAGGGGCTCTTCCCCGGAAGAATCCGGGAAAGAGCCCCTCTCGGTCAGCGCCTAGAACTTATTCGTAGATCTCACCCTTGGCGGCCTTCGCCACCAGCGACTCCGGCGGCAGGAAGTGGTCGCCGTAGCGCGCGGCCAGTTCGCGGGAGCGGTCGACGAAGCCCTGCAGGCCGCCGGCGTACTGGTTGATGTACTGGATCACGCCACCGGTCCACGCGGGGAAGCCGATGCCGAAGATCGAGCCGATGTTGGCGTCGGCCACGGTGGTGAGCACGCCCTCGTCGAAGCACTTCACCGTTTCCAGGGCCTCGGCGAAGAGCATGCGCTCCTTGAGGTCCTCGAAGGGGACGTCGCCGGTGCCGGACTTGAAGGCGTCGCGCAGGCCGGGCCAGAGGCCGGTGCGCTTGCCGTTCTCGTCGTACTCGTAGAAGCCGGCGCCGGTGGAGCGGCCCTTGCGGTCGTACTCGTCGAGCATGCGGTCGATGACGGCCTCGGACGCGTGCGGCGTCCAGGTGCCACCGGCGGCCTCGACGGCGTTCTTCGTTTCGAGGCGGATCTTGCGCGGCAGCGTGAGCGTGAGCTCGTCCATCAGCTGCAGCGGCGGCGCCGGGTAGCCGGCCTGCGAACCCGCCTGCTCGATCGACGCCGGCTCGACGCCCTCGCCCAGCGCGGCGACGGCCTCGTTGATGAACGTGCCGATCACGCGCGAGGTGAAGAAGCCGCGGCTGTCGTTGACGACGATCGGGGTCTTCTTGATCTGCAGGGTGTAGTCGAAGACCTTCGCCAGCGTCGCGGGCGAGGTCTTCTCACCGCAGATGATCTCGACCAGCGGCATCTTGTCCACGGGCGAGAAGAAGTGGATCCCGATGAAGTCCTCGGTCCGCTTCACGCCCTCGGCGAGGGTGGTGATCGGCAGGGTCGAGGTGTTGGAACCCAGCACGGCGTCGGAGTTGACGACGCTCTCGATCTCGCCGAAGACCTTGTGCTTGAGCTCGACGCTCTCGAACACGGCCTCGATCACGAAGTCGACGCCGGCGAAGTCGGCCGCGTCGGCGGTCGGCTTGATCCGGGCCAGCAGCTCGTCGGACTTCTCCTGCGTGGTCTTGCCGCGCGAGAGGGCCTTCTCCTCCAGCTTGACGGCGTAACCCTTGCCCTTGTCGGCGGCTTCCTGCGAGACGTCCTTGAGCACGACGTCGATGCCGGCCTTCGCCGACACGTAGGCGATCGCCGCGCCCATCATCCCGGCACCCAGGACACCCACCTTGCGAGCGGTGTACTTCTCGAAGCCGTCCGGACGCGAGCCGCCCGAGTTGATCGACTGCAGGTCGAAGAAGAACGCCTTCGTCATGTTCTTCGAGACCTGACCGGTGGCCAGGCTGACGAAGTAGCGGGTCTCGACCTGGATCGCGGTGTCGAAGTCGACCTGCGCGCCCTCGATGGCCGCGGCCAGGATCGCGCGCGGCGCCGGCATGGGCGCGCCCTTGAGCTGCTTGCGCAGATTCGCCGGGAACGCGGGCAGGTTCGCCGCGAAGCTCGGGTTCGACGGGGTGCCGCCCGGGATCTTGTAGCCCTTGACGTCCCACGGCTGCACGCCGCCCTCGGGGTTGGCCTTGATCCACGCCTTGGCGGCGGGCACCAGCTCCTCGACGGTGTCCACGACCTCGTGGACCAGGCCCAGCTCCAGCGCCTTGCGCGGCTTGTGGCGCGTGCCCTGCAGCAGCACGTTCAGCAGCGCGCTCTGAATGCCCAGCAGCCGCACGGTGCGCACGACGCCGCCGCCACCGGGCAGCAGGCCCAGCGTGACCTCGGGCAGGCCGATCTGGCTGCCCTTCGCGTCGGCCGCGATGCGGTGGTGCGTCGCCAGCGCGATTTCGAGGCCACCGCCCAGAGCGGCGCCGTTGATCGCCGCGACGACCGGCTTGCCCAGCTGCTCGATGCGGCGCATCTGCGACTTCATCAGCGTGCTGGACGCGGTGAACGCCTCGGCCTGCTCCGGCTTGGCCTGGATCAGGTCGCGCAGGTCGCCACCGGCGAAGAACGTCTTCTTCGCCGACGTGATCACGACACCGGTGATGTCGTCCTTCTCCGCCTCCAGCCGGTCGACGGTCACGCCGAGCGACTCGCGGAACGCGGAGTTCATCGTGTTGGCCGACTGGTTCGGGTCGTCCAGCGTCAGCGTGACGATGCCGTCCGCGTCCTTCTCCCAGCGGATGGTCTTGCTCTCAGCCATTCTGGATCCTCACACCCGCTCGATGATGGTCGCGACGCCCATGCCGCCGCCGATGCACAGGGTCACCAGGGCGCGGCGCGCCTGGCGGCGTTCCAGCTCGTCGACCACGGTGCCGACCAGCATCGCGCCGGTGGCGCCGAGCGGGTGGCCCATGGCGATGGCGCCGCCGTTGACGTTGACCTTCTCCTCGGGCAGGTGCAGGTCCTTCATCCACTTGAGCACGACGGAGGCGAACGCCTCGTTGAGCTCCCACAGGTCGATGTCGTCCGGGGTCAGGCCCGCGGTCTTGAGCACCTTCTGCGTGGCCGGCGTGGGGCCGGTGAGCATGATCGTCGGCTCCGAGCCGATGGCGGCGGTCGCGACGATGCGCGCCTTCGGCGTGAGGCCGAAGGTCTTGCCGACCTCTTCGCTGCCGACGAGCACGATGGCCGCGCCGTCGACGATGCCGGAGGAGTTGCCGCCCGTGTGGACGTGGTCGATCTTCTCGACCTGGTGGTACTTCTGCAGCGCGACGGCGTCGAAGCCGCCCATGTCACCGATCGTGGTGAACGCGGGCTTGAGCTTCGCCAGGCCCTCGACGGTGCTGCCGGGGCGACGGTGCTCGTCGTGGTCGAGGATCGTGACGCCGTTGAGGTCCTTCACGGGCACCACGGACTTCGCGAAGTAGCCGCCGGACCAGGCCGCCTCGGCCTTCTCCTGCGAACGCACCGCGAACCGGTCGACGTCCTCGCGGCTGAAGCCCTCCATCGTCGCGATCAGGTCGGCGCCGATGCCCTGCGGGACGATGTACTCGTCGTACGCCGTGGTCGGGTCCATGAACAGCGCGCCGCCGTCGGAACCCATCGGCACGCGCGACATCGATTCGACGCCGCCGGCGATGATCAGCTGGTCCCAGCCCGAGCGCACCTTCTGGGCCGCGATGTTGGTGGCCTCCAGGCCCGACGCGCAGAAGCGGTTGAGCTGCACGCCCGCGACCGTCTCCGGCAGGCCCGACACGAGGGCGGCGGTGCGCGCGATGTCGGCGCCCTGCTCACCCACCGGCGAGACCACGCCGAGCACGATGTCGTCGATCGCCTTCGGGTCGAGGTTCGGGTGGCGGACCTTGAGCTCTTCGATCAGCCCGACCACCAGGTCGAGCGGCTTGGTGCCGTGGAGGGCACCGCCCTTGTTCTTACCTCGAGGCGTGCGCATCGCCTCGTAGATGTAGGCCTCGCTACTCACTGAACACTCCTCCGCGCAGCGGCGTGGTTGGACACTTCGGTGTATCTCACGGCCGAGCGTACCGGGCCATGGGTGCTAATGCCCATTAACATAAGCCCGGCGAACCCGATGGTGTCAATGGGTTGCCCGTGTTCCGATTAGCGCTATCGTCGGTTCACCATGAGTACTCCAGCCCGCGGGTCGCGCCCCCGCGACCGCAAGGCCCAGCTCGCCGCGGTCGCCGCCGGGCTGTTCCGCGCGCGCGGCTTCCACGGCGTCGGCATCAACGACATCGCGGCCGCGGCGGGCGTCACGGGGCCGGCGCTGTACCGCCACTTCGCGGACAAGCAGGCGATCCTGGCGTACGTCGTGCTGGCCGGGATCGACGACATGGAGGCGGTGACCGCTTCGGCACTGTCGGGCGCGCCTGACCAGCTGGAAGTGCTGCTCACGGGCCTGGCCACGCAGGCCGTCGAACGGCGCGAGATCGCCGCCCTGTGGCGCTGGGAGGGCCCCCACCTGCCCCGCGACGAGCGCCGCGAGATCCGCCACCGCTCGGGCGCGGTGCTCGACGCGTGGACGAAGGCCCTCCTGGCCACCCGCCCCGACCTCGCCGTGGACGACGCCGAGTTCCTGTGCTGGGGAGCGCTGTCGGTCTTCGGCAGCGTGGCCGTGCACCACACGACCGTGGCCCGCCGCCGGTTCGTGCCGTTGCTGGTGGAGCTGGCCACCGCTGTGTTGAACAGCACACTCCCCGCCGGGGGCGTCGCGGAGCTTGAGCGGGACGGCCTCGGCACACCTTCCCGCCGCGAACAGGTCCTGGCCGCCGCGACCGCGTTGTTCGGCGAACGCGGCTTCCACGCCGTGAGCATGGAGGACATCGGCGCCGCGGCCGGCATTGCCGGCCCCAGCGTGTACCGGCACTTTCCGAGCAAAGCGGCTTTGATGGCGGCCATCGGTCACCGGGCTGCGGACCGGCTGGCCCTCGCTGCCGAACAGGCGCTGCGGGCACCGGACGAACTCTCGGCGTTGCGCCGGCTTGCCGCTTCGTACGTCCACACGTTGCTGCACACGCCCGAACTGCTCGTGTCCTTCACCGCCGACCGCGTCACCATGCCGGACCGCGACAAGGCCGATTTGCTTCGGGTGCAACGGGATTATGTCGATCAGTGGGTGGCTTTGCTGGGGACGATCTCGCCTTCTTTACCGGCCCGCGAGGCGAAGATCCGGGTGCATGCGGCGTTGACGATCGCCAACGATCTGACTCGGACGCGCCGGGTGAGTGGGCGGGCGAATTTGGAGGCGGAGTTGACGGCTCTGTTGCATGTGGTGCTGGAGTGCCCGGTTCCGTGAGTTCTTGCGGTTTGTTGGGCGAAGTCGCTTGCTATCACGACATTTGCGGATCGGGGCTGAGCGTCGCGGCACCTTTTCAAGCGGCCCGGTGACTCTGGCGGCGGTCGGAATCGGGGTGGGTGTGGCGTACGGGGTCGGCGAAGTGGTGAACCACTGGCCCGAGATCTCCCATGGGGCGGGCGACACCGCGCAAGACATCGGCCACGGCGTGGAGAACGCCGGCAAGGCCGTCGGCCACTTCTTCTCCAGTATTTTCCAGCCGTGACGAGCCCGCTGCCTCCACAGCCGGACGTCTCCACGGGCGAGCCGCGGCCGCCGCGGGCGCCCCGGAGTTTCGGGGCGCCGACGTGACACCGGTCGACCGAAAACCGCGCAGTCACCCGCCGACCCCGGACGGACGAGGGCCGGCGCTCGAATGGCGGCAGGAGACGCCGAAGAGTGCGCTCTGGGCCGGGGTCGTCACGGCGCTGATCGTTCTCGGGTTGCCGACCGCGAACAGCGGCGGTGTCGGCCGGGTGCAAAAGCCGGGTCTGGCGTTCTTCTGGGTTCTCGCCCTCGGCGGCGGTTGGCTCATCTACAAGATCTTCAGCAACGTCTGGCTCGCCGCCGGCGCCACGTGGCTCCAGAACGGCCGGTATTGGGTCGACCTCTACCACTTGACGGAAGTCGCGGTGAGGGCTGCTGGCACCACCACTCCGCCGCCCGGCACGCGGGACGTCCTGAAGCTCCCCTGAAATATCCGTCCTGGGCGAAATCGCTGCCCGTTGCCGCTTCGGCGTGCGAGCATGCCGAGTGCCCACTGGACGAAGGCTGCATCTGGTCACGGCGGACGAGGGACATCGAGTGTCGACGCTCGAGCTGTTCTTCGACCTCGTGTTCGTGTACGCGATCACGCAGACGACCCAGCTGATGGCCGACCACCTGAGCCCCCTCGGGGTCGTCGAGGGGCTGTTGGTGCTGGCGGCGCTGTGGTGGTGCTGGTGCTGCTACGCGTGGCTCGGCACGACGATCCATGTGGACCACGGCATCGCGCGGCTCGCGATGTTCGGGGCGATGGGCGTGATGTTCCTGCTCTCGCTCACGGTGCCCGAAGCGTTCACGGACCGGCCGGGCGGACTGGACGGGCCGTTGCTGTTCGTCGGGTGTTACGCGATCGTGCGGGTGCTGCACGAGGTCGCGTACCTGGGCGCTGCTCGGCACGACCCGGAGCTGCAACGCGTGCTGCTGCGGATGTTGCGCGGGCTGGTGCCGAGCATCGGGTTGCTGGTGCTGGCGGCGTTCCTGAACGGGCCGTGGCAGCTGGTGCTGTGGGTGGTCGCGCTGACCGTGGACTACCTGAACGTCTACTTCTCCGGCCCCGCCGGCTGGCGGCTCAACTCGCCGGCGCATTTCGCGGAGCGGTTCGGGCTGATCGTGATCATCGCGCTCGGCGAGTCGATCGTGGCGATCGGGATCGGCATCGGGCCGGTGCCCATGACGTGGCTGATCGCCGGCTGCGCGCTGTGCGGGATCGCGCTCGCGGCGGGCATGTGGTGGACGTACTTCGACGTGGTCGCGCGCGTCGCCGAGCACCGGCTTGCGGGAGCGACAGGCGTGGAGCGCACGAAGCTCGCGACGGACTCGTACACGTTCCTGCACCTGCCCCTGATCGCGGGGATCGTGCTCGTGGCGCTGGGTCTGAAGAAGGCGTTCCTCTACCTGTCCGACACCGCGCACCACACACCCGGCGAAGCACTGCACGGCGTGCCCATGTGGACGCTCACCGGTGGGCTCGCGCTGTACCTCGTGGCACTGAGCGCGTTGCGGCGGCGGAACGTCGGCAGCTGGAACATCCAGCGCCTCGTGCTCGCCGCCGTGCTGCTCGGGGTCACGCCGCTGCTGGAGCACGCGCCCGCGGCGGCCGCGGTGGTCACCGCGGCCGTGGCGGTGCTGGGGCTGGTCGCGTTCGAGCGGATGGCCTGGGTGCGGCGGCAGGTGCCCCTGCCGCCGCAATGACCGTCAGGGGACCAGGTAGTTCCCGGCGACATCGGATTTCGTCGGGTGGTAGTACTCCACGATGCCGTCGCGCCAGACGCGGACGGTGATCCGGTCTTCGGAATTGGGTTGGAAAAAATCAAACAATGCGTCGACGTTGGCCGGGTTGAATCCGATGGCGAGCATCAAAGCGGTGAAAAGCGGGCGTTCGATGAGGCCGTCGCCGTCGGGGTCGCCGAGGGCGGAGAGGGCGTCGGCGAAGTCGGTGACGGTGTCGTCGAACTTTTCGGGCGAGAGGACGCACGCGGTGAACTCGTCGTAGCTCACCTTGCCGTCGCGGTTGGCATCGAGTTCGCGCTCGACGGTGGTCCACCACTTGCTGAAAGAGGCGCTCAACGCGGCCTTCGCGGCATCGCTCGAGCCGTCCGCCACCTGCTCCACGCGGGTGGACATCGCCGCGAAATCGCTCTCCTCGAGGTATCCGTTGTGATCAACGTCGAACAATTCGAAAACAACCTTGGTCCGATCTTCGGCAGTGACGGCCATGACTCCCCACATCATTCCGGCGAAAATTCCACATCGAAGTGTGCCGAGACCCAGGTAACCATGAAACCGTTTCCACACTAAAGAGTGCAATTGCCGTCACCGGGCGAATTCACCGGAGAAGCGCAGCAGTTCGGCCGTTCGATCCACCGCCGGTGACGCACCGCCACGCGAAGCCGCCCGGCCCGTGCTAACCTACTCGTGAGTAGGTAACCTGAGGGAGAGGCCACATGGCTGCGGCGAGGAAACGAGACGCGATGGGCTTCGGCCTGGCCGCGCTCACCCGGCTGGCCGGGAGCGGCGTGATCGACGGGGCCGGGCTGCGCGGGCCCGTGCAGAACCTGGTCAAAGCGGGCACCCGCAACGGTTTCCGCGCGGCGGGGGCGGCCACGCGGTCGTTCAAGTCGATGCGACGGCTGGGCAAACCCGCGCGGCTCGCACCGACGACCGACACCGGGCTGTTCGACCTCACACCGAGCGAAGACCAGCAGCTCATCGCCGAAACGGTCACCGAGTTCGCCGCCGAGCAGCTGCGGCCCGCCGCCGCGGACGCCGACGCCAAGCTCGCGGCGCCCGAAGGCCTGCTCACGCGGGCGGCGGAGCTGGGCATCAGCGTCCTGAGCATCCCCGAGGAGCTGGGCGGCGCGGGCACGGAACGTTCCGTGGTCACCAACGCGCTCGTCGCCGAGGCCCTCGCGCACGGCGACATGGGGCTGGCCGTGGCCGTGCTGGCGCCGTCCGCGGTGAGCACGGCGCTCGTGGCCTGGGGCGACGAGCAGCAGCAGGCCGACTACGTGCCCGCGTTCGCCGGTGACCAGGTGCCGGCCGCGGCGCTGGCGCTGCTGGAGCGCACGCCGCTGTTCGACCCGTTCAAGCCCGCCACCAAGGCCAAGCGCACGCCGAAGGGCTACCAGCTCGACGGCGTGAAGTCGCTGGTCCCGCGCGCGGCGGAGGCCGAGCTGTTCCTCGTCTCGGCCGATCTCGAAGGCCGCGGCCCGGCGCTGTTCCTCGTGGAATCGTCGTCGGCGGGCGTCACGGTGGAGGCCGAGCCCGCGATGGGCCTGCGCGGCGCCGCGACCGGCAAGCTGCACCTGGAGAAGGTCGCGCTGCCGGCGGGTGCGTTGCTCGGCGGCGGGAAGGCCGACGTGTTCACCGAGGTCGTGCGCCTCTCGCGGCTGGGCTGGGCGGCGCTCGCGGCCGGGACGGCGAAGGCCGTGCTCGACTACGTGGTGCCGTACGTGAACGAACGCACCGCGTTCGGCGAGCCGATCAGCCACCGGCAGGCGGTGGCGTTCTCCGTCGCCGACATCGCCATCGAGCTGGAGGGCCTGCGCCTGGTCACGCTGCGCGCGGCGGCGCGGGCCGAGCAGGGCAAGGACTACGCGCGGGAGGCCGCGCTGGCGCGCAAGCTGGCCGTGGACAAGGGCATGCGCATCGGCAACGCGGGCGTGCAGCTGCTGGGCGGGCACGGCTTCGTGAAGGAACACCCCGTGGAGCGCTGGTACCGGGACTTGCGAGCGATCGGCGTGATGGAAGGCGCCGTCCTCCTCTAGAAAGGCTTTTCGATGATCAACCTCGAAGTTCCGAAGAAGGCCGGCGCGCTGATCAACCAGGCGTACCAGGCCGCGGCCGAAGTGTTCCGGCCGATCTCGCGCAAGTACGACCGCGCCGAGCACACCTACCCCGCCGAGCTCGACATGTTCGCCGCGCTGCTCGACGGCCTCAACTCCTCCGGCGAAGGCGGCGCCGGCGCGGCGGGCGTGCGCCGGTCCGCTCCGGACACCGCCAAGGGCAACCGCAACGGCGCCAACCTCAACGTCGTCCTCGGCACCATCGAAATGTGCTGGGGCGACGTCGGGCTCTTGCTTTCCATGCCCCGCCAGGGCCTCGGCAACGCGGCCATCAGCTCCGTCGCGACGGACGAGCAGCTCGAACGGTTCTCCGGCCTGTGGGCCGCCATGGCCATCACCGAACCGGACTGCGGCTCCGACTCCGCCGCCATCACCACCACCGCCGTCCTCGACGGCGACGACTACGTGCTCAACGGCGAGAAGATCTTCGTGACTTCGGGCCAGCGCGCGGATGCCGTGGTCGTCTGGGCCACTTTGGACCGTTCGAAGGGCCGCGCCGCGATCAAGTCCTTTGTGGTCGAGAAGGGCACCCCGGGCTTCGAAGTCGTTCGCGTGGAACACAAACTGGGCATCCGCGCGTCCGACACGGCCGTGCTGCGCTTCGAGAACTGCCGCGTCCCCCGCGAAAACCTGCTGGGCACGCCGGACATCGACACCGCCAAGGGCTTCGCGGGCGTCATGCAGACGTTCGACAACACCCGCCCCTTGGTCGCGGCCATGGCGGTGGGCGTCGCCCGCGCCGCGCTGGAGGAAACCCGCCGCATCCTGACCTCGGCCGGCGTCACCATCGACTACGACCGCCCCCCGCAGCACCCGGCCGCCGCCACCTGGCTCGAACTGGAGGCCGACTTCGAATCCGCCTACCTCCTGACGCTGCAATCCGCGTGGATGGCGGACAACCGCAAGCCCAACTCCCTGCAGGCCTCCATGGCGAAGGCCAAGGCCGGCCGGACGGTCGTCGACGTGACCCTGAAGTGCGTCGAGCTGGCGGGGGCTTACGGGTACACGGAGGAATCCTTGCTGGAGAAGTGGGCCCGGGACGCGAAAATCCTGGACATCTTCGAGGGGACGCAGCAGATTCAGCAGTTGATCGTCGCTCGCCGAATCCTGGGGAAGTCCTCCGCCGAGCTGAAGTAGTTGTGACGTAACGAAAGCCGCCCGATCGCTTGCTCTTTTCGGGGCACTGCGACCGGGCGGCTCTCGCGTCGGCGGGGACCGATTTCATGATCAGGCCGCCTCCAGGCCGTCATCGAGGGCAGGCTGTCCGAACACCGCATCGACGGCCTCCCGCGCCCGCTGGTGGCTCGACGGAACGAGGTGCGTGTACGTCCGGAGCGTGAAGCCCGGGTCCGTGTGCCCAAGGTATTCGGCCAGTTCCGCGATCGAGACCGCACGGGCCTGGAGCGTCGACGCGTAGAAGTGACGGAGTGCGTGCATCCCGTCCCCGCGACCTCGGTACTTGACCCCGGCAGCCCGGAACGCTCCGTGCCATACAACCTTCGTGAACAGGTCTCCGGAGTACAGCCGGCCACCTTCGCCGGTCATCAGCAGCCGCGCCGTCACCGGATCGCCGTCGGCGCTCTGCCAGGGCAGCGTGACGGCCACGGACGAAAACCGGTCCTCGTGATCGTCGATCTCGGCCAGCATGGCGGCCGAGAGCGGGATAGTTCGCTCCTTGCCCCCCTTGGGGAGCGCGAACATCATCACACTCCTGACCGTCTTGATCTGCCGACGAATCCGCACGGTCATCGCCGTCCGGTTGACGTCATCGGGTGAGAAACCCGAAATCTCACCCTGCCGCAGGCCGAACCCGGCACCGAGCGGGACGGCGATCTTGAACCGGTCCGCGAGCCCCGAGCGCACGGCCTGAACACGTTCCTCCAGCCATACGACGATCGGCGGGCTACTCGCGACCGGTCGCCTTACGGTCTTCGCGTGGCACGGGTTCTCACGAATCCGGCGGTCGTCCACGGCCGAATCCATCACGCCGGAGACGGTGTTGAACAAGACCGCCTGATAGTTGTCCGAGAGCTTCCGCTCTTCCATCGAGCCGACCCAGTCACGAATGGTCGACGGCTTGATCTGCCCGACCTTCTTGGTCTCGAAGACGGGGTAGATCTGGCTTTCGAGTCGACTGAGGATGGTCGACCGCGTGCCCGGGTCCGGAGACTGGCTCTTCACCCAGCTCTCCGCCTGCTGACGGAACGTCGTCATCGAGGCCCGCGGATCGATGTACTTGTCTTCGCGCTTGTCGGATTCGACGCCGATGAGGGAGTCCTCAGCGCGCTTCTTTTGCTTGTCCGCGAACGACTTCGAGCGTTCGTTGTTGTCCGGGTCGAGGTAGCGGACCTTGTACCGCAGCCCAACGCCGTACAGCTCGGACCGTTCCATGACGGGCTTGCCCCGCGCGTTGAGGATGACCTTCCCGGTCACCGCATCCCGCGCGGGGCGAAACCAACGGTCTTGAATGTGCCCCATCAGGCCGCCTCCGCGTCGACCCAGGCGCGCAGCTTGGCCGGGTCATAGCGCAGGTGCCGACCGATCTTCTTCACCGGCGGGCCCTCACCGCGCCATTTCCACTGGTAGAGCGTCTTCACCGGGACCCCGAGGTAGTCGGAGACGTCCTCGACGGTCCAGAACGGATGGTCGGCAGCATCGTAGTGGTCTCGCCCCGATTGCCCTCGAACGCGTTAACCATCAACGGAAACCCGCTTGCGTCGGTGAGCAGCCCGATCGTGATCTGCGGCTCCAGGCGGCGTTCTTTGGAGAACCCGGGCTCACGGAACCCGTCCCCGGCATCGGTCTCGAAGTACAAGGTGGACACATCGTAGAGAACCAGTGACGCCGGCCCCAGATCAGCGGTGCGGGCGCACGCCGCGGCCGACTTCTGCCGCCAGGACTCTTTCGCGAACGCGGGCAGACGCCGCTTGAGAGTCGCGTACGCCGGCGGGTCGAAACCTGCCTCCTCGACCACCCGGAGACTGTCCAGCTTGCTGGTCGGCTCGACGATCCGTGCCAGCACCAGTAATCGGAACACCTCGTCACCACCAGCGGCCTCCTCGAACTCCAACAGCTGGTAGGCGTGGCCGAGCGCGTCCCACAGGTACCCCATCCGCGACGACGTGATCGCAAGCGGCCCACCACCAGCACCACTGCCGGCCTGCAACGCCGCGAAGTCCGGGCCAAAGTCGAGCTCGGGCTGCCCCACAGCCAGACGCTGCCTCGCCACCGCCTTGAGCGCCTCCAACGCCGCATCGTCATGCGCCGAGCCGATGTGCTCGATGTCCCGCGACCCGCGACGCGAGGAGTGCACGATCTGCACCGCCCTGGCCCCCGACGCCGTCTTCACCGTGCGCACATACGCCACGAGAGACAGCCTAGAACCGGCCGCTTAGTGCGCAGATTTCGCCGTTCACACGACGAAACCGCAGCTCAACAGCCGGCACCCTGACCCAAGGTCAGCGATCTTGAGCCAAAGTCAGGTAAGGTGACGGAATGGTCATGCGGGTGGCGGTTCCCGTGCTGCCGTGCCGAGATGTGCAGGCAGCGCGGTCGTACTTCACGGACGTGCTCGGATTCGACACCATATTCACCTGGGAGACCCCACCTAGCTACGCGGCCGTGATCCGCGACACCGCCGAGTTCCACCTGTACGCCGAAAGCAGCGTCGGCCCGGCCAGGGTGACGGTTGTCGTCGACGACGTCGATTCCTGCCACGACGAGCTGCGCGCCCGCGGCGCCGACATCGTCGAGCCACTGGCTGACCGGCCCTACGGGATGCGCGACTTCAACGTACGAACACCCGATGGGCACTTGTTGATCTTTAGTCAGCCGCTTACCGAGTAGGGGTGACCATCAGCGGACCAGCCGGAAGAATGACCGGACCTCGTCGACGAACAACGCCGGCTGCTCGGACGCCGCGAAGTGGCCGCCCTTGCCGGGCTCGTTCCAGTACCGGATGTTCGGGAACCGGCGCTCCGCCCACCGCCGAGACGCGCGCTGCAGCTCCTTGGGGAAGACCGAACAGTCGGTGGGTACGGTCACCGGCGCGCCGGCCGACCCGGAGATCCATTCGTTGACCTGCCGGAGGCTTTCCCAGTACAGCCAGGCGGATGAGGCACCGGTGCCGGGCAGCCAGTAGAGCATCAGGTTGTCGAGCAGCTCATCCCGGGTAATAACCCGATGCAGGTCGCCACCGGAGTCGGTCCACGACCAGAACTTCTCGACGACCCAGGCGCAGAGGGCGGCCGGCGAGTCGACCAGCCCGTAGCCGACCGTCTGCGGCCGGGTCGACTGCTGCGCCGAGTATCCGGAGCCCCATTCGTCCGCCTCCCGCAGTGTCGCGAGCGCCGCCCGCTCGGCACCGGTGAGGTCGTCCAACGTGGCCGGATCGGGCGGTGCGAGCGGCGGCATGAGATGGATGCCGGCGACCCGATCGGGTTGCCGTTGACCGATGCTCGTGGCGATGCTGGTGCCCCAGTCGCTGCCCTGGGCGCCGAACCGCCGGTAGCCGAGCCGGGCCATCAGCTCGCACCACGCGTCGGATATCCGCTCGATCCCCCACCCCGGCGCGGCCGGCTTGTCGCTGAAGCCGTAACCGGGAAGCGATGGGCAGACCCCTAGAACCGGCCGCTTAGTGCGCAGATTTTCGCCGTTCACACGACGAAACCGCAGCTCAACAGCCAGCACCCTACCCAAGATCAGCGATCTTGAGCCAAGTCAGGTATTGCGCCATTGCGCGACAGCTACCCAACGTTTTTCTTACTGCAAAGCCTCCAGTTGTTTAGTGATCTTGCCAACCAAGTCTTTGCATCTAGACGCATTCTTGAACAGGCTAGTAATGTAGTTGTTGGCATACATCGATTCTACGCGTTCAGTCAGCATCTTTACGATCGATAGCGTAAGCTTTGGCACGGTGTCTAAAATCTTCGACCAATCGAGATCCGGATCATCCACCTCGCTCATATCGAGCATATGAAACACTAGATGTGCAACTATTCTATTACCTTGCACGACAATAGACTTTTCTCGTCCCTCTTTTCTGTAACGCAAACGATTCAGCACAGAATCAACCGAACGCAGTACTTCAACGGTACGCCAAATCCTGAACGCGCTGACCCCGGAATTGAAAAGCGATTTATATGGCGCCCTGTCCGTTGACTCCCACAGACGTCCTACGGCACTTTTCGCAAGAACCGCCAACGACGGGTCCGGATACGCGCACGCGAGCGCAACCGTTGCTTCGTAAACCGTGCACCCCGTAGCCTGATCTGGCGGTTGGTCACCTCGCTTGATCGCATAGATTTTGCTGCACGAAAGAAGCATCTCTACACGCAGCCTAGCTTGCTCAGGGTCCAGAGCTACGAAGTCGCTGGCCTCAACAGAATTCTGAGTATTAGTTGCCCTTGTAACTTCCTTCGCTAATTCCGGCGGACAAGCTTCCAGTGAGATGAACCGGATCCATACGCGTGCATTTTCAGCAGCTTCTGAGTCCTTCAACGCCCTGTGAATACTTGCAACCGTCTGCGCACCATTTACTACACTCGCGCCGAATAGCGAGAATTCTCCATAGTTTCGCGTGGTGGCTCCACGCGCTGATTTTTCGATCTTTTGACAAAGAACAGTGATACCATTATTGAAGTACCAGAAATGCTCAGGCCCCCGAGTAAGAGTGTCCCGAAGGTCGTTGTTTACCCCAGTCGCACCTAGCGATCCGCGAATATTCTGCGCGAACAGTTTATCTCCGTATCACGCATACCAATCGCCCACCGTCTTCGCGTCGACTACACCATAGAATGCCTCGTATGGCTCAGTTACAGTTCCCCAGTGCTCAACGGTTGCAGATAGGTCTACAGATCCCCCGTCTAGCCCTTCAGAAACCAGCGCATGAAACTCAGTCAGACCTAGAACCTGGAAGTCCACCAGTGGAATGGGGTTATTCAACTCTTCAAGCGTGTCGTCAAATACATTCTGAACGACAGGGTTAAGTGTACTTGCACCTGTCGTGGCTACAACCAGAACAAAGCGAACACTTGGATCCCCTAGAGCTTCACTTATGAGATCCTTCTGGCGAGCGATTTTATCGTTGAACCTGTCAAACCGTTCGTCAGTTAGGTCTTTGAAGCCGGAAACGAAGTTGCTAGAGTCACCCAGCCCTATAGTTGCCGTACCATTAGAATCCCACTTGGACTGCACAATTATTACTTTTTAATTAGCCTGATCGAGGTAGATGGCGTCGATTCCGTTGTCATTACTTCCGTCGACCACACAGCTTGCAGCCTGCACCTGATCAACATCCGCAAACCGCTGAAGCGCGAATGCCGCCAAGGCTCTCTTACAAAACACCTTCTCTCGCTGCTCGTCGCTAGCCTTCGCATAGTCAGACATGTCGATAAGCTGATCGAAGTCACGAACCAGCGCAGCCTTGATGTGTCGCACGTGAACCTTGCTCAATTCCCATCCTCTCTGCGTTCAGCAGACGCCGCCTACTGCCGAATTTACCTCTACAGGATCAAGGGCGCGCCGCCGCTGGCGGCGCGCCTGTCGCCTACGTAGCCCCTCGCCTTGGCGGCCGCATCCGCTTCCGACACGGCGGGCTGCCGCTCCGCTTCGCCCGCCGGCCGGGCGGTGCGGCCGCCAGCGGGGCACCTGGCGCAGCACCGCGCGGCGGCGGCACACGTGTCCCCTGAGCCAACGTCGACCTCCCTCTACATGCGGTAGTGACGGACCAGTCGTTCGTGACTCGATCTCCGTTACGCACCGTCGTGGGAGACCTCCATCCCGACGCCGGATCGTGACAACGGCCGGTAGCACCGCGTCAAGACGGTGAAGCGTGTCTTGACCCGGCACCACCGGCCGCGTGCTTGGCCTCGTATCGGGATGCAGGGGTAGGTGTGGCTGGTCGCCAGGCCGTCTCCAGGCCGTCAGAGGCCAGGGAGCAGCGACAGACGACGAGAATTAACGAGACGCATCAGCGCAGCTCAGAGGCCGTTTACGGCCAAGATCGCGAGGTCGGCAAGATCGGGCTGAGAAATCCTGGACATTTTCGAGGGGACGCAGCAGATTCAGCAGCTGATCGTGGCTCGTCGGGTGCTGGGGAAGACGTCGGCGCAGCTGAAGTAGACCCGTGGAAGTGCCCGAGGAACTCCGAAGTGCCGTGGCGGGACATGAGCGGCGCCGGCGCCGAAGCGTGCTACAGCGGCGCCCTCGGCGCATTCAAAAGGCACTCTTCGCACTCAAGTGAGTTTTTCCCCAACTCGTCCGGCAATTTGCGGCCAAGGTGCAGAATATCGGATTGATCTCCGAACGATCGTTTTCCGCACCTTTGCCCTAGCCTTCCCCGCATGACGAACCCTGGGGTTTACGGCCCGCCGAAGGGCCTGGGGCAGGCGCGGATCTTCATGTGGATCCAGGTCGCCTTCAACGTGCTGGGCTCCCTCCTGCTCCTGGTCGCCGCGGCCGCCGCGTCGGTCGGCGACACCGGAGTCGCGGGCCTGCTGGTCGTGATCATCGTGATCAACATCCTGATGGCGGTGGTCCTCGCCGTCTGCGCGATCACGCTGCAATCGGGCAAGCAGTGGCCGTGGGTCACGGCGATCGTGGTCGAGGCGATCGTCGTGATCAACGGAATCGTGACCATCATCAGTTCCGGCGTGACCGGCATCCTGCCGATCGTGTTCGCCGCCCTCGCGCTGCGCGGCCTGCTGCACAAGGACGTCCGCGCGTGGATCACCGCCCAGCGCGGCCCCGCGCCCGCCATCTGACGGCAACGCAAAGCGGGCCACTCGGAGTCCCCGGGTGGCCCGCTTCCCAACGCCGTCAGATGCGATCGTCGAGGAACTCGTCCAGATAAGTCCACGTGTTGCCCCGCGCCTTGCGCCCGGTGAGCACACCGAGGTGGCCGCCGGGTGCGGTACGGAAGCGCACCTCCGGCGCGTTCTCCAGCAGCCGCACCACGCGTTCCACCGAAGGCTGCGGGGCGATCGTGTCGTTCTCGCCCGCGACGACGAGCACCGGGGCCTTCACGTCGGCCAGGCTGATCTTGCGCCCGTTGAGGTCGACGGTGCCCTCGGCGAGGTCGTTGGTACGGAACAGGCGGTGGTAGAGCTGCCCGAACGTGCGGCCCGGGTATGCGTACATGTTGTCCATGAAGTGGTCCACGGCCTCGATCTGCGCGAGGTAGTCGCGGTCGTCGAGGTTCTTGAGGATCGCGATGGGTTTCGTGATCTCCTTGCTGATGCCCGTCGCGCGGAACACGCGGCTGACCAAATAGGACGGTGCGCCGCCGAACGCGCGGTAGACCGGCGTGAGCAGGTGACCGCCGGTGAGGTCGACGAGCGGGCGGAACGGCGCGACGATCGGGATCGCCGCGAAGTCGACCGGCGACGCGATGGCGGTGACGGACTCGATCGGCAGCTCCGGCTGGTCGGCGTTCACCAGCAGCGAGAAGATCCCGCCCAGCGACCACGACACCAGGTGCACGCCCTCACCACCCGCGTCTTCGCTCACCTTGCGGATCGCGCGCGGCAGCACCTCGTCGATCCAGTGCTCGATGCCGAGGCGCCGGTCGGAGAACGCCACGTTGCCGTAGTCGACGAGGTAGACGTTGCGCCCGGCCTCCACGAGGTGCTCGATCAGGCTGCAGCCGCGGCGCAGGTCGAAGCACAGCGCGGGCGCGGCCAGCGGCGGCACGAGCAGGATCGGCGGCCCCGACACCGGCGCGCCGCTGTGGGTCATCCGGTACAACGAGCGGTTCGGACCCTGGTCGATGAGCACCCGCGGCATCGGGCGCAGGTCGGCGACGCCACCGTGCAGCACCTTCCCCACGACGTTCGACGCCGCTGCGGCCAGCCGTGCCGTGGGTGAAACCATGCGTGCCTCCTGAGCTCGACCTCTCGGAGGCAATCTTGCCCGGGGCCGCGGGCGGCATCAACACCGCCACACTTGCAAGCACCCGGCAAGCACGTCCATTTCGGACAGTGCCCGGTGACCGGGAAGCTAGTTCCCCGAGTCGGCAGCCGGAGCGCTCTGAGCAGCGCGGGACTCGTATTCCGCCCGGGCCGGGGAATGCGCGGCCGAAGCCAGCAGCTGATCGCCGCCGAGCGCGCGGACGAACCATTCGCCGAACGCACGCGGGAACAGCCGCGTGATCCGGCCCGTGAAATCCAGGGATTTCGGCACGAAAACATCGAACTTCGGGTATTTCAGGGCATCCGCGATCGCCGCGGCGACGTCTTCGGGGCCCACCGACTTGATGAACTTCGCCTCGCCGAGCCCCGACGCCAGCTCCGTGCGCACGACCGCCGGCATCACACAGGACACCGACACGCCCGTGCCGCGCAGCTCCAGGTGCACCGCCTCCGACAGGCCGACCACGGCGTGCTTGGTCGCGCAGTACGTGGCCGCGCCCGGGAACCCGGACTTCCCGGCCATCGAAGCGACGTTCACGATGTGCCCGGTCCCCCGCGGCTTCATCCGCTTCACGGCTTCGCGCGTGCCGTGGATGACGGCGTGCAGGTTGATCTCCAGCATCCGGCGCGTGGCCGCGTCGTCCTCCTCGTCGAGCGGCGCGAGCGGCATGATGCCGGCGTTGTTGATCAGCACGTCGATGGGCCCGACCTGGCGTTCGACCTCGTCGAGGAACTCGGTGAACGCTCGGGTGTCGGTGACGTCCAGCGGCAGTGCGACGGCTTCGGGCCCCAGCTCACCGGCCGTCTTCTCCGCGCGGACGTGGTCGAGATCGCCCAGCACCACCCGCGCGCCGAGCCGCTTGAGCGCGGTGGCCGTGGCGGCCCCGATGCCCTGCGCGCCACCGGTGATGACGATGACCTTCCCGGCGAGCGAACACGGCTGCTTGGCCATGACGGGGCTCCTCCTGCGTCGACGGAGACGGAACACTGTTGGCGTCGTGTCAATATGGTGCCCCGGCGTGGCGCCGAGCGCCAGTCGACTGCCCCGATCAGGGGCGTTGCTCGAAGACCTGACCGATCCAGCCGTCGACGTCGAAGCGGACCGTCGGCGTGAAGCCTTGGCCCTCGTAGTAGCGCTGCAGCTCGCCGTCTCCGCCGGCCCAGCAGTCGACGCGCACCAGGCCGATGCCGCGTTTCCAGGCCTCCGCCAGCGCGTACTCCAGCAGCCGCGCACCCACGCGATGCCCCGCGAACCGGCGCGACGTGATGAGCAGCCCGATGTACAGCTCCCGCTCCCCGGCCGGCGGCACGTGCTTCGGGCATTCGTCCTGAACGATCAGCGCCCCCGCGGGCTCCCCGTCCACCTCCGCGAGGCGCAGGCCCGGCTCCTTCGTCATGTCGGCCACGCGCGAGGCCCGGTGCGGAATGCCGCTCCACGGCCGATCACCCCACTGCCCGGCGCTGCCGCGCGCCACCAGCCACTCGACGGCCTCGTCGAAGAAGCGCAGCAACGTGTCGGCGTCGCCGGGCTCGCCCGGGCGGATCGTGAACGTCCCCATCCCCGACGTTGTACCCCTAGGGCAGCGTCAGGACCACCGGCCCGGCCTCGGTGATCGCGACGGTGTGCTCCGAGTGCGACGCGCGGGTGCCGTCGGTGGTGTGGACGGTCCAGCCGTCGTCGGCGTGCCGGTAGTCGTCGCGGCCGCCGCGGGTGAACATCGGCTCGAGGGCGAGGACGAGGCCGGGCCGCAGGCGCAGGCCGCGGCCGGGGCGGCCGTCGTTGGGCACCGGCGGGTCCTCGTGCATCGCGCGGCCGATGCCGTGGCCGCCGTGGTCTTCGGTGACGCCGTAGCCCGCGGCGCGGCCGATCGTGGCGATGGCAGCGGAGATGTCACCCATCTTCGCGCCCGGCTGCGCCGCCGCGATGCCGGCCGCGAGCGCCTGGTCCGTCGCCGCGATCAGGGCGAGGTCGGCCGGGTCCTCGGCGCCGACGACGAAGCTCACGGCGGCGTCGCCGTGCCAGCTGTCGATGGCCGCGCCGCAGTCGATGCTCACCAGGTCGCCGTCGCGCAGGCGGTACCGGCCGGGGATGCCGTGGACGATGGCGTCGTTCACGCTCGTGCAGATCACGCCCGGGTACGGCGTCGGCGCCCAGTTCGGGTGGTAGCCGAGGAACGACGGCTTCGCCCCCGCGTCGGCCATCACTTGCGCGGCAACGGCGTCCAGCTCGGCCAGCGACACGCCGATGTCCGCGGACTCCCGCACGGCCGCCAGCGCCCGGGCCACCACGCGGCCCGCCTCCCGCATCACCGCGAGCTCGGTCGCGGTCTTCAGCTCCACCATGCGGATAACTATACCGGTATTACTATCCAGGTCCGTAGGCTGCCGCTGTGCACATCGAAACCCGCCTGGCCGAGCTCGGCCTCCGGCTGCCGGAGCCGATGACCCCGCCGCCCGGCGTCACACTCTCCTTCCCGTGGGTCCGCGTCTTCCGGGACCGCGCGTTCGTTTCGGGCCACGGCCCACTGCTGCCCGACGGGTCGCTCGCCGGCCCGTTCGGCAAGGTCGGCGCCGAGGTCACCGAGGTCACCGAGGAGCAGGCGTACGCGGCCGCCCGCCTGACCGCGCTCGCGGTGCTCAGCTCGCTGAAGCTCGCGCTCGGCGACCTCGACCGCGTCACGGCGTGGCTGCGCGTGTTCGGCATGGTCAACACCGCGCCGGGGTTCGCCCGCACCCCCGCCGTGGTCAACGGGTTCTCCGATCTCATCGTGCAGCTGTGGGGCGCGGACGCGGGCGACCACGCGCGCTCGGCGGTCGGCCTCGCGGAGCTGCCGTTCGGCATTCCGGTGGAGATCGAGGCGGAAGTGGCGATCGACTAAGCGCCGGCGTACCCGAATCGCGCGGGAGTCCCGGTGCCACGGGCGGCGACGTAGCCGTCGGGGCGCACGAGCAGCCAGCCGTCGTCGAGTTGCAGGTCATCGGCCACCGATTCAGCCACGGGGCAGGCCGTCATCCCGAGCGCCGAGTGACGCACGGTGGCGCGGTGGACAAGCAGCCAGCGCGGATCACGCAGCCGGTCGAGGAAGTCGCGCCAGCCGGGCGTCGTCGCACCTGGAGGATCGACACGGGTGACGCGCTCGCCGGGTGCCGGAACTCCCGGACCGGGCGTGGTGAGCGGGCTGTCGGCGTAGCGCGAAGCGAGTGCCTGCGTGCTACCGATGATCTCGCGGCCCGCACCGTCCACTCCGGACTGATCGGAGAAGTCGCCGTGCATCACGTAGTCGGTGATCATCGCGGTGGCGTCGAGCAGCGCGGTACCGACCGGGACGCGTTCGCGAGAGTACGTGTCCAGCAGGGCCACGCCGGCCTCGCCCGCGCAGACGGCCGCGAGTTTCCAGCCCAGGTTGAACGCGTCCTGCAGCCCGGTGTTCATGCCCTGGCCGCCGGCCGGGCTGTGGACGTGGGCGGCGTCGCCCGCGACGAAGCAGCGGCCGGACCGCATGGCCGGCACCGCGCGCTGCTGGATGGTGAACGGGTTGATCCAGTCGCGGATGCGCACCCGCGCCCGGGCGCCCGTCGCCGCGGCGAGGCGGCCGCGGAAGCGTTCGGCGACGGCGCCCGGAGTCTCGACGCCGCCGGCGGTCCACGCGGTGTCGGTCAGGCGCCAGCGCGCCGGCTCGGGCAGGGGGAACGCGAGCATCGCGGCGTCGTCGGCCGAAAGCCAGTGCATGGCGACGGGGTCGAGAGCGCTCTCGACCTCCGCGTCGACGACCAGCCACGTGTGGCCGGACTCGCCGCGCAGCGGGATTCCCAGCTGCTTGCGCACGACGCTGTGCGCGCCGTCGCAGCCGACGAGCCACGGCGTGGACACGGTTTCCCTGGTGCCGTCACGGACGAGCACGGTGCGAACGGCGTCGGCGTCCTGTGTCAGGGATTCCAGCCGCGTCGACCATTCGACGCGCGTGCCCAGCTTCGCGAGACGTTCGCGCAGCACGCGCTCGGTGACGCACTGGTCGACCAACAGCACGAACGGGAAGCGCGAAGGCACTTCGCTGTAGCCGATGCCGTACGCAAGTGGCTCTTGGCCGGCGAGGTGCCGCACGAACTTCGTGACGCGCACGCCGTTCGCGAGCAGCTCGTCGAGCACGCCGAGCTCGTCGTAGATCTCCATCGTGCGCCCCAGGTTGCCCAGCGCGCGGCTGATGCGCGCCGGCCCAGCGGCCGCGTCGACGATCCTCACCGGCACGTCGCGGCGCCGCAGCTCGATCGCGGCCAGCAGCCCCACCGGGCCCGCGCCGGCGACCAGCACCTCGTCCATGACCCCCACCTCCGCTGTCAGGTTACCTGACGATAATCCTCGGAGGTGGCCCGGTTCGAGAGATTCAGTCGATGGCCTCCCAGTCGAGGTCCAGTGCGGCCCGCAGTTGCTCCAGCCGGCGCGCGCCCACGCGTTCGCCGAGTTTGCGTTCGAGGTCTTCGAGCACTTCGCGCGCCAAGTTCAGCCGCGCGACGCCGGCCTCCGTCGGCCGGACGAGCTTGTTGCGCGCCGACGCCGGGTCCGGGTCCACGCGCACCAGCCCCGCCCTGGTCAGCTCACCGACCGCCTGGTGCGCCGACTGCCGCGCCACCCCCGCGCGACGCGCCAGCTCCGCGATCGTGATGCCCTCGGCGTCGAGCTTCGCGACGATGTCGATCTGCGTCATCGTCAGCCGCGCCTCGCCGCGCGCGGCCAGCTCCGTGAGGATGCCGTCCTCGAACCAGCGCGTCATCCGGCGCGCGAGCGGACCGAGCAGCGGACCCTGGCCTGAGCTGGGGGTTTCGGCAAGGGATCGACGTGGCGTCATGCGTCGAGTCTAATCGTCAGGTACCCTGACGTTATGGCGCTCTTGACGCTGACCTCCCCCGACGGCGTGCGGCTCGCCGTCGAACGCACCGGCTCCGGCCCACCACTGGTGCTGGTCGGCGGCGCCGGGGGGCGACCGCAGGGCATGGGGCGCGGTGGTGCCGTTCCTCGGCGACGAGTTCACGGTGTACGCACTGGACCGCCGCGGGCGTGGGGGCAGCGGCGATCGGGCCGGGTCGGAGGTGGCGGACGAGGTCGCCGACGTCGTCGCCACGGCGGTTGCGGCCGGCGGTGATGCCGTGGTGGCCGGGCATTCGTCGGGGGCGCTGCTGGCATTGCGGGCGGCGGCGGTGCGGCCGGACGTGGTGCGGCGGGTGGTCGCGTATGAGCCGCCACCAGTGGTCACGGCGGGTGTCGCCCAGCGGCTGCGGGCACTGGTCGACGCCGGTGATCTCGACGGCGCGTTGACCTCCTTCCGCGCAGAGGCGGTGGGGATGCCGGCCGACGTGGTCGCGTCGATGCGGAAAACCCCGCAGTGGCAAGAAGATCTTGCGCTCGCCCACACCACTGCGTACGACGCGGCGATCGTCGAGGCGGGGTTACCCGAGGTCTCCGTGCCGGCCCGGTTCGTGCTGGGTGGCGCCAGCCCGGCCCGGATGGCCGACGGTGTGCGCCACTACGCCGCGCGGCTCGGCGCGCAGGTGCGGGTGCTGGACGGTCAGCAGCACTTCGCGCAGCGCACCGCGCCTCGGGAACTCGCCGCGGTCATCGCGTCTTGACCAGCGCGGCGATCCTCGTCGCAAAGTCCGCCCACAACTCGCGCGGCAGGCTGTGCCCCATGCCGGGCACCACCACGAGCTCCGCGCCGGGTATGGCCGCCGCCGTGGCGCGGCCGCCGCTGAGGTCGCACATGCGGTCGGCGTCGCCGTGGATGACCAGGGTGGGCACGTCCAGCCGCCGCAGCCGGTCCGTGCGGTCGCCCGACGCCACCACGGCGACGGCCTGCCGCGGCATGCCCAGCGCGGGGTAGCCCCGGTCGAACGTCCGCCCCGCTCGCTCGGCAATGGCATCCTCGTCGAACTCGAACCCCGGTGACCCCGTGATCCCCGACGCGCGCACCTGCCACGCCACGAACGCCTCCCGCTCGCTCGGCGGCTGTCCCATCTCGACCAGGATCGACGGGTCGGGCGCGCCCACCTCCGGGGCGCCGGTCGTGGACATGATCGACGTCAGCGTCCGCACCCGATCGGGGTGCTCGATGGCGACCATCTGCGCGATCATCCCGCCGAGCGACGCTCCGACGAGGTGCGCGCTTTCCAGCCCGAGCAGATCGAGCAGGCCGACCGTGTCACCCGCGAGATCCGACAGCGTGTAGGACGCCGTCGCGAAATCCCCCGCGAGAACGGCTGCGAAATCCGGCACGGGCGCGTCGTCGAAATGCGTAGACCGGCCGGAATCGCGGTTGTCGAAGCGGATCACGTACAGGCCGCGGTCCACCAGTTCCCGGCAGAACTCCTCAGGCCAATTGATCATCTGCGCGCCACCGCCCATGATCAGCACGACCGGCGGCATTCCAGGATCACCGAAGCATTCGTACGCCAGCTCGATTCCGGACGGGCCGACGTTCAGCGCGAGTTCCTCAGACATGCCGACCACAATAATCATTCGGCGGCGCGGAAACATCGCTCCGAAGACCGATGTTTCCGGCTTGCCACCCGGGTTATGGTGAAAGGGGATCGACCGGCGGTCCGGCGTTTTCTGCCATGATCGGTCGCATGACCCCGGACAACCACACCCTGCCGGACAACCACTACGACAGCTTCGCCGAGGCATACGCGGCCCAGAACGAGGGCGGCATCCAGAACGCCTACTACGAGCAGCCCGCGATGCTGGAGCTCGCCGGAGACGTCGCGGGGAGACGGATCCTCGACGCCGGCTGCGGGGCCGGCCCCCTGTCCGCGATGCTGCGCGACCGCGGCGCGATCATGTCCGGGTTCGACCTCAGCGCCGGCATGCTGGAGCTGGCCCGCCGCCGCCTCGGCCCCGAAGCCGACCTGCGCGTCGCCGATCTGGCCGAGCCGCTGCCCTACGCCGACAACGCGTTCGACGACGTCATTGCGTCCCTCGTGCTGCACTACCTGGAGGACTGGGGCCCGTCACTCGCCGAGCTGAAGCGCATCCTCAAACCGGGCGGTCGGCTGTTGATCTCGGTCGACCACCCGTTCGCGATCCACGCGCTGCAGCGCCTGGACGGCCTCAAGACCAACTACTTCGAAACCTACAGGTGGACCGAAGACTGGACGTTCGGTGAGCAAACCATCCCGATGTCGTTCTGGATCCGGCCACTGCACGCCATGACCGCGGCCTTCACCGCGGCGGGCTTCGAGATCTCCGTGCTCAGCGAACCCATGCCCGCACCGGAAGCCCGCGAGCTGTGGCCCGAGGACTACCGGCTGCTCACGATCAGCCCGAGTTTCCTGTTCTTCGTGCTGACCGCTCGGTAAGCGCTACCCGGCGACGCCGAGGTGACGAGCGATGAGCATCCGCTGCACCTCGCTCGTCCCCTCGCCGATCTCCAGGATCTTCGCGTCGCGGTAGAAGCGGCTGACCGGGTACTCGTTCATGAAGCCGTAGCCGCCGTGGATCTGGGTGGCGTCGCGGGCGTTGTCCATGGCGGCGTTGGAGGCGACGAGCTTCGCGATGGACGCTTCCTTCTTGAAGGGTTCGCCGCGCAGCATCTTCGACGCCGCCTGGTAGTACGCGAGGCGCGCGGTGTGGGTGCGCACCTCCATGTCGGCGATCTTGAACTGGATCGCCTGGTACTCGCCGATGCGGTGCCCGAACGCAACGCGGTCCTTCACGTACTTGAGGCATTCGTCGACGCACCCCTGGGCCAGACCGACGCTCAGGGCGGCGATCGCGACGCGGCCTTCGTCCAGAATGGACAGGAACTGCGCGTAGCCGCGGCCGCGGATGCCGACCAGGTTCTCGGCCGGCACGCGGACGTCGGCGAAGGACAGCTCGTGCGTGTCCGAGCAGTTCCAGCCGACCTTGGAGTACTTGGGCGCCACGGCGAAGCCCGGCGTGCCCGAGGGCACGAGGATCGCGGAGATCTCCTTGCGGCCGTTCTCCATCACGTCGGTGACGGCCGTGACGGTGACCAGCCGCGTGATGTCGGTACCGGAGTTGGTGATGAACGCCTTGCTGCCGTTGATCACCCACTGGTCGCCGTCGAGCTTGGCCCGGGTACGCGTGGCGCCGGCGTCGGAGCCGCCACCCGGTTCCGTGAGGCCGAAACCGCCGAGGGCCTCGCCGGAGCACAGCGCGGGCAGCCAGGTTTCCTTCTGCTCCTGCGTGCCGAAGCGGTAGATCGGCATCGCACCGAGGGAAACGCCGGCTTCCAGCGTGATCGCCACCGACGAGTCGACCCGCGCCAGCTCCTCCAGCGCCAGGCACAGCGCGAAGTAGTCACCGCCCATGCCGCCGAACTCCTCGGCGAACGGCAGGCCGAACAGGCCCATCTCGCCCATCTTGGCGACGAGCTCGTAGGGGAACTCTTCCTTCTCGTACAGCGGCCCGATCACCGGCGCGACCTCGTTGTGCGCGAAGTCCTCGACCGTCTTGCGGAGCGCTTCGTACTCTTCGTCCAGCCGGAAGTCGATCATCGTTGCTCCTCGTTCGGGCTGACCACGGCCAGGGTTTCGTCCAACGCCACCTGCTGGCCCGCGCGCGCCGAAAGCTCGCTCACCACGCCGTCGATCGGCGCGGTCACGGTGTGTTCCATCTTCATCGCTTCCACGACCAGCAACGGCGTGCCGGCCGCGACGACGTCGCCTTGAGCGACCTTGACCACGAGCACCGTGCCCGGCATCGGGCTCTTCACCGGCCCGGCGCCCGCGGCCTCACCGCGGGCGGCCAGGCGCACTTCCTGGTCCGCGAACGCGAAACCGAAGCCGTCGCGCGCGAGCCAGACCGTCCGTTGTGGACCGTCGGCGCGGCGGTAGCGCTCGATCCCGCTGTCCCGCCGGACTTCCAGCACATCGCCGACGCGGGTCGCGGTGGCCTCGACCGGTTCGTTGTCGTCGACCTGCACGGTCGAACCCGTCACGCGGACCACGGCCTGGACCTCGCCGGCCCGCAGCCGGAACGTGACCCCGCCACCGCCACCGATGCGCCACCCGTTGGGCACGTCCCACGGATCCACCACGGGACCCTTCGGCTGCAACGAAAGCAGCCGGTCGAGCGCCGCCGCCACGAAGAACCCTTCGGGCACCTCCAACGACACCAGCGACGACAGCCGCCGGTCCACCAGCTCCGTGTCGAGCCGGCCCGCGCGCACGTCCTCGTCGGCGAGCAGGCTGCGCAGGAACGCGATGTTCGTGCCCAGCCCCAGCAACGCCGTGTCCGCCAGCGCGCGGTCGAGCTTGCGCAACGCGGCCGCGCGGTCGGGACCGTAGGCGATCACCTTGGCCAGCATCGGGTCGTAGTTCGACCCGACCACCGCGCCCTCGGTCATCCACGAGTCCACGCGCACGCCGTCGCCCGAAGGTTCGTGCACGGCCAGCACCGTGCCGCCCGTCGGGATGAAGCCGCGCGCGGGGTCCTCGGCGTACACCCGGGCTTCGATGGCGTGGCCTTCGAGGCGCACGTCCTCCTGCTTCACCGTCAACGACTCACCGGCGGCCACGCGGACCTGCCACGCCACGAGGTCGAGCCCGGTCACCATCTCCGTGACGGGGTGCTCCACCTGCAGCCGCGTGTTCATCTCCATGAAGAAGAACTCGTCCGGGTCGTGCGCGGACATGATGAACTCGACGGTGCCCGCGCCGACGTAACCCACCGACCGCGCGGCCTCGGCCGCGGCGGCGCCCATCTTCTGGCGTGTGGCCTCGTCGAGCAGCACCGACGGGGCCTCTTCGATGATCTTCTGGTGCCGCCGCTGCAGGCTGCACTCGCGTTCGCCGAGGTGCAGAACGTTCCCGTGTTTGTCGGCCAGCACCTGGATCTCGATGTGCCGCGGCGTGGTGACGAACCGCTCCACCAGCAGCGTGTCGTCACCGAAGGAGCCCCGGGCCTCGCGGCGCGCGGACTCGATCGCGGCGGCGAGCTCCGACTCCTCGTGCACGAGCCGCATGCCCTTGCCGCCACCGCCCGCCGACGGCTTCAGCAGCACCGGATAGCCCACCCCGGCCACGGCCTCGGCGAACCCGCCCTCCGGAATGTCCACATCGGACACCCCGGGGACGACCGGCACACCGGCCGCGGACACCGTGGCCTTGGCCCGGATCTTGTCGCCCATCTGCTCGATCGCGGCGACGGGCGGGCCGATGAACACCAGCCCCGCCTCTTCACACGCTCGCGCGAACGCCGCGTTCTCGGCGAGGAAGCCGTAACCCGGGTGCACGGCCTGCGCGCCCGTCACCTGAGCCGCGGAGACGATGGCCGGGATCGACAAATAGCTTTTCGCCGCCTCGGCCGGGCCGAGGCGCACCGCGGTGTCGGCCTCGCGCACGTGCTTGGCGTCGGCGTCCGCGTCGCTGTACACCGCGACGGAGCGGATGCCCAGCTCACGCAGCGAGCGGATGACGCGGACCGCGATCTCCCCGCGGTTGGCGACCAGAACGGTGTCGAACGAAGACATGCTCACTCACATCCGGAAGACGCCGTAGTTGACCTCGGGCAGGGGTGCGTTGGCGGCGGCCGACAGCGCGAGCCCGAGCACCGTGCGGGTGTCCGCCGGGTCGATCACGCCGTCGTCCCACAGCCGAGCGGTGGAGTAGTACGGGCTGCCCTGGTGCTCGTACTGCTCGCGGATCGGCGCCTTGAACGCGTCCTCGTCCTCGGCCGACCACTCGCCGCCGCGGGCCTCGATCGCGTCGCGGCGGACCGTCGAAAGCACCGACGCCGCCTGCTCGCCGCCCATCACGGAGATCCGCGCGTTGGGCCACATCCACAGGAACCGCGGCGAGTACGCCCGCCCGCACATCGAGTAGTTGCCGGCGCCGAACGAGCCGCCGATGATCACAGTGAACTTCGGCACCCGCGCGCACGCGACGGCGGTGACCATCTTCGCGCCGTGCTTCGCGATGCCGCCGGCCTCGTAGGCCTTGCCGACCATGAACCCGGTGATGTTCTGCAGGAACACCAAGGGAATCGAGCGGCGGTCGCACAGCTCGATGAAGTGCGCGCCCTTCATGGCCGACTCGGCGAACAGCACGCCGTTGTTGGCGATGATGCCCACCGGGTGGCCGTGGATGTGCGCGAAGCCCGTGACGAGCGTGGCGCCGTACTCCTTCTTGAACTCGGAGAACCGGCTGCCGTCGACCACGCGCGCGATCACCTCGCGCACGTCATAGGGGGTGCGCGAGTCCGTGGGCACCACACCGTAGAGCTCTCGCGGGTCCACGGCCGGTTCCTCGACGGGCCGCACGTCCCACGGCCGCGGCGGGCGCGGGCCGAGTGTGGAGACGATGTCGCGGACGATGCGCAGCGCGTGGGCGTCGTCGTCGGCGAGGTGGTCGGTGACGCCGGACTGGCGCGAGTGCACGTCGCCGCCGCCCAGCTCCTCGGCCGTGACGACCTCACCCGTGGCGGCCTTCACCAGCGGCGGGCCGCCCAGGAAGATCGTGCCCTGGTTGCGGACGATCACCGCTTCGTCGCTCATGGCCGGCACGTACGCGCCACCCGCGGTGCACGAGCCGAGCACGGCGGCGATCTGCGGGATACCGCGTGCGGACATCGTGGCCTGGTTGTAGAAGATGCGCCCGAAGTGCTCGCGGTCGGGGAACACGTCGTCCTGGTGCGGCAGGAACGCGCCGCCTGAGTCGACGAGGTAGATGCACGGAAGGTTGTTGTGCAGCGCCACTTCCTGGGCGCGCAGGTGCTTCTTGACCGTGAGCGGGTAGTAGGTGCCGCCCTTGACGGTGGCGTCGTTGGCCACGATCACGCACTCGCGCCCGGAGACGCGCCCGACGCCGGTGATGATGCCGGCGCTCGGCGCCTCGTCGTCGTAGAGGCCGTTGGCCGCGAGCGGCGAGAGCTCCAGGAACGGCGAACCCGGGTCCAGCAACGTGTCGACGCGGTCGCGCGGCAGCAGCTTGCCGCGCTCGACGTGCCGGGCCCGGGACTTCTCGGGCCCGCCGAGGCGGGCGGTGTCCAGGCGCTTGCGCAGGTCCTCGACGAGCTCGCCGTGCGAGGTGACGCTGCGGGCGAACCCGTCGCTGCGCGGATCCGCGGAACTGCTCAGTACCGGCGTGTCCATGACTCCCCGTCGAGACGTTGGTGATCCAAGATGTTAGCGGTCGTTAACTCCCCTTCGGATGTTAGCGACCGCTAACCGGAGTGTCCACCCAGGGTCCCGCGGCTCACACTCGCGTCAGCCGGGCCCGTCTCCGGTGGCCGCGAGCAGCGGGACCACGATTTCGCTGACGGGTGTGGGGATGCCGTGGTGGCGCCCGCGACGCAGCACGACCCCGTTGCGGACGTCCCATTCCAGCGGCCGGCCGGCTTCGCGATCGGCCAGGATCGACGTGCCCATGTCCGCCGGGTAGGCCCGGAACGCGTCGATGATTTCCCGGGGCACGTCGTCATCGAGGTCGGCGCCCTCGGCCCGGGCCACGGCGAGGCACTCCCGCAGGTACACGAGCCCGAGCTCAGCGATGTCGGCCCGCGCGAACATGCCGGCGCGCCGGCCGGTGAGGGCCATCAGGCCCGCGAGCGCGTTCTGCATGAGCTTGCGCCAGGCCAGCGAGCGGAACTCGGCGACCGGTTCGACGGTGCACAAGCTCCCGGCCAGCGTCTCGGACACCGCGCGGCCCGCCTCGGTGTCGGGCACGGTCAAGCGGGCCGGGGCGCGCAGCCACACCGACCCGTCGGCCCGGGTCTGCGCCGGGAACCACACGACGCTGGGCAGCACCCGGCCGAGGTTCGCATGTTCCGCGACGACGGCTTCCTGCTCGACGCCGTTCTGGAGCACGCAGACGATCGTGCCGGCCCGGCACAGCGCGGCCAGCCAGGGCGCGGCTGCCGCCACCTGGGTCGCTTTGACGGCCAGGAAAAGGAGATCGACCGGGGTGACGTCCGGCGTCACCTCGACCTGGACCGGGCCGGGCACCACGAGGTGCTCCCCCGGAGCGTGCAGCTCGAGCCGGTCGCGGGCGGTGCGGCCGTACAGCCGGGGTGTGCGGCCGACCTGGTGCAGTGCGGCCGCGATGGTCGTCCCGATCGCTCCGGGGCCGACCACGGCGACGCTTCCGGGCGTCGTCATTCTCCGAGTATCGCCCGGTTCACCGCGGCCGGCCGGGCGTCACGCGGACTGCCACAGCTCGATGCGGTTGCCCTCCGGGTCGGTGACCCAGCCGAACCGCCCGATGCCGGCCATCTCCTGCGTCTCCTCGGCCACTTCGGCACCCTTGTCGCGCAGCTGGGCGAGCATGGCGTCGAGGTCGCGGACGCGGAAGTTGAGCATGGTCTGCTGCGACTTCGAGCCGAAGTAGTCCGTGCCGGCCTCGAAGGGCGCGAAGACCGTCGGGCCGGGATCTTGGCGCCACACCCCGTTTTCGTCGGCGTCGAGGCCGAGGCAGTCGCGGTACCAGGCGCCCAGCGCCGCGGGGTCCGAGGCGCGGATGAAGTAGCCGCCGATGCCGAGCACGCGTTCCATGGCCGTGATCCTGCCAGCGCGGCGGGCGTTTGTCCGGAAGACGAGGCTCAGCCGGTGACGGCGTCGGAGATCCAGTCGGCGACCGGGAGATCGCGGTCGAGGCATTCGACCGACAGCCGGATCGTCCAGCGCAGCGCTTGGAGCACGAGGCTGTCGACCTCGTTGGGCGCGGCGCTGGCCAGCGCGATCTCCACCTGCTCGCGCGCGGCGGCGGTGTTGCCGTGCACCTCGGCGAGCAGCGTGCGCACGGCGGTGCGCACGGGCGGGTCGGCCTGGTCGATGGAAACCTCTTCGCCGTCCTCGTCGAAGACCTGGACCTTCACGGGTGCCGTGCCGCCGTCACCGAGCGTGGACACCATGGCGCTGCACTCGCCGAACAACAGCAGCATGAGCTCCTTGGTCTCCTCAGAGCGCGCCTGCGGCTCGTCGGACGACGGGGTGACCTCTTCGAGCGCCTCGGCGTCCTCGCCGAGGCTGATGGCGACGAGCGCGCGCTGCGCCTTCTCCACGAGCCGCTGCTCGTCCTCGCTCCGGTCCGGGGTCACGTGCCTATCAAACACCAGCACCGGCTTCCGTGGGGATACCCCGAATCCGGGTGATCAGCCCGCCGCGGAAAGTGCGCCCAGAGCGAGCCGGCAGAGCAGTTCGGACAGCTCTGCGTCACCGAGATGGCGGTTGTACGGCGTCGAGTTGATCAAGCCGAACACGGCGTGTGCCGCCGAGCGGGCTTCGCGCTCTTCGAGGCCGGGGATCGCGTCGCGGATCGCGCGCACCCACACCTCGACGTACTGCCGCTGGAGCGCACGTACCTGCTTGCGGTCACTGTCGGTGAGGTTCGCGAGGTTGCGCTCCTGCACGGTGATCAGCGCCGGGTGGTCGAGGGCGAAGCCGACGTGGAAACGCACCAGCGCTTCGAGGAGCTCGAGCGGCGTGCCGCCCGTCTCGGCGCGGTCGGTGCCGCCTTCGAGCAGGTAGTGGCTGATCGAGTTCAGCATCTCGCCGAGGATGGCGTCCTTGCTGCGGAAGTGGCGGTAGAGCGCCGGTCCCGAGATGCCGACGGCCGCGCCGATGTCGTCGATCCCGACACCGTGGAAGCCGTGGTGGGCGAACAGCTCGGCGGCGGCGGCCATGATCTGTTCACGCCTGTTCGCCTTCTCGCCGTTCACGAGTGGGGTGGGGTTCGCCGGCATTCGGTCATAGTAGGACGGGCGGTTAGCGAGCGCTAACTTCCGGCCCTACTTAGTGCTTGGGCCAAGTGGAGTCACCTGCGGATTCTGGGGTGTCGTGTGGGGATTCCACCTGGTATTCGTATTCCTCGTCGAGCCGTCACGACCAGGAGTGACCCATGGCTGAAGCCACCCGTCCCACCTCACGATCGTTCCTCCGGATGTGCGCGGCCCTGGGGGTCGCTGTTCTCGCCTCTCTGGGCATTGTGGGCACCGCCAACGCTGCACAGAGCTACGTCGCACTCGGCGACTCCTACTCCTCCGGGGTGGGCGCCGGGAGCTACGGCAGCTCGGGCAGCTGCAAGCGCAGCGCCAACGCCTACGGCCAGCTGTGGGCCAACGCCCACGCCGGCACCACGTTCACCTTCCTCGCCTGCTCGGGCGCGAAGACCGGTGACGTGCTCAACCAGATCAACTCGATGCCGTCCAGCGCCAGCCTGGTCACCCTCACGGTGGGCGGCAACGACGCCGGCTTCACCGACGTGATCACCACCTGCACCCTCAACAGCGACCAGACCTGCATCGACCGGGTCAACACCGCCAAGACCTACGTGCAGAACACCCTGCCGAGCCTGCTCGACAACGTCTACCGCGCCGTGAAGTCCAAGGCGCCCAACGCGAAGCTCGTGGTGCTGTCCTACCCGCGCTTCTACACCGTGCCGGGCTCCTGCAGCGTCGGCCTGAGCGACACCAAGCGCTCCGCGATCAACTCCGGCGCCGACACGCTGGCCTCGGTCCTGGCTTCCCGCGCGGCCGCCGCCGGTGCCCAGTTCGTGGACGTGCGCTCGGCTTTCGTGGGCCACAACATCTGCTCCTCGGCGAGCGACTACCTCCACAGCCTCACCTGGCCGGTGGACGAGTCGTACCACCCGACCGCGGCCGGGCAGCGGGGCGGGTACTACAACCCGTTGACGTCGGCGATCGGCTGATCTGTTCTGTTCGTTCGGTTCTGTTCGTTCGGAAGGGGCGTCCCTTGGTGGGGCGCCTCTTCCTTTTTGTTCGCTTTGATCGGCTGAGGTCGGTGGTTCGCGGAGGATGGCGGGGTGGTCGTTCGTGCGCTCACCTTGATCGACGGCTTTTGGCCGCTCGCTCAGGGTGTTCTCGTTCGCTAGGCGCGCCTTCCCCGCTCGCCCCGGATCACCAACGTGCTGCGGGGCCGACGAACTCGACCCGTCGAGGTTCCACGATCGGGTGCTGTGGACAACTCCGAACCGACCTGGCCTGCTGTGGACAACTCCGCCTGAGCACAGGGTTTTGTCGCCGACGACCGATAGAATGAATCCTGGGCAGCCCCCTTGGGGAGGGTGGGCTATGCCGTCGCGCGGGGGTTGTGCCGGGAGCGATCTGCGTTCTGCAGGCGAGAGTTCTCTGGAGTCGTGAGCAAAGGTAGAGAGCAGTCGGGACGTCGCTGCGGTGCCACTCCTCGTGCGCGCGGCGGGGACCGTGTGCGGGCCTCGTGCCGGTGCAGGCCGGACGCCCGTGCGAGCCTGGCGCAAGTGCGAATCTGGTGCAAGTGCGGATCTGGTGCCGGTGCCGGTATGCCGATGCAGGCCGGACGCCCGTGCGGGCCGGGCGCAAGTGCGGATCTGGTGCCGGTGCCGGTATGCCGATGCAGGCCGGACGCCCGTGCGGGCCTGGCGCAAGTGCGGATCTGGTGCCGGTGCCGGTAT
>NZ_JBEYSJ010000006.1:166430-387160 GCF_040704195.1 Amycolatopsis sp. NPDC047767
ATGCCGGTGCAGGCCGGACGCCCGTGCGGGCCGGGCGCAAGTGCGGATCTGGTGCCGGTGCCGGTATGCCGGTGCAGGCCGGACGCCCGTGCGGGCCGGGCGCAAGTGCGGATCTGGTGCCGGTGCCGGTATGCCGGTGCAGGCCGGACGCCCGTGCGGGCCTGGCGCAAGTGCGGATCTGGTGCCGGTGCCGGTATGCCGGTGCAGGCCGGACGCCCGTGCGGGCCTGGCGCAAGTGCCGGTGCGACGTCACAGGCAAACATTCAGGCGTAAGAGCCGATCGGGCACGTCCACGCGGTGCGGTCGTCAGCCCAGAGCGCGACGTCGTCGTGGAGATGCGCGCGGGCAGGGCGGGCGGTGCCGGGAACCGGGGGTAGCCCGACGCGGAGGTGCTCGACCACGAAGTCCTGCAGGCGGTCCGCCGCGGCGGCCAGACGGGAGGCGGCGGGGCCGTCCGGGATTCCGAAGCCGAAGGAACTGCCGTCCGGGGACGAGGCGGTGACGACGATCATCGCGTCGCGAAGGTGGGCGGTCCAGGTGAGGCCGGTCAGCCAAGCGCGGTGCGAAGCCGAAGCAGTGGAGTGGGCGAAGTCGCGCAGGATCGGGTGCAGGTCGAGGGAGATCGGCTGGCCGGGCTCGGCGCCGATCCCACCGGCGAGGCCGGCCGAGACAACCTGGCCGCTGCCCGCGCCGGCCGACCCCAGCGGATCCGACGAGCCAAGCTGGCCGCCCGCACCCGCCGACCCCAGCGGATCCGACGAGCCGACCGGGTCACGCCGATCGGCCGAACCAGCCGGGCCGTAGGTGATCTCCAAGCGCGAAGTGAAGGCATCGTCCACCACACCACCGTGCCGTGAACCAAGCAGGCGCGCCGGTCAGCCCAGCAGGGACTTCGCCAAAGCCGCGATCTGCCCCGTCTCGATCAAGAACGAATCGTGCCCGTACGGCGACGAAACCACAGCCGTCTCACCGCCGACACCCTCGGCGATCTCCACCGACTGGTACAGCGGGTAGAGCCGGTCGCTGTCCACGCCGGCGACCACGGTGCGCGCGCGGACGCGCGAGAGTGCCGAGGCCACCCCGCCGCGGTCGCGGCCCACGTCGTGGGTGTTCATGGACTCCGTGAGGACCACGTAGGAACCGGCGTCGAAGCGGCGGACCAGCTTGTCGGCGTGGTGGTCCAAATAGGACTCCACGGCGAAGCGGCCGCGGCGCAGCGGGTCCTCCGAACCCTGCGGCTTCCGGCCGAAGCGTTGCGCGAGTTCGGGTTCGCTGCGGTAGGTCACGTGGGCGATCCGGCGGGCGACGCCGAGGCCGCGGTGGGGGCCTTCACCGGGCAACAAGGCGTAGTAGTCGCCTCCGTGCCAGCCCGGGTCGGAGCGGATGGCGTGCAGCTGCGGCGCGGCCCAGGCGATCTGCTCGGCCGACGCGCGGGCCGTCGAAGCCAGAACCAGGACGGACGCCACCCGATCGGGCAAAGTCACCGCCCATTCGAGGGCCCGCATGCCGCCCATCGAGCCGCCGACGACAGCGGCCCAGCGCTCGATGCCGAGCGCGTCGGCGAGTGCGGCTTCGGTGGCCACCTGGTCCCGCACGGTGACGGACGGGAAGCGGCTGCCGTAAATCCGGCCGTCGGGGTCGGGGGACGACGGGCCCGTGGAACCCTGGCAGCCGCCGAGCACGTTGGGCGCCACCACGAACAGCGAGTCCGTGTCGAGCGCCTTGCCGGGCCCGACGAGCCCGTCCCACCAGCCCGCGCTGGGGTGGCCGGGCTCGGCAGGGCCGGCGATGTGGCTGTCGCCGGTCAGGGCGTGCTCGACGAGGACCGCGTTGGAACCGTCGGAGTTGAGCGTGCCCCACGTTTCGTACGCGAGGGTGTAGGACGGCAGCGACCCACCGGCCTCCAGCGACAGCGCGCCGGGACCGGTGAACCACTGCCGCCTGCCGGGTGGGTCCCCTGCCCGCCACGCACCGGTGACGGGCAGGGGAAACGCACCGGAATCCGTCACAGTTCCGCCTTGGCGGCGCGGAAGCCCGCCTCGAGGTCGGCCTTGAGGTCCTCGATGCCCTCGAGCCCCACGGCGAGCCGCACCAGGCCCGGCGTGACGCCGCTCGCGAGCTGCTCCTCCGGGCTGAGCTGGCTGTGCGTGGTCGACGCCGGGTGCACGATCAGGCTGCGCACGTCGCCGATGTTCACCAGCTGGCTGTGCAGCGTGGTGCCGTCCACGAACTTGCGCCCGGCCTCGACGCCGCCGCGCAGGTCGAACGACAGCACCGCGCCCGCACCGCGCGGCAGGTACTTCTGCGCGGCCGCGTGGAACTTGCTCGACGGGAGGCCGGCGTAGTAGACGGTCTCGACCTCGTCGCGCTCCTCCAGCCACTCCGCAAGCGCTTGCGCGTTGGCGACGTGGCGCTCGAGCCGCAGCGAAAGCGTCTCGATGCCCTGCAGGATCAGGAAGCTGTTGAGCGGCGAGATGGCCGCGCCGGTGTCGCGAAGGATCTGCACGCGCGCCTTCGCCGCGTATGCGCCGGGGCCGAGGGCTTCCCAGTACTTGAGACCGTGGTAGCTCGGGTCCGGCTCGGAGAAGCCCGGGAAGCGCGCCGGGTCCTTGCCGAAGTCGAACGTGCCGCCGTCCACGATCACGCCCGCAACCGTGGTGCCGTGGCCGCCGAGGTACTTGGTGGCCGAGTGCACGACGATGTCGGCGCCGTGCTCGATCGGGCGCAGCAGGAACGGCGTGGGCACGGTGTTGTCGACGATCAGCGGCACGCCGGCCTCGTGGGCGACGTCGGCGACGGTGCGGATGTCGAGCACGTTGCTGCCCGGGTTGGCCAGCGTCTCGGCGAAGAACGCCTTCGTGTTGGGCCGCACGGCCGCGCGCCACTGCTCGGGGTCGTCCTGGTCGTCGACGAACGTGACCTCGATACCGAGCTTCGGCAGCGTGTAGTGGAACAGGTTGTAGGTGCCGCCGTAGAGCGACGGGCTGGACACGAAGTGGTCACCCGCGCCGGCCAGGGTCAGGATCGCCGCGGTGGTGGCCGCGGAGCCGGAGGCGAACGCGAGCGCCGCGACGCCGCCTTCGAGCGCGGCCAGGCGCTGCTCCAGCACGTCCTGGGTCGGGTTCATGATGCGCGTGTAGATGTTGCCGGGCTCGGCCAGGCTGAACAGGTCTGCACCGTGCTGGGTGTCGCGGAAGACGTACGACGTGGTCTGGTAGATCGGCGTCGCGCGGGCGCCCGTCGCGGGGTCGGGTGCCGCGCCGGCGTGGATCTGCTTGGTCTCGAAGGACCAGGCCGAGGTGTCTTCCGGCATCTGTTTCTCCTTGCGGCTCAAAGGGATCGGCTCCTCGGACGAAGCTAGCTCCCCTGAACGGCCCACCCAAGGGTTCCCACGGGCTGGGAGTACTCCGTCAACCTACCGTGCAAGTCGATCACCCGACAGGGTGCCCGGGCGCGGCCGTTCGGGTGACCGTCCATAACGGACTCCGCGACCCCGTCGGAGCGCGAACCGGTTGCTTTCGGAGCCGGTTCCTCCGTTCGGCGGTTGCCCGAAGGCTACCCGCGCCGAGCGCCCCGGACGCGTCTCGGCGAGGATGTATCCCGTGGTCTCGGTGCGCAGCGTGGTCGACCGAGTGGGGCCGACGTTGCTCCACGCGCTCCAGCTGCCCGACGACTGCCCGGCGGCGGGCGACGTGGTGATCGCCGAGCCCGGCGTGCCGGCGGGCATCGCGGCGGGCGACCTCGTGCTGGGCGTCGCCACGGTCGATCCGGCCGATGCGGCCGAGCTGGTGCGGGTGAGCGCCACGCAGGGCGCCGCCGCCGTCCTGCTGAAACCGCCGCTGGCGGCCAAGCCCACCGTGCGGCGCGCGGCGAAAACGGCCGGGATAGCGCTCATCCAGGTCCATTCGGCGACGTCGTGGGCCCAGCTCGTGTGGCTGCTGCGCACGGTCCTCGACGCGCTGGGCGACGAATCGGAGTCCCTCGAAGACGGCGGCGATCCCGGCTCCGGCGACCTGTTCCGGCTCGCCGACGCGGTGGCGTCCGTGGTCGACGCGCCCGTGACCATCGAGGACACGAACTCGCGCGTGCTCGCCTACTCCGCGCGCCAGGACCTCACCGACCCCGCGCGCGTCGCCACGATCATGGGCCGCCGGATCCCCGACGACGTGCTCGCCCGGTTCCGTTCGCGCGGCGTGTTCCGCGAGCTGTCACGCGGCCGGCAGACGATCTTCGTGCCCGCCCAGCGCGACGGCACGCTGCCGCGGCTGATCGTGCCCATCCGCATGGGCGGTGAGCTGCTGGGGTCGATGTGGGCCGTCGTCGCGGGGCCGGTTTCGGAGGAACGCGCGGCCGCCTTCGCCGACGCCGCACCCGTTGTCGCGCTGCACCTGCTCCGCCGCCGCGCGCACACGGACGCGCAACGCCGCGCGTCGGCCGAGTTGCTGCGCGCCGTGCTCGAAGGCCACGCCGGCCAGCGACGCGTCGTGGCCGAACTGGACCTCTCCGACGAGCCCCACCGCGTCGTCGCGATCGAGGTCACCGGCGGCGACGGCCGCGACGCCGAGGGCCTGCGGCTGGCGCTGCTCGAACGCATCTCCCAGGGCATCGGCCGCCGCCCCGTCGCCACCGAACTCGGCGGCCTCCTCTACGCGGTCGTCCCCGACGGCAACGCCTGGTCCGAACTGCGCGACGCCCTGACCCTCCAGCCCGCCTCCCGCCGCGGCGGCGTCCCCCGCGCCGCCGCCGGCGCGCCCGTGGCCGTCTCCGCCCTGGCCACCTCGCGCACCCAGGCCGACGAAGCCCTGGGCCTCCTGCGCGCCGGCCTGGTGGCCGGCCGCGTCGTCGCCTACGAGGACGCCTGGACTTCCCTGGTGCTCCACCGCGCCGCCACGGGCTCCGCCACCGCCCACGTCGCCGACCTCGGCCCGCTCAGCCTCCTGCGCACCCACGACGACACCACGAAAGCCGGCTACGTCGACACCCTCTACGAATGGCTCCGCCACCCCGGCGACCCCCGCGCGGCCGCCGCGGAGCTGCGCATCCACCCGAACACGTTGCGGTATCGGATGAAGCGGTTGCTGGATCTTGTGCCGCTTGATCTGGATGATCCGGATGTGCGGTTGGCGTTGCTCATGCAGTTGGTGGCACTGCGGTGGAGTTGACGTACGCGAGTTCGTGTCCGCGAAGGGTTTCCGGGATCCACGTGGCGGCTTGTTTGGTCTCGTTCAGGTAGGCGCTGAACCACGGGGCCCAGCGCTGGTCGTCAGACCCCAGGTACCGCACCGACTCCCGTCGCCCGCTGGACGTCGAAGGCCACCACCTCCGCGGGACCGCTCGTGACAACCGAGTGATGGGTTTGGTTTGTCCACAGGCAGGTCGTCTTTGGCGGAGTTGTCCACAGATTGCGCTGGCGCCGTCTTTCGGGGCCATGGGCCGGTAGGCTGGAACAGGGACGCCCCCCGTGGAGGGTGGGGGCTGTCTGTCGGGGCGGGGTGGATGCCGAGCAGGGTGCGGGCGCGGATGGGATTGCGAGTCATGTGGCGTAGTCCGGCGGCGGTCGTGTCGCCGGCGTGGCGGAGTGCGCTGATGGCCAGGAGGGACATCGCGAGCACGGCTGTCATGCGATCACGGGGTCCAGACACCCACATGATCAACCAGAGCCGCGTAACCAGGCCATAGCGAGTTGTTGGACCCCACGGTGGAGGGCAGGCGCCGTCGCGCGGACTCTGGCGGAATGCGCGCAATTCGGCCCGACGCCCTCGCGTCGAACACGCCGACGGCCGGCCGACGTTGCTCAGTCAGCTGATGGGGCTGCGGTGGAGCTGACGTACGAAAGGTCTTTCGCACGAAGCCTTTCCGGCGCCAGCCGCACCCAAACCGTGCCGCGGTCAGCCTCGGTCAAGTAGGCGCGGAACCGCGGGTCCCACCGCTGCTCGTCAGGTCCCAAGTACCGCGCCAGCTTCCGCCGACCGCGTGGCACGTCGAAGGCCACCACCTCCGCGGGACCGCTCGCGACGACCTGGCGCACCAAGCCGGTCGCGAGATCGCACACATCAACCGTCAACGCGAGCCGTGGGGACGAGCGAACCTGCCCGGGCAAGCGGGACCACGGACCGCTGAGGATCCAAAATGCCCGGTCCTCCCAGAGGTACCAAGTAGGGCGGACGGTGGGACCGTCCGTGGCGACGCGCGCGGTGAGTGGCTGCGCGAGGAACTCGTCGACGTCGAACGACTTCACGCGACCAGCAGCGTCTTGCCAAAAGTCCCCCGCGCCTCCATCTCCGCGTGGGCGTCGGCCGCCGCGGCGAGTGGAAACCGTTGGCCGATAACCGGAGTGAGGCGGCCGGCCGAGGCCGCGTCGAGGGCGGACACCGTGAAGGCGCGGAGTGCGGCCGCGTCGCCCAGGGAGCGGATGACCGTGACGCCGCGGGACCGGGCGTCCTCTTCGGACACTTCCGCCCACGTGCCGCTCGCGAGGCCGTACACCGCCATGCGGCCGCCGGGGCGTAGCAAGGAGAAAGCGGTGGTCCCGATCGCGCCGCCCACGCCGTCGAAGACCACGTCGAGCGGTCCGACTGCCGAAGCCCAGTCGGCGGCCGTGTAGTCCACCGTCATGTCCGCGCCCAGCTCCCGGGCGCGCGCGAGTTTTTCAGCGCTGCCCGCCGCCGCGACGACCTGTGCGCCGGCCGACTTGGCCAGTTGCACGAGGAGGCTGCCGACCCCGCCGGCGGCGGCCTCGACGAGCACGCGGTCGCCCGGCGCGACGGCGGCGGCGTGGACGAAGCCGGTGGCCGTCCGGCCGTCGGCGAGGAGGGCGACGGCGGCGTCAAGCGAGAGCGCGTCGGGCACCGGGAAGACCAGGGTCGCGTCGACGACCGCGCGCTGCGCGTAGCCGCCGCTGCCGCCGGTCGAGGTCACCACGCGCCGGCCCACGAGGGCCAGGTCGACGCCGTCGCCGACTTTGCTGATCACGCCGCCGACGCCGTTGCCGGGGATCATCGGCAGGGCGGCATCGACCGGTCCGAAGCCCGACGCCCGGAACTGCGTCTCCACGAACGTCACGTTCACGAACGCCACCTCGACCAGCACCTGGCCCGCCCCCGGGACCGGGTCGGGCGCCTCCCCCGCCACGAGCACCTCGGGTCCGCCGAACTCCCTCAACCACACCGCACGCATGCCACGCCCTCCCCGAGATCGACGAACCAGGTGCGACAGCCAACAACCTCGAGCGCGGTCGAGGTCAAGCGATTTGTTCTCGTGGCACCATGAAATGGCAAAAGAACTGTTCCGCGCGCATGATGACACCGCCGTCCGGGTGCATCACCGTGAGTGGCAGCACCTCGAACCGAACCGCCGCCAGGAGGCCGCCGTGCGTATCGCCGTTCCCCGTGAGATCAAGAAGCACGAGTACCGGGTGGCCCTGACCCCGGCCGGCGTGCACGAGCTGGTGGGGCGTGGTCACGACGTGTTCGTCGAGACCGGCGCCGGGGTGGGTTCGTCGATCAGCGACGAGGAGTACGTGGCCGCGGGCGCGAAGGTGCTCGCCACCGCGGACGAGACGTGGGCCGAGGGCGAGCTGGTGCTCAAGGTGAAGGAGCCCATCGCCGAGGAGTACCCCCGCCTGCGCAAGGACCTGGTGCTGTTCACCTACCTGCACATCGCGGCCGACCGCCCCCTGACCGACGCCCTGCTGGCGGCGGGCACCACGGCGATCGCGTACGAGACGGTGCAGACGGCCACCGGCGCCCTGCCCCTGCTCGCGCCGATGTCCGAGGTCGCCGGCCGGCTGGCGCCGCAGGTGGGCGCCTACTCGCTGATGAAGCCGAGTGGCGGCCGCGGCGTGCTGCCCGGCGGCATCCCCGGCGTGCACCCGGCGCGGGTCGTGGTGATCGGCGGCGGCGTCGCGGGCATCAACGCCGCCCGCGTGGCGCTGGGCCTGGGCTCGGACGTCGAGATCCTGGACACCAACGTCGACCGCCTGCGCCAGATCGACAACGACTTCGGCGGCCGCATCCGCACGGTCACCTCCAACCGCCTGTCGGTCGAGGAGGCCGTGCTGGAGGCCGACCTCGTGATCGGCGCCGTGCTGGTGCCCGGCGCGAAGGCCCCCAAGCTGGTCTCCAACGACCTCGTCTCGCGCATGAAGCCGGGCTCCGTGCTGGTCGACATCGCCATCGACCAGGGCGGCTGCTTCGCCGACTCGCGCCCCACCACGCACGACGACCCGACCTACCGCGTCCACGAGTCGGTGTTCTACTGCGTCGCCAACATGCCGGGCGCCGTGCCGCGGACCTCGACCTACGGCCTCACCAACGTGACGCTGCCGTACGCCGTGCAGCTCGCCGACCGCGGCTGGCACGCGGCCCTGAACGCCGACGCATCGCTCGCCAAGGGCCTCAACACCCACGACGGCGCCCTCACCAACGAGCCCGTCGCCACCGCGCACGGCCTGCCGCACACGCCGCTGGCGACCGCCCTGGCGTGACCCTTCCGATCCACCTGGCGCCTCGAGGGGCCTCCGCGAACCAGCGGGGGCCCCTCGTGTTCTCTTCGGGCACCGCGCCGAGGCCGAACAGGAACCCCTGGCCGAAGCGACGTTCGTCACGCTCCGCGTCCCGTTCAGCGGTACCCACTCGACGGCAGAAGTGCCCTTGACAAGGGGTTTCACGATTCTGAACGTGCTTCTTCACCGGTTGCGGGCTCACTCTGTGAAGAAGTAATCCGGCTTCGTTGAAGACCCCGAGGAGCGAAGTCCGCACTTATTACCTAAGCTGGTACTCGGCGACCCGCTCCCAGTGACCCCCAGGCTGGTTGAGCGGGTCGCCCCTTCTCCCCCTTCCTGTTCGCACTTCGTGCTGCCGTGGAAGGGGCAAGGTAGTGCCCGGGGCCGAGCCCCCGGAAACCCCACCGTGCGGTCGGTGCCGGACCCAGCGTGGTTGCGGCGGGTCGCGATGCGTTGTGGCGCAAGGGCTTCACTGCGTCAGGTCGCGGTTGAGCTCCCCCGGCCGAAGGGGTGAAGGGACCCGTCACACCTTCAAGGCGGAATAAAAAGTCGGTCCCCATGCCTAGATTGAGAACGTGACCACCACTGCGACGCGTGCGCGTCAAGACCGTCCGGCTGCTGAGACGCCGGCTCCCCCCGTCGGCTGGGTCCGGCGGCTCTCGGCCGCGTGCTGGGAGCACCGGGGTGTCGTCGTGCTCGCGATGGCCGCGGCGATCCTGTCCGTGGGCGTGCAGGCGGCGAGCCCGCTGCTCGTGCGCACGGCGGTCGACGACGCGGTGGCGGGCCACACCGCGGGCCTCGGCGGCATCGCCGCCGCGCTGGTCACGCTGCAGGTGGTGGCGTTCGGGTCGGCGTTCCTGCGCCGCTACGTCGGCGGCCGGCTCGCGCTCGACGTGCAGCACGACCTGCGCAACCGCGTGTTCGGCTCGGTTTCGAGGCTCGACGGCGGCAAGCAGGACGCGCTGCGCACCGGCCAGGTGGTCTCGCGGGCGATCTCCGACCTGCAGCTGGTCACGGGACTGCTGATGCAGGTGCCGCTGTCGGCGGGCTCGGTCATCTTCGCGCTGCTCGCGCTGGGCGCGATGCTGTGGATGTCGCCGCTGCTCACGCTCATCGCGCTGGTGGTGGCGCCGGCCGTCGGCATCATCGTCACGTTGAGCCGCAAACGGCTCTTCCCGGCCACGTGGTCGGCCCAGCAGCGCGCGGCCGACGTGGCACAGCAGGTGGAGGAGACCGTCACCGGCGTGCGCGTGGTGAAGGGCTTCGGCCAGGAGTCACGGGAGGTCTCGCGGCTGGAGCGCACGGCGCGGCGGCTGTTCGCCGAGCGGCTGCGCGCGGCCAAGCTGTCCGCGGTGCCCACCGCCACGACCACCGCGCTGCCGGCCGCCGGCCAGGTCGCGGTGCTCGCGATCGGCGGCGTCCTGGCGCTCAACGGCCAGATCAGCCTCGGCACCTTCCTCGCGTTCGCCACCTACCTCGCCACGCTCATCGGGCCCGCGCGGATGCTGTCCAGCCTGGTGGTGCAGGCCCAGCTGACGCGCGCGGGCGCCGAGCGCGTGTACGAGCTCATCGACGCCCAGCCCGACGTGGTGGACAGCCCCGACGCGCGGCCGCTGCCGGAGGGCCCGCTCGGCGTCGAGCTGGAAGACGTGAAGTTCGGCTACACCCGCAGCGAGCCGGTGCTCGACGGCCTCACGCTCACCGCGCGGCCGGGCGAGACGCTCGCCCTGGTGGGCACGGCGGGGTCGGGCAAGTCCACGATCTCGCTGCTGCTGCCGCGGTTCTACGACGCGCACGCGGGCGTGGTCCGCGTCGGCAGCCTCGACGTGCGCGACGTGCCGCTCAAGCAGCTGCGGCAGGCGATCGGCGTCGTGTTCGAGGAGGCGTTCCTGTTCTCCTCGTCCGTGCGCGACAACATCGCCTACGGCCGCCCCGACGCGAGCGACGAAGAGGTGCACGCGGCGGCGCGCGCGGCCGAGGCCGACGAGTTCATCCGCGCCCTGCCCCACGGCTACGACACGGAGGTCGGCGAGCGCGGCCTCACGCTCTCGGGCGGCCAGCGCCAGCGCCTGGGCCTCGCGCGCGCGCTGATGACGGACCCGCGCGTGCTGATCCTGGACGACGCGACGTCGGCGATCGACACGGTCACCGAGGCCGCGATCCACGACACCCTGCGCTCGGTCACGGCCTCGCGCACCACGCTGCTCATCGCGCACCGCCGGTCCACGCTGCAGCTGGCCGACCGCATCGCCGTGCTCGACCAGGGCAAGGTCGTCGACGTCGGCACGGAGGAGGAGCTGCAGGCACGCTGCCCGCTGTTCCGCGAGCTCGTGGCGGGGCCGGGCGACGACGTCGAGAAACCGCACCGCTGCGAGGACCTCGAGCCCGACGCCGGCGGCGTGACGCAGGTGCTGTGGCCGCGCGACGACGGCCGCGACGAGGTCGACGCGCTCGCCGAAGCCGCCGCCGCACGCGGGGGCGCGCCGGGTGGCGGGACCGGTTTCGTCGGCGGCGGAGCGGGGGCCGACGTGCCGCCGACGCCGGAGCTGCTGGAGGGCGTGCGCAAGCTGCCGCCGGCCGACGACCGGCCGCGACTGTCCGAAGTGGACATCACCGCCGCCGACCCGGGGTTCCGGCTGTCGCGGCTGCTGAAGCCCGTGCGGTGGCCGCTGGTCGCGGTGATCGCACTGGTGGCGGCCGACGCGCTGGCCTCGCTGGCCCTGCCCGCGCTGTACCAGCGAGGGGTGGACCACGGCGTGCAGCCGGGTGTCGTCAGCGTGATCTGGCTGATGGCGGGCATCGGCGCGATCGTGGTCGCGGCCGACTGGTTCGTGGTGCGCGGCCAGACGCGGCTCACCGCGCGCGTCGGCGAGACGGTGCTGTACTCGCTGCGGGTGCGCAGCTACGCGCACCTGCAGCGGCTCGGGCTCGACTACTACGAGCGCGAGCTGTCCGGGAAGATCATGACCCGGATGACCACGGACGTCGACGCGTTGTCCACGTTCCTGCAGACCGGCCTCGCCACCGCTGTGGTGAGCGTGCTGACGCTGGTGGGCATCACCGTGGCGCTGCTGGTCACGGACGCGTCGCTGGCGTTGTACGCCCTCGCGCTGCTCCCGGTGCTGCTGGCGTCGACCGTGATCTTCCGGCGGGTCGCTTCACGCGCGTATTCCGAAGCACGCGAGAAGGTCAGCGTGGTCAACGCCGACCTGCAGGAGAACGTGAGCGGCCTGCGGGTCGCCCAGGCGTACACGCGCGAAGAGCGTTCGGCGGAGGCATTCGCTTCGCGCAGCGACGCGTACCGGCGCTCGCGGTTGCGGGCGCAGCGTTACGTCGCCACGTACTTCCCGCTGGTGGCGCTGCTGTCGGACCTGGCAACCACCACGGTGCTCGTGGTCGGCGCGAACCGCGTGGCCGCGGGGACGCTGGAGGCGGGCGTGCTGCTCGGGTTCCTGCTGTACCTGCAGCAGTTCTTCTCGCCGATCCAGCAGCTGTCGGCGGTGTTCGACGGCTACCAGCAGGCGGCCGTCGGCCTGTCCCGCATCGGCGACCTGCTGCGCACGCCGACGTCGGTGCCGCCCGCCGCGCACCCGATCGCGCTGCCCGAGCACCTGAGCGGCGAGGTGACGTTCAAGGACGTCGACTTCTCCTACACCGGCGCCGATCAGCCGGCTTTGGAGAAGCTGTCGCTGGACGTGGCACCGGGCGAAACCGTGGCACTGGTCGGCGCGACGGGCGCGGGCAAGTCCACGGCGGTGAAGCTGGTGGCGCGCTACTACGACGCCACGGGCGGCGCGGTGCTGATCGACGGCGTCGACGTCCGCGAGTACGACCTGCCCGGCCTGCGCGCCCGCATGGGCGTGGTGCCGCAGGAGGCGCACCTGTTCTCCGGCACTGTCGCCGACAACGTCCGCTACGGCCGCCCCGACGCGACCGACGCGGAGGTCGAGGCGGCCGTCCGCTCGGTCGGCGCGCTCGACGGCGTCGCCGCCCTGCCCGCCGGCTTCCTGCAGCCCGTCGGCGAACGCGGCCGGTCGCTGTCCGCGGGGCAGCGCCAGCTCGTCGCGCTCGCCCGCGCCGAGCTCGTGAACCCCGACGTCCTCCTGCTCGACGAGGCCACCGCCGCCCTCGACCCCTCCACGGAGGCGGCCGTCCTGCGCGCCACCGAACACCTGGCGCGCCGCCGCACCACCTTCGTCGTCGCGCACCGCCTGGCCACCGCCGCCAAGGCCGACCGCATCGTCGTCCTCGACCACGGCCGCATCATCGAACAGGGCACCCACACCGACCTCCTGGCCGCCGGCGGCCACTACGCCCGCCTGTGGTCCCTGGGCTGACGTCGCCGGCGGACGCTCCCCGAGGCCGGGCCGACCTCGGGGGGTCTCGCCGCGCGGCCGACCAACCGCATGCCAACGTGCGCGCCTGTGCCGGCCGGCGCAGGCGCGGCGGCCGAGCAGCTGCGCGCCGCCGCACAGACGCGCGGCGTGCGCCTGCGACTCACCGCGATGCCGCGCCGCGGCGTTCGACGAGTGTGTGACCTGACAGTCACCCGGCCGGCGCCATCCCCGGCAAGTCCCGGATCCGGCGGGCCTCGCCGCGCAGCCGACCAGCCGCGCGCGACCCCGTGCCGGCCAGCCGGCGGAAAAGCCTTCGCCAGGCCAGGGCGTACAACACGAGAATCAGGAGCGTGTTCGAAGAAACAGCGGTCGAAGCGGCCGGGATCCCGGCCCGCCAGATCCGCGCGCGGCACGACGAGCGGACGATCCGCGTCTACCAGGCGTACTCGCCGGAGATCGCCGACGCGGCGCTGGCGGCGGGGACGTTCGTGGCGCCGTTCAAGCGGGAGCGGATGACGTGGATCAAGCCGTCGTTCGCGTGGATGGGGTACCGCTGCGGCTGGGCGGCCAAGCCCGGGCAGGAGCGGGTGCTGGCGCTGGACCTGACGCGCGAGGGCTTCGGCTGGGTGCTCGCCCACGCGGCGCTGAGTCATTTCGACCCGCGCGTGCACCGCGACGAGGCGGCGTGGAAGGCGGCGATGCGGACCAGCCCTGTCCGCGTGCAGTGGGACCCCGAGCGTGACGTGCACCACCGGCCGCTGCCGCACCGGTCGATCCAGCTCGGGCTGAGTGGCGAAGCTGTGGACCGGTACGTGGCCGAGTGGATCACCGCGGTCACCGAAGTCACGCCGGTGATGCGCGCCATCCGTGCGCACCTCGCCGACGGGCGCGTCGCCGAAGCTCGAGCGCTGTTGCCGGCCGAGAAGCCGTACCCGCTGTCCGCCGAGCTGGCCGAGGCCGTCGCCGCGAGCCAGGACGACGCGACCGAAGGAAACTAGGGCAGCTCGCGCCAGGCCAGCTCGCCCCAGCCGGCCGACGTGACGTCGGCCGCGGAGGCCCAGCGGACCGTGCCCGGGCGGACGTGGCTGTCCTGGTCGATGGACCAGTCGGGCTCGCAGGGTGCGACGTGCTCGAAGTCGTCGATGCCGGCAGGGGTGTGCCACACCACGCCGCAGGAGTCGCACATGAGAACGACCTTGCCGTTCTCGACGACCAGGGGGCGGATGAGCCCCTGGTCCCAGAACGAGGGACATTCGACGAGCCACATCGTGCTGCACCACCTCGGAGCGCCGGGGCGGCCGCACAGCCGACGTGGGCCGCATCCTCCCGACAGTGCACCAGGCGGGCGTGAACGCGTGCGGGCGGCTCGGCGAAGCAGGCACCAACGTTGCCCGAAATGGTCGTGACAGGCGAATCTCCTCTACCTCAAAAGTCCGCTCCTCGGGACACTTGATCGAGTCAGTGATCGATCCCCTAGTGCGCCAGGCCTCACACAGGGCAGTTCCATCACACGGCCGCTACAGAGGGGGTTAGCCTGGTAGGCGCATTAGCACAGACAAGATCGAGACGGATAGAGGCGAGCCCAAGCCGTGTCCAGCAGCAGCCCTGCGTCACAGTTCGGCCCCAACGAGTGGCTGGTCGAGGAAATGTACGACCAGTTCCTCGCGGACCCTTCCTCAGTCGATGCCGCCTGGCACGACTTCTTCGCAGACTTCAAGCCGACGCAGACGGCACAGGCGAAGGCCGACAGTGCGCGCCAGAGCGCGGCCGCCACCACTGCGGCCAGCGGTAACGGCCACGCGACCGAACCGTCCGCCAAGGCGGTCCAGAACGCCGAGTCGGCCGCCCGGCAGTCGGCGCCGGCCAAGCCGGCCGGCCGGCCCACCCAGGCCGCCGCCCCGGCCCCGGCCCCGAAGACCGCGCCCGCGAAGCCGGCTCCGAAGGCCGCCGAGAAGGCGCCCGCTGCCACACCGGCGGCGAAGGAAGAGCCCGAGACCAAGCAGCTGCGCGGCGCCGCCGCGGCGATCGCGAAGAACATGGACGCCTCGCTGACGGTGCCCACCGCGACCAGCGTGCGCGCCGTCCCGGCGAAGCTGATGGCGGACAACCGCATCGTCATCAACAACCACCTCAACCGCACCCGCGGCGGCAAGATCTCCTTCACGCACCTCATCGGCTACGCCATGGTGCGGGCGCTGAAGGACTTCCCGAACATGAACCGGCACTACCAGCTGATCGACGGGAAGCCGTTCGCGGTCACGCCGGAACACGTGAACTTCGGCCTCGCCATCGACATGAAGGGCAAGGAGGGTGCGCGCACCCTCGTCGTGGCCTCGGTCAAGGGTGTCGAGGACATGTCCTTCCTGCAGTTCTGGCAGGCCTACGAGGACATCATCAAGAAGGCCCGCAACAACAAGCTCACCGCGGACGACTTCGCCGGCACCACCATCTCGCTGACCAACCCGGGCGGCATCGGCACCAACCACTCGGTGCCGCGCCTGTCGGCCGGCCAGGGCGCGATCATCGGCGTCGGCGCCATGCAGTACCCGGCGGCGTTCGAGGGCACGAGCGAGAAGACGCTGGTCGACCTGGCCGTCAGCAAGATCATGACGCTGACGTCCACCTACGACCACCGCATCATCCAGGGCGCCGAGTCGGGCGAGTTCCTCAAGCGCATCCACGAGCTGCTGCTCGGTGGCGACGGCTTCTACGACGACGTCTTCACCAGCCTGCGCCTGCCGTACGAGCCGATCCGCTGGGTCGCCGACATCCCCGAGGGCCCGGTCGACAAGACGGCGCGCGTGATCGAGCTGATCGACGCGTTCCGCACCCGCGGCCACCTGATGGCCGACACGGACCCGCTGAACTACCGCCAGCGCAGCCACGTCGACCTCGACGTCATCTCCCACGGCCTCACGCTCTGGGACCTCGACCGCGAGTTCCCGGTCGGCGGCTTCTCCGGCCAGGAGCGCATGACCCTGCGCGACATCCTGGGCGTGCTGCGCAACTCGTACTGCCGCACCGTCGGCATCGAGTACACGCACATCCTCGACCCCGAGGAGCGGCGCTGGATCCAGGACCGCGTGGAGATCCCGCACGAGAAGCCCGACTCCACCGTCCAGAAGTACGTGCTGTCGAAGCTCAACGCCGCCGAGGCGTTCGAGACCTTCCTGCAGACGAAGTACGTCGGCCAGAAGCGCTTCTCGCTGGAAGGCGGCGAGACGGCGATCCCGCTGCTCGACACCATCCTCGACAAGGCCGCCGAGCACGAGCTCGACGAGGTCGTGATCGGCATGCCGCACCGCGGCCGCCTCAACGTGCTGGCCAACATCGTCGGCAAGCCGATCAGCCAGATCTTCCAGGAGTTCGAGGGCAACCTCGACCCGGGCCAGGCCCACGGCTCCGGTGACGTGAAGTACCACCTCGGCGCCGAGGGCAAGTACTTCCGCATGTTCGGCGACGGCGAGACGAAGGTGTCGCTGGCCTCGAACCCGTCGCACCTCGAGACGGTCGACCCGGTGCTCGAGGGCATCGTCCGCGCCAAGCAGGACATCCTCGACAAGGGCGACAGTGCCACCGGGGGCTACTCGGTGCTGCCGGTCCTGATGCACGGCGACGCGGCCTTCGCGGGCCAGGGTGTCGTGGCCGAGACGCTGAACCTCGCGCTGCTGCGCGGCTACCGCACCGGCGGCACCGTGCACGTGATCGTGAACAACCAGGTCGGCTTCACCACCGCGCCCGAGCACTCGCGCTCGTCGCAGTACGCCACCGACGTCGCGAAGATGATCGGCTCGCCGATCTTCCACGTGAACGGCGACGACCCGGAAGCCGCCCACTGGGTGGCCAAGCTGGCCGTGGAGTACCGCCAGGCGTTCCACAAGGACGTGGTCATCGACCTGATCTGCTACCGCCGCCGCGGCCACAACGAGGGCGACGACCCCTCGATGACGCAGCCGGCGATGTACGACATCATCGACACCAAGCGCTCGGTCCGGAAGACCTACACCGAGGCGCTGATCGGCCGCGGGGACATCTCCGTCGAAGAGGCCGAAGCCGCGCTGCGCGACTTCTCCAGCCAGCTGGAGCACGTCTTCAACGAGGTGCGTGAGCTCGAGAAGCACCCGGCGAAGGCGAGCCCCTCGGTCGAGGAAGAGCAGCAGGTGCCGGCGAAGGTCACCACGGCCGTCTCGAAGGAGGTCGTGGAGCGGATCGGCGACGCGTTCGTCAACGTCCCCGAGGGCTTCACCCCGCACCCGCGCGTGAAGCCGGTCATGGAGCGCCGCCACAAGATGTCGCGCGAAGGCGACGTCGACTGGGCGTTCGGCGAGCTGCTCGCGTTCGGTTCGCTGGCGATGGAGGGCCGCCTGGTGCGGCTGTCCGGCCAGGACTCGCGCCGCGGCACGTTCACGCAGCGGCACTCGGTGTTCATCGACCGCAAGACCGGCCAGGAGTACTCGCCGCTGCAGAACCTGGCCGACGGCCAGGGCCGCGTGATGATCTACGACTCGGCGCTGTCGGAGTACGCGGCCGTCGGCTTCGAGTACGGCTACGCGGTGGCGAACCCCGAGTCGCTGGTCATGTGGGAAGCGCAGTTCGGTGACTTCGTCAATGGCGCGCAGACCGTGATCGACGAGTACATCTCCTCGGGCGAGGCCAAGTGGGGTCAGCGCTCCGACGTCGTGCTGCTGCTGCCGCACGGCCACGAGGGCCAGGGCCCGGACCACACGTCCGGCCGTATCGAGCGCTTCCTCTCCCTGTGCGCCGAGGGCTCGATGACCGTCGCCGTGCCGTCGACCCCGGCGAACTACTTCCACCTGCTGCGCCGCCACGCGCTCGACGGCATCCAGCGTCCGCTGGTGGTCTTCACGCCGAAGTCGATGCTGCGCAACAAGGCCGCGACGTCGGCGGTCGAGGACTTCACCGGCCAGAGCCGGTTCATGTCCGTCATCGACGACACCACCCAGAATCCCGAAGGCGTCCGCAAGGTGCTGCTGACCTCGGGCAAGCTCTACTGGGAGCTGGTGGCCGAGCGCGCCAAGCGCGAGGCGAACGACGTCGCGATCGTGCGCATCGAGCAGTACTACCCGCTGCCGAAGCGCAAGCTGCTCGCCGCCATCGAGCGCTACAGCAACGCGCAGCAGATCGCGTGGGTCCAGGAGGAGCCGGAGAACCAGGGTGCGTGGCCGTTCTTCGGTCTCAACCTGCCGCGGAAGTTCCCGGAGGTCTTCGCCGGCCTGCAGGTCGTCTCGCGCCGCCCGATGGCCGCGCCGTCGGCGGGTTCGTCGAAGGTGCACGAGGTGGAGCAGAAGGCGCTGATCGCGAAGGCGTTCGACTGATCGCTGGTTTCTTTCCGGAGGCCACCACGGTTCGCCCGTGGTGGCCTCCGGCCGTTTCCGCACCTCGAGTGCGTGGTATTTCTATACCGGCCAGTGTTAAGCTGGCGGTATAACTATACCTTTTGTGCTGCGAGGTTTTTCGTGATCGAACTGAAGACGCCTGCGGAGATCGACCGCATGCACGTGACCGGCCGCTTCGTCGCGGAGGTCCTCACCGAGGTCGGCCGGCTCGCCGACGTGGGCGTCAACCTCCTGGACCTCGAGCACCACGCGCGCGGCATGATCAAGCGGCGCGGGGCCGAGTCGTGCTACTGGGACTACTCGCCTTCGTTCGGCAAGGGACCGTTCCGCAACGTCATCTGCCTTTCGGTGAACGACGCGGTCCTGCACGGCCTGCCCCACGACTACGTGCTCCGCGACGGCGACGTGCTCACCGCGGACCTCGCGGTGAGCATCGACGGGTGGGTCGCCGACTCCGCTCGCACGGTGATCGTCGGGACTCCCGCAGAGGAGGACCTGCGGATCGTCCGCGCCACGGAGGAAGCGCTGGAGGCGGCGATCTCGGCGGCTCTCCCCGGCAACCGCCTGGGCGACATCTCCGCGGCGATCTACGCGGTGGCGACCTCGTACGGCTACCCGGTCAACACGGAGTTCGGCGGCCACGGCATCGGCCGCACCATGCACGAGGACCTGCACGTCTCCAACAAGGGCACGGCGGGGCGCGGCTTGAAGCTCCGGCCGGGCCTGACGCTCGCGCTGGAGCCTTGGTTCGCGCGCACGACGGACCGCATCGTGTACGACCCCGACGGCTGGACGATCCGCTCGGCCGACGGCTCACGGACGGCGCACTCCGAGCACACGGTGGCCGTCACCGAGGACGGGCCGGTGGTGCTCACGCGACGCGAGGCGGAACTTTCCGCCGGCTGACTCAGGTCACCCGGTGCCCTCGGCACCGGTGTACACCAGCACGTTCGGCGACCCGGTGCCCGCGTCGGTGATCTCGTCCTTCGTCCCCGCGTCGACCAGCGCGTCGCGGACCTCTTCGGGTGTGGCCGACGGGTTGTCGGCCAGGTACAGCGCGGCGGCGCCGACCACGTGCGGAGTCGCCATCGACGTGCCGCTGATGGTGTTGGTCGCGGTGTCGCTGCCGATCCAGGCGGACGTGATGTCGGTGCCGGGTGCGAAGAGGTCGAGACAGGTGCCGGTGTTGGAGAAGACGGACCTGGCGTCGGTGTCCGTGGTGGCGCCGACGGTGATCGCCTCGGGTACGCGGGCGGGCGAGGCGTCACACGCGCTGCCGCCGTAGGAGTTGCCGCCCGCGATGCCGTACGTGACACCGGCTTCGATCGACCGCTGCACGGCCTCGTCCACCACAGTGGACACGGGACCGCCGAGGCTCATGTTCGCCACGGCCGGCTTCTCGGCGTTCTCGGTGACCCAGTCGATGCCCGCGACGACCTGGTCGGTCGTACCGCTGCCGGTGCAGTCGAGCACGCGGACGGCGGTCAGGCTGACTTCCTTCGCCACGCCGTAGGTCGTGCCGCCGATCGTGCCGGCGACGTGGGTGCCGTGGCCGTAGCAGTCGGTGGCGTCGGAGTCGTTGTCCACGAAGTCGTACCCGGAGACGGCGCGGCCGTCGAACTCGGAGTGCGTGAGGTTGATCCCGGTGTCGATCACGTACGCGTGCACGTCGGCGGCCGTCGTGCTGTAGCTGTAATCCGCGTCCAGCGGCAGCTCACGCTGGTCCACCCGGTCGAGACCCCACGACGGCGGGTCCGACTGGTCCTCCGACACGTGGAGCACGCGGTTCTGCTCCACAAAGGACACCGCGGGGTCGGCGGCCGTGCGCTTGGCCTGCGTCTCGGACATCGTGCCGGTGAAGCCGCGCAACGCCTTCGAGAACGTGCGCTCGACCGACCCGCCGTGGCGGCCGGTGACGCTCTTCGCCGTCGACTCCACCGAAGTGCCGTTCTTGAGCACCACGAGGTAGCTGTCCTTCACCGCACCGGCGCTCCCCGCGCCCACGATCGCGCCTTCCTGAGCGGACGCCACGCCGCTGCCGAACACGGTGACGGTCGCGATCGAGGCGGCACTCGCCAGGATCGTCACGCTTCTGGTCACAGTTACCCGAGATTTGCGCACAGTTCGTCCCTCCTCGACCAGTGCGGACACCGGTTGGCCTGAGGCTAGGTGTGCGGCCCTGTTCGCCGGAAGAAGAGTCGTCCGGGAGGTTTTCACCGCGTTGCCCTGTTCGGACCATTCGCTGATCGGAAAACGGTTTTACCCCCGCACACCCGGCCAGCAAGAATTCACGCCATGCTGATCCGCCGAGCCGTCCGCGCCGACGAGACCGCGATCCGCGCCGTGCACACGGCCGCGTTCGCTCAGCCCGGGCTCACGACGGTGCCCGAGGCCCTGCTCGTCGACGGGTTGCGGGCCGACGGCGACCTCATCCCCGAACTGTCGCTGGTCGCCGAGCGGGACGGCCAGGTGGTCGGCCACGTGTGTTCGAGTCCCGCCAAGCTGGGCCAAGACCACCGCAGCGCCGTAGGTCTGGGGCCGCTCGGGGTGTTGCCGGAATTTCACCGCGGCGGCGTCGGGTCGGCGCTGGTGCACACAACGCTCGGAGCCGCGGACGCGCTCGGGTTCGGGCTCGTGGTTCTGCTCGGTGATCCGGGCTACTACGGCCGGTTCGGGTTCGTCCTGGCCGAGCAACTCGGCATCACGCCGCCGGTGCCCGAGTGGGCCCGGCACTTCCAGGCGCGCGCCCTCACCGCCCACCAGCCGGAGAACCGGGGCGCCTTCAGCTACGCGCCGGCGTTCGAACGACTGTGAAGGAAAACCGATGACCATCCTCTGGCGCCCCACCGGGCCGGTGGAGCTGGAACTCGTGCGCGAGCTCGAATGGCGTGCGTGGCCGCCGCGGTTGCCGGAGCAGCCGATCTTCTACCCGGTGCTCAACGAGGACTACGCGGTGCGCATCGCGAGGGACTGGAACGTGCGCCACGACGGCGCCGGGTTCGTCACGCGGTTCGAGGTGGCGACGGAGTTCCTGAAGCGCTACCCGGTGCAGCAGGCGGGCGGCGAGACGATCCTCGAGCTGTGGGTGCCCGCGGAAGAGCTGGCGGAGTTCAACCAGCACATCATCGGCGAGATCGAGGTCGTGCACGAGTTCCGCTGAAGGTTCAGGCCTTGAGGTGGTTGCGCGCCAGGAAGTCGTCGGCGATGTCGAGGGGGTTGCGCTTCTCGTCGGTGAACTGGACGTTCAGCTCGGTCAGCTGGTCGGTCGTCAGGGCGGCCGAGACGCGGTTCAGGGCGGCGACCTCGGCCGGCGACAGGGTGCCGCGGGCGACGAGTGGCACGATGTTCTGCGCCGGGAACATGTTCTTGTCGTCGTCCAGCGGGACGAAGCCGTTGGACTTGATCGTCGACGACGTGCTGAACAGGTCGGCCACCTGGACCTCGCCGGACTTGAGCGCGGCGACGGTGACGGGGCCGCCGGTGTCGGTGGTGCGGATCTCCTTGAAGGAGCAGCCGTACAGCTGTTTGATGCGGTCCTTCCAGCGACTGCTCCACTGGCCCGGCCCGCCCATCACCAGCTCCCCGCAGCGGCGGCCCAGGTCCGAGAACGTCCGCACGCCCGCGGCCGCCAGTTCGGGGCGCACCACCAGCAAGTCCTTGTCCTGCGCCGGCGCCTGGTCGAGGACCTCGAACCCGGCGGGCAGCTTCTGCTTGAGCTGCGCGTACACGTCGTCCGAAGTGGTCGCTTGCGTGTCCTTGTCGAAGTAGCGCAGGAGGTTGCCGCTGTAGTCGGGTACCACCGACAGCGACTTGTCCTGCAGCGCCTTCACCACGACCTCGCGGCTGCCGACCGGGGGGCGCACGGTGACGTTGGCGGCGCCCGCGTTGCGCAGCGCGCCGGCGTAGATCTGGGCCAGCAGGAGGCTTTCGCCGACGTCGGACGCGCCGATGATGATGTCGCCCGTCGTGCCGCCCTCGCCGCCGCCGGCGAGCGGGTTGCCGCAGCCCGAGACGACCAAGGCCAACGACACCAAGACCACACCCCAGCGCCTCACGCCACACCTCCCGCCGCCGCGGCCGAGCCGGTGGTCGCCTGCGCGGCGAGCCGGACGCCCTTCGGAACGAGTGCGCGCTGCGCCGCGGCGAGCACCAGGTCGAACACGATCGCCAGCAGCGCCGTCAGAATCGCGCCCGCGACGACCTCCGTGTAGTCCAGGATGGCCAGCCCGTCGAGCAGGAACCGGCCGAGGCCGCCGAGCCCGACGTACGCGGCGACCGCCGCCGTCGCGATGAGCTGCAGCACGGCGTTGCGGATCCCGCCCAGCACCAGCGGCAACGCGATCGGCAGCTCGACCTTCCACAGCTGCTGCCAGCCCGTCATGCCGATGCCCTCGGCGGCGTCGACCACGTCGTGCTCGGCCGCCTGCAGGCCCGCGTACGTGCCGGCCAGGATCGGCGGGATCGCCAGGACGACGAGCCCGATGATCGTGGCCGTGGTGCTCTCGGTGAAGAGCAGGAACAGGAACGTGACGAGCCCCAGCGTCGGCAGCGCGCGGATCGCGTTGCCCGCGCCCACCAGCACCACGGCGCCGCGGCCGGTGTGCCCGACCCACAGCCCCAGCGGGAACGCGATCACCACCGCGATGACCAGCGCCAGCAGCACGTACGCGAGGTGCTCGCCCAGGCGCGTGGCGATGCCGTCCGGGCCCTGCCAGTTGGCAGCCGTGGTGAACCAGTCGAAGACGTTCACGCCGCCGCCTCCGCGAGGACGGGCGCGCGGCCGGCGCGCTCCCACGGGGTCAGGACGTTGCGCAGCAGCACCAGCACCACGTCGACGACCAGCGCCAGCAGCAGCGTGAGCACGATGCCGACCACGATCGGCGAGAAGTACTCGCGCTGGAAGCCGTCGGTGAACAGCACGCCCAGCCCGCCGGTGCCGATCAGCGCGCCGACGCTCACGAGGCTGATGTTGCTCACCGACGCCACGCGCACGCCCGCGGCGAGCACCGGCACCGAAAGCGGCAGCTCCACGCCGAGGAAACGCCGCGGCGCCCGGTAACCGATGGCCGTGGCGGCGGCGATGACGTGTGACGGCACGGCGTCGAGCGCGTCGAGCACCGGGCGCACGAGCAGCGCCGTGGTGTAGATCGTGAGCGCGACGATCACGTTGATGCTGTCGAGGATCTTCGACCCGATCAGACCCGGGATCACCACGAACAGCGCCAGCGACGGGATCGTGTACAGCAGGTTCGCCACCACCAGCAGGACGCTGCGCACCGGCGGCCAGCGGTGCCCGAGCCAGCCCAGCACGACGGCCAGCACGATCCCGATCACCAGCGGCACCAGTGCGAGGTAGATATGCTCGCCCAGGTCCCCGAGAATCTCGCCGCGGTTGTTCGCGCTGCCCAGATAGCGCCCGAGCTCGTCGAAGAACCCGCCCATCAGGACGCCTGCGGGGTGGCCTCGATCACGTCCAGGACCTGGCGGGCCACGACGGTGCCCACCACGCGGTGTTCTTCGTCCACCACCACGCCGAGGCTGGCGGGCGAGGACAGGGCGGCGTCGAGCGCACCGCGGATCGGGGTGCCCTGCACGTAGAGGGAGCCGCCGGCCACGAGGTCGCCCTCGGCGAGCTCGCCGTCCACAGTGGAGTTCGGCGGCAGCCAGCCGCGGGGCTGCTTGTCGGAGTTCACCACGAGCTGCCAGCTCTTCGTCGGCTCCGGCAGCCTGGTGCCGAGCTCGACGACGTCCACAGGGGACACCTCGACACCGCTGGCTGACACGAAGGACAGTCCACGGTAGCCGCGGTCACGGCCGACGAACGAAGCCACGAAGTCGTCCACGGGGTGACGCAGCACGTCGGACGGAGTGCCGTACTGGGCGAGCACACCGCCCACCCGCAGCACCGCGATCTTGTCGCCGAGCCGCACGGCCTCGTCGATGTCGTGCGTGACGAACACGATGGTCTTACCCAGCTGCGACTGCAGCCGCAGCAGCTCGTCCTGCAGCTCCTCGCGCACGATCGGGTCGACGGCCGAGAACGGCTCGTCCATCAGCAGCACCGGCGAGTCCGCCGCGAGCGCCCGGGCCACGCCCACGCGCTGCTGCTGGCCGCCCGAGAGCTGCGCCGGGTACCGCTTGCCGAGCTCCTTCGGGAGGCCGACGGTCTCCAGCAGCTCGGCCGCGCGGGCGCGGGCCTTGCGCTTGTCCCAGCCGGACAGCAGCGGCACGGTCGCGATGTTGTCGAGCACCGTCCTGTGTGGAAAGAGGCCGGCGTGCTGGATCACGTAGCCGATGCCGCGGCGCAGCAGCGCGGGGTCGCCCTCGCTCACGTCCTTGCCGTCGAGCAGCACGGCACCCGACGTGGGCTCCACCATGCGGTTGATCATGCGCAGCGACGTGGTCTTTCCGCAGCCCGAAGGGCCGACGAGCACGGTGATCGTGCCGTCGTCGACGGTGAGCGAGAGACCGTTCACCGCCACCGTGCCGTCCGGATAGCGTTTGGTCACATCGCGGAACTCGATCGTCACGGACTTCTCCCCACGTCAGATGCAGATCGACCGTAGCCCACTCGGCGGGCCTTGGCAGCCTTTCCCGCACAGTGGCCGGATAGGCTCGTCGCCTGTGACCGCTCTCGACGACCTCCTGGCCGCGCACGGTGCCGGCGTACGCCCGCTGTACGAGGTGATCGACCTGCTCCGCACGGGCCCCCGTGAGCTGGCCGACCTGGTGCGGCTGGCCGCGGCGCCCCGGCGCAGTGTCGAGGACGTGCTGGCCGCGCTGGAGCGTGACCTGGAGCGTTCCGCCGCGGGTGTCCGGATCGCACCCGATGCGCTGCCGAAGTACGAGGCGTACCGCTTGCCGCGCCTGCCCGATCCGCTCGACGACGCCGTGGCCGCGCACTCCGAGCTGCTCGCGTCGATCTCCGGCTGGGTCGCCGGCGTGCCCGCGCCGCTCGCCGCGCTCGACCACGTGCAGGCGACGCCCGAGACGGTGCTGCGGCGTGCTTTGTGGCTCGCCGCCCGCTACGACCTGCGCCGCTCCCGCCTGCTGTTCCTCGGCGACCACGACCTGACCTCGCTGGCCGTGCACGCCGTGTGCCCCGAGGCCGAGCTGACCGTGGTGGACCTCGACGAGCGCGTTCTGTCCTACCTGGACTCCACCGGCTCACGCGCCGTCGCCACCGCGCACGCCGACCTGCGCGTCGGCCTGCCGCCCGCCGTCACGGGCCGCGCGGACCTCGTGTTCAGTGATCCGCCTTACACCCCGGACGGCATGGGGCTGTTCGCCGCGCGCGCCGTGCAGGCGCTGCGCGAGCCGACCGAGGGCCGCATCCTGCTGGCCTACGGCTACAGCCCCCGCCACCCGGCGCTCGGCGCCCAGGTGCAGCGTTCGCTGGCGACGCTCGGGCTCACGTTCGAGGCGATCCTGCCCGACTTCAACCGTTACGACGGAGCGCAGGCCATCGGCGCCGCCGCCGACCTCTACGTCTGCCAGCCCACCGCGAAGGCCCGCAAAACGGGCCGGGGCAAGGGAAAGTCGGCCATCTACACCCACGGGCCGCAGTCGGTCGAGGCCACCGGCACGAAACCGACACTGCTGTCCGCGTTGCGCGACATCGCCTCCGAAGGCGGCCTGGCCCTGGAAACCCGGCCCGTCGACTGGTCGATGTCCGCGCCCGAGGGTGACGCGGTCGCCATGGACCTCACCGCCGACCCCGGCCCGTGGCTGCTGCGCACCCTGCTCGGCACCAACGCCCGGCGGCTGGCCCTGCTCGTGCCCAACAACCACCCGGACCTCGCCGACGCGGCCTCGCAGGCGGCACTCACCGACCTCGTGGCCGGCAAGTACCGCCTGCGGTTCCTGCGCAGCACGCCGGACAACCGCCACGCCGTGGTCACCGCGGACATGGTCGACGACCCGTCGGAAGTCCTCACGCGGGCGCACGCGCGGCTGGCGAACGTCGCGCTCGACGTGCCGGGCGACCTGGTGGACCTGCGGCTGGTGGACGTGCCGCGGCATCGGCTGGCGGAACTGCTGCGCTGACGCGTCAGAGCAGCTCCGCCGCCAGTGCCTTGTAGACACTGACGACCTCGTCGTCGTAGACCTGCAGCTCGACGTCCGGTATCGCCGCGTGGGTGGCGTGGCGGGTGGTGATCACCTGGATGGCGACGTGGTCGGCGCCGGCCTCGACGTGCTCGCCGAGCTGCCGGGCGATGGCGGCCGCGTCTCCGTGGGCGACTACGGCGTCGATGAGGCGGTCGCTGCCGTCGCCGGCCAGGTCTTCGTCGGTGAAGCCCAATCGGCGCAGGTTGTTCGTGTAGTTGGTGAGACCCAGGTATGGGTGCTTGATGCGCGGCCGCGCCGTGTCACGGGCGCGCACCGGGTCCGGGTCGAGCACCACCTTGTGCTCGGGCGCCAGCAACGCGGACGGGCCGAGCGCCGCCCGCGAAAGCCGCGTGTGCGACGGCGGCACGAGGTAGGGCACCGACCCGCCCGCGCGCGAAGCCGTGAGCTCCAGCATCTTCGGGCCCAGCGCGGCGATCGCGCGGCCTTCGACCGGCACGCCGGCCGCGTCGAGACCGTCGAGGTAGGCCTTCATCGCGGCGAGCGGCTTGGTGAACTCGCGCGTCTGCTCCGGGTGCCCCGCGCCGATGCCGAGCCAGAACCGGCCGGGGAACCGCGAAACCAGCCGGTGGTACGCCTTCGCAGCGAGGGCCGGGTCGCCGTGCCAGATGTTGAGGATGCTCGTGCCGACCACGAGCGTCGAGGTCGCTTCGAGGAGTTCGTCCAGGCCGGCGAGATCCGGCGGTGGGCCGGCGACCCACAACGTGGTGAAGCCGAGCTGCTCGATCTCCTTCGCCATCGCCGGGGTGGTCAGGGCGGCCGGTTGCCAGACGCCGTAGGCGCCGAGGTCGATCGTCATACCCCCAGCGTGGCGGGCGGAAAATGGACCGGCAAGTCCAAAAAAGGGGCTCCCCGCGCCGGGGAGCCCCTTTTCTTGGCGCGAGCGATCAGTCGGTCACGCCGTCGGCCACCGCGGCCTTGGCGACGGCCGCCGCGACCTCCGGGGCGACGCGCGGGTCGAGCGGGCTCGGCACGATGCGGTCGGGGCCGAGGTCGTCGGTCGCGACGGCGACGATGGCGTCGGCCGCGGCCAGCTTCATGTTCTCGGTGATCGCGCGCGCGCCGGCGTCGAGGGCGCCGCGGAAGACGCCGGGGAACGCCAGCACGTTGTTGATCTGGTTCGGGAAGTCGCTGCGGCCCGTGGCGACGATCGCCGCGTAGCGCGCCGCGTCGGCCGGGTGGACCTCCGGGTCCGGATTGGACAGTGCGAACACGATCGGGTCGTCGGCCATGGAGCCGAGCAGCTCGGGGTCGATCGTCGCGCTGGACAGGCCGAGGAACACGTCGGCGCCCTTCAGCGCGGCCTCGAGACCGCCGGTGAGACCCGACTTGTTGGTCGTCGCGGCCAGCTGCTGCTTGATCGGGTTCAGGCCGTCGCGTCCGGAGTGGATGATGCCGCGGGAGTCGAGCACCGTGACGTCGCCGACGCCGGCCTCCTGCAGGATCTTCGCGCAGGCCACCCCCGCCGCGCCTGCACCCGAGATCACCACGCGCTGGTCTGCGATCGCGCGGTCCAGCACCAGGTTCGCCCCGCGCAGCGCCGCGAGCGTGACGATCGCGGTGCCGTGCTGGTCGTCGTGCATGACCGGGCAGTCGAGCGCGGCCTTGAGCTTGTCCTCCAGCTCGAAGCACCGCGGCGCCGAGACGTCCTCGAGGTTCACCGCGCCGAACGACGGGCGCAGGCGCACCAGCGTCTCCACGATCTCGTCGACGTCGGTGGTGTCGAGCACCAGCGGGATCGAGTCGAGACCGCCGAACGTCTTGAACAGCACCGACTTGCCCTCCATGACGGGCAGCGACGCGCTCGCGCCGATGTCGCCGAGGCCCAGCACCGCCGTGCCGTCGCTGACGACCACCACGAGACGGTCGGCCCAGGTGTACCGCTTCGCCTGGGCGGCGTCCTCGGCGATCGCGCGGCTCACCTTCGCCACACCGGGCGTGTAGGCGATCGAGAGGTCGCGCGGGTCGGAGATGGGCCGGGTGGCCGCCACGGAGAGCTTGCCGCCCTCGTGCCCGGTGAAGATCTCGGCGTCCGTCACCGGTGCGGCGGTGGCGGCCGTGCTGGCCTGGTCGGTCATCGAGGTTCCTGTCGTCGTTTCCGGCGTTCGCCCCTCGGCGATCGCGGAACTCGCGGGGTGGATCTGCGTCACTGAATTACTCCTGGGACTGCGAGCGGGGGACCACTGGCGGCGGGCGAAGGCGCACCCGGCGCCGATGGAACTTGTCCTCCGGACGGCAGCCCAGCGCGGTAGCGCCGGCCTGTCGGCGAGGCGTCACAGCGGCCATCCGATCCGTGGGGTGTGGCTGATGGCCGCGGACGCTGCGGTCTCCCAATCATGACAGCAGCCCCTCCGGCGGCGAACCCTCGGTGCGGCTCATGTCACAGATTCCGCGGACTTCTCGAGGAAAACCCCCGAAAAACCACCATTCCCAAGACGTCCGTCCGGTTTTGTTGAATGGTTCCGAACCGATTCAGTGATCGCGGCCACCCGCATTTCACGCCGCACGGCACTCGATAAGGTGAGCGCATGCAATTCCGCCCGCTGAAGGTCGCCGACGCCTACGAGTTCACCCCGCGCGCATTCCCCGACGAGCGCGGGCTCTTCGTGGCGCCGTTCCAGGAAGAGGCGCTCCTGGGCGCCACCGGGCACCCGATGCGCGTGGGTCAGACCAACCACAGCGTCTCCCGCCGCGGCACCATCCGCGGCGTGCACTTCGCCGACGTACCGCCGGGCCAGGCGAAGTACGTCTACTGCCCGGCCGGCTCCCTGCTCGACGTGATCGTCGACGTGCGCACGGGCTCCCCCACCTTCGGCCAGTGGGATTCCGTCCTGCTCGACGCGAAGGACTTCCGCGCCGTGTACGTCGCCGAGGGCCTGGGCCACGCGTTCGTCGCGCTAGAGGACAACACGGCGATGGCCTACCTGTGCTCGGAGCCGTACAACCCCTCGGGCGAGCACGGCATCAGCCCGCTCGACCCCGCGCTCGACCTGCCGTGGCCCGCGGACCTGACGCCTATTGTGTCCGAAAAGGACCGTTCCGCCCCGACCCTGGCCGAGGCCGCGACGCAGGGCCTCCTGCCGTCGTACGCGGATTGCACGGCGTACTACGAGAAGCTGCGCTCGGTTCACCACTGAACTTCGGTCACCTCGTGCCCGGCTCTTGCCGTTGCCCTTTTAATATGTGCGCATATAGTATGCTCGCATGGCACTTTACGAGTACGAGCACACCGAGACCACCGCCGCGCCGGCGTCGGTCGTATGGCCACTGTGGACGGACACCGCCCGCTGGCCCGAATGGGACGGGGGCCTGCGGGAAGTCGTGCTGGACGGCCCGTTCGAGGCGGGCACCCGCGGCACCATGACGATGCCGGACCAGCCGCCGATCCCGTTCACGCTCACCGCCGTCGACGACGGCCGCGGGTTCACCGACGAAACCCGGCTGCCCGACGCCACGCTCGTCTTCGAGCACTGGCTGGAAGACATCGACGACGGCACGCGCATCGTCTACCGCGTGACGGTGGACGGACCGCCGGAGCTGGGCCCCGCCGTCACCGAGGACACCCCGGACGCCATGCGCGCGCTGGCGCGGCTGGCCGAGGCATCCTTGCGGGCATGACCGCTCCGGAGTCCCGCCTGCCCGGCCCCGACGCGAGCCCCGGCTTCCTGCTGTGGCGCGTCACCCTGGCCTGGCAACGCGTGATGCGCGCCGCGCTGGCGCCGCACGACCTCACGCACGTCCAGTTCGTGCTGCTCACCACCACGTGGTGGCTCACGCGTTCCGGCGAGCCGCCCACGCAGCGGCAGCTCGCCGAGCAGGCCGGCACGGACACGATGATGACCAGCCAGGTCGTGCGCAAGCTCGCGGACCGCGGGCTGCTCACGCGCGCCGACGATCCGGCCGACGCGCGCGCGAAGCGGGTGCAGCTCACGGAAGCCGGCTCGGCGCTCGTCGCGAAAGCTTTGCACGACGTCGAAGACGCCGACGCGCGGTTCTTCGGCGGGCTCGGCGAGCGGACCGGCGGGTTCGTCTCCGCGCTGGCCGATCTCGGGACGTGAGGCCTCAGGCCAGCACGTCCTCCGCCAGCACCCGTTCCACGTTGCGCTCCGCCAGGGCCGTGATCGTGACGAACGGGTTCACGCCCGTGCTGCCCGGGATGAGCGAGCCGTCCGTCACGTAGAGGTTGCTGTAGCCCTTCACGCGCCCGAAGTCGTCGGTCGCGTCGCCGAGGACGAGGCCGCCGAGGGGGTGGTAGGTGAAGCGGTTCTCGAACGGGCGGGTGTCGCCGAAGAGGTCGTAGCGGTAGATGGTGACGTTCGCCGCGTTGATCTTGTCGAACAGCGCCTTGGCCGCGTCGATCGACGGCTGCCCCTGCGCGGCCGTCCACTGCAGTTTCACCGAATCCGAAGCCACATCGTAAGTGAAGTGCCCACGTTCCGGGTTCTTCGTGATCGCGAGGTACAGGCTCACCCACGTCTCGAGCCCGGCCGGCACGGGCGCGATCTCCGCGAAGACCGGGTGCACGGGGTCGTTCCAGTTGTCGATCCCGAGCGCGGGCATGCCGGACTGCAGGCTGCCCGTGGTGTCCCAGACGTGGTTGGCTCGCCCGAGCATCACGTTGCCGTTGGTGCCCCAGCCCTGACCCACGGCGTCGGGCAGGTCCGGCAGCCGGCCGGTTTCCCGAGCTCGCACCAGCAATTCCGTGGAACCGACACTTCCGGCGCCGAGGAAAAGGTGCTTGGTGCTCACGTGCTTGGTCGCCACGACCGCGCCGTACGGGTCGATTTCGCGCACCACGAGCGTGTACGTGCCGTCGGGCTGCTGGATGATTTCGCGAACCTCGTGCAGTGTCTGGATCGCCACGTGACCGGTGCCGAGTGCGGCCGCGAGATAGGACTTGTCCAGCGAACGCTTGCCGTGGTTGTTGCCGTAGATCACTTCCGACGCGAGCGCGGAGCGTTCCACAGTGCCGGCTTCTTCCTGTTCCAGGTAAGAGAAGTCGTAGACGCTGGGCACGAACGTCGTCGTGAACCCGGCTTTCTGCGCGGCTTTCCGGGAAACGCGCGCGTATTGGTAAGAACGGCAGGTCTCGAACCACTGCTCGTCCACGGAGTTCACGCCGAGCCCGGCCCGGGCGCGCGGGAAGTACTTGCCGTACATCTCGTCGGCGTCGACCCGCGGCAGGATTTCCTCGAAGTACGAACGTTTCGGCGTCACCGCCATCGCGCCGTTGACCAGCGAGCCGCCACCGACGCCGCGGCCCAGGTACACGGACATGTCGCCGTAGTTCACGCGGTCGAGCACCCCGGCGTACGGCTTGATGTCGCGGTTGGCGAGGTCGAGCCACAGGAACGACGCGAGCGGCGCCTGCGTGCGGTTCTTGAACCACATCGAGCGCTGGTCGGGGTTCAGCATCTCGCAGAAAACCTTGCCGTCGGGGCCCGGATCGTGCCAGAGCTGCCCCATTTCGAGCATCAACGTGGGCACGCCGGCCTCACCGAGGCGCAATGCGGTGGCCGCGGCGCCGTAACCCGTCCCGATGATCACGGCGGGCGAATACTCGGGCAGCGGCGTGTTGGTGGCGGCGCGGGCGGTGGCGGCGGAAATCCCGGTCAGTCCGAAGGCCGCGGCGGTGTTCAGCGCGGCGAGGCCGAGGAAACGGCGGCGCGTCAGGGCTGGCATGCCTGCATGGTGTCGTCGCGGTTCCGGAGCTGACAAGGCCGAAATTGAGCAGTATTCGCATCCACCCAGTAAACGGCGTTAAGTTTCACCCGGCCGGGTCAATTGGCGAGTGACTCCGATCGCTGTTTCTTCCGCGTGACCCAGATGGTGATGGTCGCCGTGACGACGGTCGTCCCGCGCGCGTCGAGGATCCGCACCGGCACCGGGAGGTCGAACCCCTCGTCGCCGAACTCGGGCAGCTGCGGCAACTCGGCGACGCCCCGCAGGCCCGTGGTCGCCTTGGCCAGGTACCGCACGTCCATACCCTTGGGCAGCCAGCGGTGCGACGGCGGCACGGTCGCTTCCGCCAGCAGGCCCATCGCGATCTCCGCGAGGTTGCACGCGGCGATGGCGTGAAAGGTCCGGATGTGGTTGTGGACACCCCACCACTTCGGCGCGGTAACCGAGCAGTGCCCCGGACGCAGCTGCCGCACCGACGGCAGCGCCGTCCCGAAGTAGGGCACCCGCAAGCACATCGCGGCGGAAAACAGCTGCTTACCGCCCGGTTTGTCCACCAGCCGGCGCCACAGCGCGAACGTCGGGCTCGTGCCCATCGAAACCTCCCCACTTACCTACTCGTCAGTAGGTAAGCACAGCGGGCGACCTGCCCGCAAACGGGGGCGGGGCTATATTCGGGCTCGTGGCACATCGGCTCTTCCTCCTCAGGCACGGTCAGACCGAGTGGTCCGTCAACGGCAGGCACACCGGGCGCACCGACATCCCGCTCACGCCGGCGGGTGAGGACCAGGCGCGCGCGGCGGGCGGCACCCTGCGCACCCTGCTCGGCGGCCCCAAGCTCGTGATCTCGAGCCCGCGCGAACGCGCGAAGCGCACGGCCGAGCTCGCCGGCCTGCGCGTGGACGAGCTCACCGAAGACCTCGCCGAGTGGGACTACGGCGAGTACGAAGGTGTCACCACGCCGAAGATCCGCGAAACGGACCCGGGCTGGACCGTGTGGACACACGCGATCCCGGGCGGCGAGAGCGCGGCCGACGTGGCCGCGCGCGCCGACAAGGTCCTCGACCGCGCGCGCCGCGAGATCGACAACGGCGACGTGGTCCTGGTGGGTCACGGGCACTTCAGCCGCGTGCTGGTGGCTCGCTGGGTGGGCCTGCCGTCCACGGCGGGTGTCCACTTCGGACTGGACCCGGCCGGCATCGCCGTGCTGGGCGACGAACGCGGCGAACCCCAGGTCGAGCACCTGAACCTGCTGCCCGCACTGGAAGGCTGAGCCCTTGCCCGACCCCCGCATCCGGCGGATCCGGCCCGAAGACGTCGACGCCGTGGTGGAACTGGTCTACGCGCTCGCCGAGTTCGAGCGCATGCCCGAAGAGTGCCACCTCGAGGCGCCGCAGCTGCACAAAGCGTTGTTCGGTCCCGCGCCGGCGTTGTTCGGCCACGTCGCGGAGGTGGACGGGCGCGTCGGCGGGTTCGCGTTGTGGTTCCTGAGCTTCTCGACGTGGCGCGGCGTGCACGGCATCTACCTGGAAGACCTGTTCGTGCGCAGCGAGCTGCGTGGCTCGGGGCTGGGCAAGGCGCTGCTCGCGGCGCTGGCCGCCGAGTGCGTCGAGCAGGGGTACGAGCGGCTGGAGTGGGCGGTGCTGAACTGGAACCCGGCGGTCGGGTTCTACCGGGCGCTCGGCGCGCTGCCGCAGGACGAGTGGACCACCTACCGGCTCACGGACGCGCCGCTGAAGGCGCTCGCCGCCGAAAGCTGACGCGGCCGGACACGTCAGTCGCGCTCGTGGCGCTCGCGTTCCTCACGGCGCCCGGCGAGGCCACCGCGTTCGGCTGCTTCTTCCTCCGTCTCGCCTTCGCGCAGGCCGAGCGCCCACGCGCGGGCCGGGCGGCGGAAGAGCAGCACGAGCGCCGCGAGGCCGCACACGCCGATCGGCACACCCCACGCCGGCTGGCCGGACGGGCCGAGCACATACCAGCCCACGCCCATGAGCAGCAGCGCGACCACGACCCCGGGCGAACGCGCCCACTGCCGGCCGAGGACCAGCCCGGCCGACGCGGCCAGGAACGCGATCGCCAGCACCGCGTAGGTGCCGAACTCGGCCCAGATGTTGTTGCCCGGCTGCGAAGGTTCTCCCAAGCCGCGCACGAGGATCACGACGCCCAGCACCAGGAGCCCGAGACCGGGCAGCGCGGTGAGGATCCCGGCCAGCCGGACCTCGAACGGGGTGGGCGGCTGGTTCTCGTCGAGCGACACGGCTGCGGCCTTCCAAGCTGCTTTGCGGGAGCACAGCGACCCGACCTGCACGGGTCACGGTGGGTGAGCAGTTTCGATCGTATGCCACCCGGTCGGCCGTTTTCGCGGGGCGCCGGGCACGTGAAAATCGGGGTTGTCGTCGATGAGCGGGCGGTCGGCCCGGGTGCACTTGTCACGACGAGCGGATGTTCGCCGTACGCAAGGGAGGATCGCCCGCCACAGGGTCACCGGACGCAGTACTGGCGCATTCCTCCGAGGCGGTTGCGGCCTCGTTCACCGTGCTGAGCTTCGCGTCACCTTGTGCCGTCGAAGGTTCTCGCGCCGGGTGAACGTCACCTACGCTGCGGAAGTGCGCGCCATCCTCGTCGTGAACCCGCAGGCCACCTCGACCACCGCCGGTGGCCGGGACGTGCTGGCGCACGCGCTGGCCAGCCAGCTGAAGCTCGACGTCGTCGAGACGGACTACCGCGGCCACGCGATGGCCGTGGCGCGCTCGGCGGCCCGCGACGGCTTCGACCTGGTCGTGGCCCACGGCGGCGACGGCACGGTCAACGAGGTCGTCAACGGCCTGCTCGCGGATTCCACCGGAAACCCGGGCGAGCTCGGGTGCGTCCCGATGCTCGGCGTGGTGCCCGGCGGCTCGGCCAACGTGTTCGCACGCGCCCTCGGCCTTCCCGTGGATCCCGTCGAGGCGACGCACCAACTACTGAACGCGCTCGAGAACGACCGGCGCCGCCGCATCGGCCTCGGGCTCGCCGACGGGCACTGGTTCACCTTCAACGCCGGGCTCGGCTGGGACGCCGACGTGGTGGGCCGCGTCGCGAAACGCCGGGGCAAGGAAACGAGCGCGGCGCTCTACCTCCAGGCCTCAGTGCGCTCCTACTTCCGGCCGCCGCTGGGCCGGCCGGCCCTGACGGTGCGGATCCCGGGCGAAGAACCCGCCGAGGTCGTGACCGCGTTCGTGTCCAACACCGATCCGTGGACCTACCTGGGTGATCGCGCCGTCCACCTCAACTCGGGTTGCTCGTTCGAGACGGGATTGGGCTTGTTCGCGTTGAACGGTCTGCGGTTGCCCACCGTGTTCACTCATGTACGCCAAGCTTTGCTCACGAAGAGCGACCAGCACGGGCGGCACCTGGTGCGCCACGACGACGTGCCGATGATCCGCATCGACGCAGCTGAACCGGTGAACTTCCAGGTCGACGGCGACCTCGTCGGGCAGCGGACGCGAGTGGAATTCCACAGCGTTCCGGATGCACTCACAGTAATCGTGTGACGGTCCGACCACTGATCGCCTGCGGCAAAGTGCATTTTGCCGCTCGTCGACGCAGAAGCTCCGCTCACCGCATCGCGCTTCCGCCACACGGTCCGTTTCGGACAGAAACCGCAGGTCAGAGGCGTCGCTCGGCCGGGTGAGCTGACTCACCGATCTTCGGGAAACCCTTGTCGAACGCGGTCCTTCGTGAAAGCATTCACAAGCACCCAAAAACACGACCGCCATGACGACTGTGGCGCGGCCCTCCCGCGCCACTATGAAGGAGCTCACGAACATGGACTGGCGCCACGACGCGTCCTGCCGAGACGAGGACCCCGAGCTGTTCTTCCCGGTGGGAACCAGCGGTCCGGCTCTGCTGCAGGTCTCCGAGGCGAAGGCCGTGTGCCACCGCTGCACCGTCGCTTCCGACTGCCTGGCCTGGGCTCTGGCCAGCGGCCAGGACGCCGGCGTGTGGGGCGGCATGAGCGAGGACGAGCGACGCGCGCTCAAGCGCCGCCGTACGCAGATCGGCACGCGTACCATCGCCTGAGCCTGAAGGCTCAGAAGCACCAAACCCTGAACTGGATTTGTCGCAGGGGACTTTTCTTGTCCCCTCCGCCTGCGACTTGGGGCGATACCCATCCGGTTTAAGCGTAACAACCGAGGTGAAACCACCCGCACCCGGGTGCACTGCACCTCACCAGGACTGAACAAGTCCTCCCGCGGAACGTCGTGAGGGCCGGTACCGATTCGTTCGGTACCGGCCCTTCGGCATGTACGGGTTCTTTCGGCGCGCACGGTTCTTGCCGTCCCGCCCGCGGCGGTGGCGGGACCGTCGCCACAGCCCTTGAGCGCGTCGTGGCGTCTTTGCCGCGCCCTCTTCGGCGCCGCCGGCCCATCACCCGCCGGCCGTCCGTTGTGGACTGACCCCGCGACCGATTGCCCTGGGGTAGAAGATCTTTCGCGTTTCGCCTTTCCCCGCGTCGGCGTGAGCTCGCTCCGCCGCCCGAGTTCCCGGTGAGCGGTTATCCGCCGGTTGAACGTTTCCCGAACGAATCCTGAACGGGACGCGACCCACCCCTCTCTCACACACCCTGACACCTCGCACAGCATTGCCGTTTGACGATACTGTGTCTCACACACTATCGTGGTGAGCGTGAAAGACACCGACTTGCTGGACGCGCATCGGCAGGAGCTGTGGCGGGGGACGGTCGTGCTGGCGAGCCTGCTGGCACTTCAGAAGCCCGGGTACGGCTACGGACTGCTCGACGCACTGGAGCGCGCGGGGGTGCCCGCGCCGGCCAACACGCTGTACCCGCTGTTGCGCCGCCTGGAGGCTCAAGGGCTGCTGACCAGCGAGTGGGACACCTCGGGCACCCGGCCGCGGAAGTTCTACCGCACGAGCCGCGACGGGCTGCAGCTCGCGCGGGAGCTGCAGAAGGAGTGGCGCGCCATAGACACCGCGCTGAGCCGACTGGACACCGAAGCGGAACCGGAGCCGAACACCGAAGCAGACACCGAACTGGGGGAACAACCATGAGCACCACACTCACCGACCGATACGTGGCCGCCACCGTGCGGCACGTCTCGGGCAAGCACCGCGGCGAGATCGACCGCGAGCTGCGCGCCGCGATCGCCGACGACGTCGAGGCCCGCGTCTCGCTCGGGGAAAGCCCGGGCCAGGCCGAGTACGCGGCGCTGGCCGAGCTCGGCGACCCGGCGCAGCTGGCGACGCGGTACGCGGACAAGGCGACCGTGCTGATCGGGCCGGCCACCTACCCGAACTACGCCAAGGCGATGCGGCTGCTGAGCGCGACCGTGCTGCCGATCACCTACCTCGTGAACGCGATCGGGCACTGGGTGCGCGGCGAAAACGTTGCGGCGGCGATCTTTTCGCCCCTGGGCGTGACGCTGACCGCCGCGGTGTACCTGTTCACGGGGGTCACCGTCCTTTATGTACTCGTCGATCGGTTCGGCAGCGAGCGCGGTCCCGGGGAACCCGACGAGGATTGGAAACCCGACCAGCTCCCGTTCTCCGACGCCACCGCGACCACCACGTGGAACGAGATCGTCAGCGGGATCGTGCTGGCGGTCCTGCTGGTGGTGGCGCTGTTCGTGCAGCGCTCGGCCCTGCTCGTGACCACGGCGTCCGGCACACGGGTGCCGGTGCTCGACCCCGCGTTGTGGGGGTTCTGGGTGCCGTTCTTCGTTGTCGTGCTGGTGCTTTCGCTCGCTTTGGCGGTGGCGAACCTGCGCCTGGGCCGCTGGACGCTCGCAACGGCCGTCGCCGGCACTGTGCTCATCCTCGCCGCGACGGGACCGCTCGCGTACCTGTTCCTCGAAGCGCGCGTGCTCAACCCGGCGCTCGGCAACGTCTTCACCGCGACCGGCAGCTGGATCGGCTGGCTCGCGCTGGTCGTCCTGGCCGCCGTCACCGTCGCCGTGCTCGCCAAGACCTGGCGCCACCGCGACCGTCAGCGGATCGAGGTCCGATGATGGCCACGCTCGCCCCTCCCGAAAAGCCCACCACTCCCCCGGAACTGCGCCGGGAGCTGATCGTCAACCTCGCCATCAACCTCATCGCCCCGGCCGCACTCTTCTACGGGCTGCGCGCACTCGGCGTGAACCAGTGGCTGGCGCTGCTGGCGGGTGTGGTCCCGCCGGCCGTGCGCGCCGTGCAGACCGTGATCACGAAGCGGCGCGTGGACACGCTCGCGGTGTTCACGTTGAGCATCCTGGTGCTGAGCGTCGCGACTTCCTTCCTGTCCGGCAGCCCGCGGTTCCTGCTGGCCAAGGACGGCTGGATGACCGCGGCCGCCGGGCTCTGGATGCTGGCGACGCTGCTGCGGACACCGTTCCTGTACCAGGTGCTGCGGTCGTTCCTCGGCCAGGCGGCGCGGGAACGCATGGAGCGGAACTGGCTCGGCTCGCCCACCTACCGCCACGTGCTGCGCGTGACCACCGCGATGTGGGGGGTGGTGCTCGTGCTCGACGCCGGGGTGCGCATGGTGCTGGCGTACGCGCTGCCGGTGGACCGGGTGCCGTTGATCAGCGGGCTGCAGTACGTGGCGGTGTACCTCGCGCTCGAGGTCGCCACGCGGGTCTACGCCCGGCGCAAGAGTGTCGCCGCCGCGATCGCGGCCGAAGTCGGAGAGGAATCGTTGCCATGACCGTCGTTCTGATCACCGGGGGTTCGAGCGGTATCGGTGCCGCCGTGGCGCGGCACTTCGCGGCCGAGGGCGCGCGGGTGGTGGTGGCCGACGTCGACGAGGCCGCCGGCGCTGAGGTCGCCGCCGAGGTCGGGGGCCGGTTCGTGCGCACCGACGTCACGCGGCCCGAGGACAACGAAGCCGCCGTGGCCGCGGCGGTGGCCGAGTACGGCGGGCTCGACGTGGTGCACCTCAACGCCGGCACCGGCGGCGCGGGCGGGCTCGACGACTTCGACCTGGAGCGTTATCGCCGCACGTTGGCGGTGAACGTCGACGGCACGATGTTCGGCCTGCGGGCCGCCGTCCCGGCGCTGCGGGCTCACGGCGGGGGCGCGATCGTCGTGACGTCGAGCCTCGCCGGCATCTCGCCGGCTACGTTCGACCCGGTGTACTCGGCGAGCAAGCACGCGATCATCGGGCTGGTGCGGTCGCTGGCCCCGGCCTGCGCGGATTCGGGGATCACGCTCAACGCCGTGTGCCCGGGGTTCGTGGAGACGCGGATGATCGGCGGGCTGAAGGACACGCTCGTGGCGAACGGCTTGGCCGTGGCTTCTCCGGTGGAAATCGCGTCCGCCGTCGCGGCGATCGCCGCGGGCGAGGGCACCGGTGAAGCGTGGATGCTGCAGGCCGGGCGGGCACCGGAACGCGTCGAGTTCCCGGTGGTCGAGCTCAGCCAGGCGTGACCGAGTCGCGCAAGGTGAGGTAGGCGTCGAGCTGGGCGGCGCCGCCGAGCAAGGCGCGGCTGCGGGCGGTGAGCCGGTGCTGCCAGGCGTCGAGGAAGGCGCTCAACGCATCGGACCCGCCCGCTTCGCGCAAGGACTCGAGGAACTGCGCGACCTGACGCAGCAGGTAGCCGCCGCGGCGCAGCTGCCGGGCGATCTCGGCGTCGCGGACGCAGTCCGGGCCGTATTCGCGGTAACCGGTGGCCCGGTCTCGTTCGGGGCGAAGGATTCCCTCGGTTTCCCAGGCGCGCAGCGTCGCCGGGTGCACGTCGAGGCGGCGGGCGAGCTCGCCGACGGTCAGCGGCGGGCCGGGGAACGGCGCCGGAGCCGCGGACAAGGTGCCCAGCGCCGTCGCGACCTCGGTGCGGGTGTCACGTTCGGCGAGCAGGGCGACGTGCGCGGCATCGATGAGCCGGTAGGCGGACTCGGTGCCACCGCGGTGGATCGAGCGCATGATTTCCACCGCCGGCTGGTGCCCGTGGCCCGCCCGCAACGCGAGGAACGCCCGCAGGGCCTGCGCGTGCAGCGGCGTGTAGCGGCGGTAGCCGGTGTCGCTGCGTTCGGTGGGCGGGAGCACACCGGCGTCGTCGTAGTTGCGGACGGCTTGGGCGGACAACCCGTGCTCCCGGGCGAGGTCGATCGGTCGCAGGGTGAACCTCCGTTTGAGGCTTTGGGTCTTGAAGACCAGGTGAATTGCGGCAAAGTTTCCCTCGATTCTTCAACGATACGGTCGAGGACAGGTTTCTCGGGAAGGGGTTATCCATGTCCACCGCCACCACCCTGCGCGGGATCGGCCGCGAAATCGGCGACGCGGCGAGCCTGGGCCGCGCCGTCGACGAACTGCTCGCCGGGGCCGCGCCCACGCTGCTCGCGCTCGGCGAGCCGACGCACGGGATCCGCGCGTTTCCCTTGCTGCGCAACGAACTTCTCGCCCTCCTCGTCGAGCGGGGCTACCGGTCGATCTCGCTGGAGATCGACGTCTTCGCCGCGTCCGTGGTCGACGACTACGTGACGGGTGGCGCCGGCGACGTCGACGAGGTGCTGGAAACCGGCTTCAGCCACTGGTTCGGTCGCGTGCCGGGCAACCGGGAGCTCATCGAGTGGCTGCGCGAGCACAACGCCGGCCGCGCCCCCGAGGACCAGGTGCGGTTCCACGGCTTCGACGCGCCGACGGAAACCACCTCGGCGCCGAGCCCGCGGCGCGCGCTGACGGCCGTGATCGACTACCTGCCCCCGGCGTTGCGGCCGGCCTCGATCCACGACGTGGACGCGTTGCTCGGCGAGGACGACGACTGGACGAACGAGCAGGCCATGTACGACGCGGCCGTGTCCATCGGCGGCTCCGATCGCGCCCGCGCGTTGCGGATCGTCGCGGACGACCTCGCGAGCGCCCTGCACCGCGCGGCGCCCGTGCTGCAGCCCACCGACCCGGCCGGGTACCGCCTCGCCGCCGCGTACGCGCGCACCGCGGTGGGCCTGCTCCGCTACCACGCGGCGATGGCGTTCGCCGCGCGCGATCGGTTCGGGACCCTGCTCAGCCTGCGCGCCGAGATGATGGCGGAGAACCTGCTCGCGATGGTCTCCCAGGAACGGGACCGCGGTCCGAGCCTGGTGTTCGCGCACAACGTGCACCTGCAGCGCGTGCCGTCCACCATGCAGATGGGCCCGGAGGAGGCGTCGTGGGGCAGCGCGGGTGCCCTCGTCGCGTTGACGCTGGGTGAGAGCTACGTCTTCGTCGCCACCGACGCGAACCCGCACGCGGAACCCGGCACGCTCCAGGGCGAGCTCGCCGCGGCGACCACGCGTCGCGCCTTCTTCCCGGCACCGGCCCTGCGTGCGGCGCTGCCCACGTCGGCCGGCACGGGCGAGCCGATCCTGCCCGGCCACCTCCCGCTGAGCCCCGCTCAGCTCGACGGCGCCGACGCCGTGATCTTCGTGGCCGACACCGACGGGCAGCGCGTCGAGTACTGGCGTTAGAGCCGGCGGGAGAGGGGGATGCGCAGCGCGGCCTCGGTGCCCGGCACGCGCGCGCCGCTGGCGTCGGTGCGCACCTTGCGCAGCGACAGGGACCCACGCAGTTCCGATTCCACCAGCGTGCGCACGATCTGCAGGCCGAGGCCGTCGCTGCGTTCCAGCGAGAAGCCCGAGGGCAGGCCGCGGCCGTTGTCGCGGATGAGGACGTCGAGCCAGCGTGCGGAGCGTTCGACGATGATCTCGACCTTGCCCGGGCGGCCCTGCGGGAAGGCGTGCTCGATGGCGTTCTGCACGAGCTCCGTCAGCACCATCACCAGCGGCGTCGCGATCTCGGCGATGACGATGCCGAACGAGCCCTTGCGCGTGAGTCCCACCTGCGACTCGGCGGTGGCGACCTCGCCGACCATCGGCAGGACGTTGTCGAGCAGCTTGTCGAGGTCCACGCGCTCGTCGACGGAGATCGACAGGGCCTCGTGGACCATCGCGATCGACGAGACCCGCCGCACCGACTCGCCGAGCGCGAGGCGGGCTTCTTCGCTCGTGGTGCGGCGCGACTGCAGCCGCAGCAGCGCGGCGACGGTCTGCAGGTTGTTCTTCACGCGGTGGTGGATCTCGCGGATCGTCGCGTCCTTGGACAGCAGGGCGCGGTCGCGGCGCTTGACCTCGGTGACGTCGCGGACCAGCACGAGCGCGCCGGCCGCCTGACCGGACGGACGCAGCGGCAGCGCGCGGAAGAGCACCACGGCGCCGCGGCGCGAATCGGCCTCCGTGCGGGTGGAGGGCTTGCCGTCGAGGGCCTCGATGATGCGGTGGGAGACCTCGGTGGCGTCGAACGGGTCGCGGATCAGCGAACGCGTCAACGGCGCCAGCCGCTGCCCCACCAGGTCGGACTCGTGGCCCATGCGGTGGTAGGCGGACAGGCCGTTCGGGCTGGCGAACACGACGGTGCCGCTCGGGTCGAGGCGGATGAGACCGTCGCCGACGCGGGGGCTGGTGTGGGTGTCGGTCTGGTTGCCGCCCGAGGGCGGGAACGTGCCGTCGACGATCATCTGGCACAGGTCGCCGGCGCTGCCCAGGTACGCGATCTCCAGCGGGCTCGGCACGCGCGGCGCGGCCAGGTTCGTCTCGCGGCTCAGCACGGCGATCACCTCACCGCCGAAGCTCACGGGCACGGCTTCGCGGCGCATCGGCAGGTCGCGGTACCAGTGCGGGTCTTCCTCGCGGCCGATCTTCCGCTCGCGCACGGCCTTCGCCAGCTCCGGGTGCTCGGCGACGGTGAAGCGCGTGCCGACGACGTCCTCGGGGTGCGCGGTGGGCGCCGTGGTGGGGCGGGCGTGCGCGACGCACACGAAATCGCCGCCCTCGGGCTGCAGGTCCTTCGCGACGGGGACCCAGAGCAGGAAGTCGGCGAACGACAGGTCGGCCAGCAGCTGCCACTCCGCGACGACGGTCTGCAGGTGGTCGGCCGCCTCGCCCGGGAGGCCGGTGTTCTCGGCGAGCAGGTCGGAAAGCGTGGACACGAGCTACTCGGCGACCACGAGTGCGTGGTGCGCGGTTCCTCCGGTCATCCGCCCATCAAACCAGAGCGGGCGCCGATCAGCACGGGCGCCGCAGGTGAGCCGGGGCACGCATGACACACTGGAGCGGTTGACCCGAGCCCGGCAGGTGCTCCGGCACCCCGCACCCGGGCCATCCGGTGTGAATACGAGGAGTGAAGCATGTCGAAGCGCGCCCGCAAGCGTCGCGACCGCAAGAAGAACGGCGCGAACCACGGCAAGAAGCCCAACGCCTGATTCCGGCGTCCGGACGCGACACGGCCCCCGCACCAGCTGGTACGGGGGCCGTCGTCGTCTTCAGAAGACTGTCGCCTTCAGAGCTGTCGTGCTCAGAGCGTGGGTCACTCGCCGGTGCGCTGCTCGACGGTGATCTCGGTGCGCTCGACCGTCACGCCGCCACGGGTGGCCACGGTCTGGCGGATCGAGGCGCGCAGGCGGCTCTTCAGCTCCGCCGGCGCCAGGTCACCGCCGCACTTGCGGTGCAGCAGCTCCTTGATCTGCTCGTCGATGCCGTACTCCTCGAGGCACGGCGGGCAGTCCTCGATGTGGCGCCGCAGCTCGGCGTCACGCAGGGGGCTGCACTCCTTGTCGAGGAGCAGGTAGATCTCCGAAAGCGCCTCTTCGCAGCGGACCTTGTCCTCGGTCTCCGGCGCGTCACCCGTGCTCATCGCTTCGCCACCTCCTCGCGGTCACCGCGGATGAAGCCGCGCTCGCGCGCGACGTCGGCCAGCAGGTCGCGCAGCTGCGCGCGACCGCGGTGCAGACGGGACATCACGGTGCCGATCGGCGTGTCCATGATCTCGGCGATCTCCTTGTACGCGAAGCCCTCGACATCAGCCAGGTAGACGGCGAGCCGGAACTCCTCGGGCAGCTTCTGCAGCGCCTGCTTCACGTCGGCGTCGGGGAGGTTGTCCATCGCCTCGACCTCGGCCGAGCGCAGCCCGCTGGAGGTGTGACTCTCCGCCTTGGCGATCTGCCAGTCGGTGATCTCCTCGGTGGGCTGCTGCACCGGCTGCCGCTGACGCTTGCGGTAGCCGTTGATGTACGTGTTGGTGAGGATGCGGTACATCCACGCCTTGAGGTTCGTGCCGGCCTTGAAGGAGGCGAACGCCGCGTACGCCTTGAGGTAGGTCTCCTGGACCAGGTCCTCGGCGTCGGAGGGGTTCCGCGTCATCCGCATCGCGGCCGAGTACAGCTGATCGAGCAGGGGCATCGCGTCGCGCTCGAAGCGCTCCGCCAGCTCCAGCTCGTCGGCCGCCGTCTCCGGCGCGGTGTTCGGGGTGCTCGGCAAACCGTTCCCTTCCCGTTCGGCGTCGATGCGCTTCTGCGCATACGGCAACGCCGAGTTTACGCGGGGGCTCGGAAGGCCCTGCTCGGTGCTGCGCCTACGAGGGCGGGCAGTGGTAAGCGTCGTGGTCACGTTTCTTTCAACAGAACGTGGCGGGCGTCCATTCCCGAGACCTTCGTAGACTCCGATCCCATGGCGGGCAAGGGAACACCGGCGACGGCGCTGCTGACGAAACACAAGGTGGCGCACACGCTGCACTCGTACGACCACGACCCGCGCGCCGAGTCCTACGGCCTGGAGGCCGTCGAGGCCCTGGGACTGGAGGCGGCGCGCGTCTTCAAGACACTGGTGGCGGACGTCGACGGCAAGCTGACGGTGGGCATGGTGCCGGTCACCGGGTCACTGGACCTGAAAGCCCTGGCCGCCGCGGCCGGGGGCAAGAAGGCCCGGATGGCCGACCCGGCGGCTGCTCAGCGGGCCACGGGGTATGTCCTCGGAGGGATCTCACCGCTGGGGCACCGCAGCCGCCTGCCGGTGGTGGTGGATTCGTCGGCTTCGGAGTTTCCGACGGTGTACTGCTCGGCCGGGCGCCGGGGTCTCGAGGTGGAACTGGCGCCCGGTGATCTGGTTCGGTTGACGGGGGCTGTGGTGGCTCCGATCGCCGGCTGAGGGCTTTCGCCGGGCCGCTTCACAGCTCTCGCCGGGCCGCTTCACGGCTCTCACCGGGTCACTTCACGGCTCCCGCCGGGCCGCTTCACAGCTCTCGCCGGGTCACTTCACCGGTTGTGCCGGCCCGGTCTTCGAGGCTTCGGTCGCCGGCTGAGCGGTTTTCGCCGGGCCGTTTCGCCGGTCGAGCCGCTGCTTGGCGGGTCTCGGCCTGACGCTCCGATCGCTGGTCGAGCGGCCGTCTGACGAGAGCGCTGCAGGTCCGGACCTCGACGCTTCGCCGGCCGACTGCCGATTCCTCCGGGTCACTTCACCGGTTGCGCCGGCCCTACCGCACCGCCGGACAAGCCCCCACCCTCCCGGGGGCGTCCCTCGTTCCATTCTACCGGCCCCCTCCGACAAAACCGGTGGTAACCCACCACGAGGGCCGAGTTGTCCACAACTGGGGAAACCTGTGGACAACTGCCGTAACCCACTGCCGAGAGCAGGCCACGACACGCGGTCCGGCCCATGCAACCCACGCAAGGGCAGCCCGCTCGCCACCACAACTCATGACCGGGCCGATCGGCCATCACGACCCAGGCCCACCCACCACAGCAACCCATGACCGGGCCCACCGCCATCACAACATGACAGGCCTACCTGCCACCGCAGTCCATGAACAGACAGCAGCCATCACCTGTCAGAGGTGCGGCCTCAACACCCGCCCCAGCCACTCCGCCGCAGCGCGCGACACCGCGTCCAGGTCGGCCGACAGGGTGTGGTCACCCGAGACCATGACCACCTCGTGGTGCGGGCCCGCCGCGGGGCGGCCGAACGGGTCCCGCTCGCCCTGGACCACCAGGGTCGGCACTTCCACCGCGTCCAGCTCCGGCTGGCGCGTCTTCTCGGGCCGGCCCGGCGGGTGCTCGGGAAACGCCAGGCACAACACGGCCACGGCCTGGCCGGCCGAAGCAGTCCGGCAAGCCACCCGAGCGCCCGAAGAACGGCCGCCGAACACCAGCGGCAGGTCGTCGAAGTGTGCCGACAGCTCGTCCGCCACGGCCAGCCAAGCGGCGTCCAGTTGCTTCGCGGGCGCGGGAGCCCGGCGTCCCGCCACCCGGTACGGCTGCTCCACCAGAGCCACGTGCACCCCGGCCGCCTTCGCGGCCCGCGCGACCGCGACCAGGTCCTTCGCCCCGATTCCCCCGCCGGCGCCGTGGCCCAGCAGCAGGACCGCCGCGCCGTCCTTCGCGCAGTGGAGCTCGGCGCGTGCGGGGCCGTGGGGGGTGTCGATCTCGAGAGTGGTCATCAGAACAGCGCGTCCGAGTCCACCGAGGGTTCGGTGCGCGTGAGCAGCTGGGGGCCGTTGTTGCGGACGTTGTTGACGAGCGTGGAGATCGGGCGCAGTTCGAGCGACTCGACGAAGTCCGGCGGCGTCGGCACGAGCAGACCGTCCACGGCGGACTGATCGGGATCGAGCCAGCCGTCCCAGTGCTCGCGCGGGACGATCAGCGGCATGCGGTCGTGGATGCTCCGCAGCTGGCCCTCGGCGTCGGTCGTGATGATCGAGAAGGTGATCAGCGGCTGCTCGTCCGGCGAGCCGTCCTTTGGGCGCCAGCTCTCCCAGATCCCGCCGAACGCGAGCGACGCGCCGGACGGATCCGTCATGTAGAACGGCTCCTTCTCCTTGCCCGTGCGGCGCCATTCGAACCAGCCGTCGGCCGGCACCAGGCAGCGGCGCGACTTCAGAGCCCGTTTGAACGCAGGCTTTTCAGCCGCCGTCTCGGCGCGCGTGTTGATCATGCGCGAGCCGACGGAGGGGTCCTTCGCCCAGAACGGCACGAGGCCCCACTTCATGATCCGCAGCGACCGCTCGGCGGGCTCGTCCTCGAGCACCTGCCCGTCGGCGTCGCGGGGGTGGCGCTGGACCACGGTGACGACGTTCTTCGTCGGCGCGACGTTGTAGTCCTCGCGGGCGGCACCCTCGGTCAGGTCGACCGCGGCGAACTCGTCGATCAGCTTCGCGGGGTCCTTCGTCGCCGCGTAACGGCCGCACATGCCAGCCTCCTCGCTCCTCTCAAGACGCCATCGTTACACGCAGGCCGGGCCGGGCGCGACCGGCATGGGATCATTTCGACCAGGCAGGACGGACCGGGAGGACGGTGGGCGGTTTGGCGCGAGGCGACTGGAGCAAGCTGGACGAATCCGACGTGCGGGTTCGCCCCGGCAAGGGCACCAGGCCCCGGACCAAACGCCGGCCCGAGCACGCCGACGCCGTCACCGCCATGGTGATCGGCAAGGACCGCGGCCGCTGGACGTGCGCGGTGGACGCCGACCCCGAACGCGTGGTCACGGCCATGCGCGCCCGCGAGATGGGGCGCGTCTCCGTGGTCGTCGGGGACATGGTCGCCCTGGTCGGCGACGTTTCAGGCCTGCCGGACACGCTCGCGCGCATCGTCCGCGTCGACGAGCGCACCAGCGTGCTGCGCCGCACCGCCGACGACACCGACCCGTACGAGCGCGTGGTGGTCGCCAACGCCGCTCAGCTGCTGATCGTCACGTCGCTCGCCGACCCCCCGCCGCGGACCGGGTTCATCGACCGCTGCCTGGTCGCCTGCTACGCGGGCGGGCTCGAGCCCGTGCTGTGCCTCACGAAAGCCGACCTGGCCAGCCCCGACGAACTGCTCGCGAGCTACGCAGGCCTCGACGTGCCAGCCATCGTCACGCGCCACGACGAGAAGCCCGAAGGCCTGGCCGAACGCCTCGAAGGCCGCGTGACGGCTCTGGTCGGGCACTCCGGCGTCGGCAAGTCCACGCTCGTCAACCGCCTGGTGCCCGACGCCGCGCTGGCCACGGGCGTCGTCAGCTCCGTCGGCAAGGGCCGGCACACGTCCGTGGCGGCCGTCGCGCTGCCGCTGCCCCTGGCGGGCGGCGGCTGGGTGGTCGACACACCGGGCGTGCGGTCGTTCGGCCTGGCACACGTGACCGCCGACGACATCGTGAACGCCTTCGAGGAGTTCGCCGAGGCCGCCGAGGAGTGCCCCACCAACTGCGGCCACCTCGGCCCGCCGGAGGACCCGAACTGTGCGCTCGACGCCGTCGTCACCGAAGGCCGCGCGAGCGCCGAGCGGCTGGCGTCGCTGCGCCGGCTGCTGGTGTCACGGGCGGGTGGCGCGGAGTAGGCGGGAACCGGCGACGGTCACCGCGCGTCCCATGATTACTCCGCAGGTGGACGGCACATCGGGTGATTCGTCACCCAAATCGTGACCTGAAGGGCGTAACCGTTGCCCCGATCCAGCGATACTGCGGGTGGAGTAATGACCTTCATAGGGGGATTGCATGCGCAAAACCACTTTCGTTGTCGCTGCGGGCGCCGCGCTGGCGCTCGTGCTGACGGGCTGTGGGGCGAAGAGTGACAACGGCACAGCTTCGCCGACGGGAGCGAAGCCGGAGCTGGGCCTGGCCGCGCCGTTCTCGAACGTGATCGAGCTGGCGGCCGCGTCGAAGCAGGGCACGCAGAAGTCGAAGTCGTCGAAGATGTCGATGGAGATGACGTCGGCAGGCAAAACCGTCACCGCGCAGGGTGAAGCTGCGTATGGCGCACAGGGCACGACCTTCCACATGACGGTCAACGCGGATGGCGAGCAGACCGAGATGATCTTGGTCGACAACGCGACGTATTTGAAGATCCCCGCCGACCAGGCGACTCAGCTGGGCACCGACAAGCCGTGGCTGAAGATCTCGCCGGATGGCGACGACCCGATCTCGAAGGCGCTCGCCGGGAGCATGGCGCAGGCGGGCCAGCAGAGCGACCCGACCCAGCTGCTCGACCAGCTCTCGGAAGCCGGCAAGATCGTCAGCTCCGACCAGACCGAGGTCGACGGCCAGAAGGCCAACCACTACAAGGTCGACATCGACATGGTCAAGGCTCTCGACAAGTTGTTGAAGGCTGCGCCCGAGGCGACCAAGGCGAAGCTGAAGGAAGAGGCGCAGGGCAAGAACATCCGGATTCCGATGGAGATCTGGGTCGACAAGAACCAGTTGCCACTGCAGATCAGCATGGACGAGAGCGAGATGGTTAAGGAGATGGGCGGCAACGCCGCCTCTGCTGGAACCGGAAAGTTCGTCGTCAAGTACAGCGACTGGGGCGCCCCTGTCACCATTGCCGCTCCGCCGGCCGACCAGGTCGCCGACATGGGCGAGCTGATCAAGAAGATGGGTGGCTGACCGCCCTGCGGTTGTTCGTTTGAAGGGGCGCCCCGGTTCGTCGGGGCGCCCTTCGCATTACTACGGGTAGTGCCGCTTCCCCCGAACGGGTCTTCGGATGCGCCTGTGCTTTTGTAGGGTCTCTTTCCGCCGGTCAGGACGGGGTTTTCCGGATGCGCAGGACGGCCGTGGCGTGCGCCGCGCTGCTCGTGATCGGCGGGTGTTCGGCTTCGCCCGAGCGGTTCTCCGACGCGCGTGCCCTGGCCGACGCGGCCGTCGCGGCGACGAACGCCGGCCACTCCGCGAAGTTCACCACCGACGTCGCCGCGGGTGCCCTCGTGTCCCACGGCCAGGGTGAGGCCGTGTTCGGCCCCGGCGGCACGGCGCTGCAGATGACCACCGACTACGTCGGCGAGCCGCTGGAGCTGCGCCTGGTCGCCCAGACGCTGTACGCGAAGGTCCCCCCGAGCGCCCTCGACCAGGTGACGGGCCGCAAACCCTGGGTGAAGGTGTCGCCCGACGGCAGCGACCCGTTCTCCCAGGTCCTCGGCGGCAGCCTCGCGCAGCTCGCCGAGCAGAACGACCCCGCGCGGACACTCGAACAGGTCCGCACCGCGGGCACGCTCACGTCCAGCGACTCGACGACCCTCGACGGCACCGACGCCGCCCACTACCGCGTCGACGTCGACCTGGCCCACCTCGGCGCCGAACTCCCCGCGGGCCTCCCGGCCGACGCGCAGCTGGGCGACACGAAGGTCCCCCTCGACCTGTGGCTCGACGGTGAAAACCGGCCCCTGCAACTGGTCCTCGACCTGTCTCCCGTCCTGCGCGGTGCCGGCGGCCAGGGCAGCGCCCGCATCACGGCGCGCTACTCGGCGTGGGGCGCGCCGGTGAACGTCACGGCCCCGGCGGCGGACCAGGTCGGCACGCTCGTCGGCGGCTGACGCGCGCCGTCCTCAGGCCACCGGCGCGTGGTCGGGTGAGGGCGCGCCCGCCCATTGCTGCAGGGCCGAGGCGAGACCGGCCGGGTCGGGCGTGTCCGTGGCCCAGGCGACGACACCGTCCGGGCGGAGCAGGAGGCCGGCCGGGGCGGCAGGACCGTCGGGAACGGTCGTGACGCGAGTGGACCACGGCGCGGTGAGGCGCGAGAAGGCGCCGTCGGGAGTCCGGTCGAGCAGCACGAACCCGCCGGAGTGGGCGTGGTCGGCGAGGCGGGAGCCGTCGGAGAGCCACACGTCCGGGGCGTAGCGGCCGATCAGCGGGTGGTCGCCGGGAAGGTCGACGCGCTGGGCGACACCGGAGATCTTCTTGACCGCGTGGGTGGCGCCGTCGGGGGTGGCGAGCAGGTCCGCGACGACGGTGCGCAGCGCGGCCGACTTGGCGTCGCCGCGCAGGACGCCGATCTGGGCGCGCGTCCAGTCGAGGACCCAGGAGCCGAGGGGGCGGCGTTCGGCGTCGTAGGTGGCGAGCAGGCCGTCGGGCGCCCAGCCGACGATGACGGCGCCCAGTTTCCAGCCCAGGTTCATCGCGTCGCCGACGCCGAGGTTGAGCCCCTGGCCGCCGAAGGGCGGGTGGACGTGGGCGGCGTCGCCGGCGAGGAACACGCGGCCGCGGCGGTAGGCGGCGGCCTGGCGGGTGTTGTCGGTCCAGCGCGTGGCCGTGCCGCGCAGGGCGGTGAGGGTGACGTCGGTGCCGGAGACGCGGCGCAGACTGCCCTGCACCTCCTCCAGCGTGACGGGCGCGGTGCGGTCGGCGGGCCCGCCGTCGAACTCGACGGTGGTCACGCGGCCGGGCTGTGGGCCGCAGCGGTAGGCACCCGCGGCCGACCACACCCAGCCGTCGGCGAGCTTCTCCGGGTCGGCGATGTCGGCGACCGCCAGCCGCCCCGTGAGCTCAGGCGCCGTGCCGGGGAAGTCGATGCCGGCAAGGCGGCGGACCGCGCTGTGCCCGCCGTCGCAGCCCACCAGCCACGCCGTGCGCACCGGGCCGGCCGTCGTACCCACGACCACGCCGTCGTCGGTGTCCTCGAGCGAGGTGACCTCCACCCCCCGCCGCACCGGCACGCCGAGCCGCGCGACGTGCTCGGCCAGCAGCGCCTCCAGCTCCCGCTGCGGCACCAGCCGCGCCCCGTCGACGGCGGTGTGGGCGGCGAGGTCGGGATCGGCCCAGTCGACGAGGTCGGCGTCGAGCACCATGCCCGCGAAGTGGCCGGTGAACCGCGGCCCGTCCCGCTTCTCGACCAGCCGCGCGAACGACCCCACCTGCCCGAGCAGCTCCCGCTGCACCCGCTCGGCCGCGGGCAGCAACCCTCGCCGGTCGAGCGCCTCGGCCGTCGGCACGTTGATCGCACCGGCCTTCACGGCCCCGTCCGGCTCGGCCAGCCGCTCGAGGACCTGCACCTTCGCCCCGGCCAGCGCCAGCTCCGCGGCGAGCACCAGGCCCACCGGCCCAGCCCCGGCCACGATCACGTCCACGCGCTCATCAGACACGAACAATGTTCTACTTACGAACGTTGTTCGTGTCAACTACGCTGACCCCTCGTGAACCCCCGCGAGCGACGCGCGGCGCGCCACCAGCCGCCGACCCTCCAGGCCGACACCCGACCACGGCGCCGCCGCAAGACAGCGATCGTGGAACAGGTCATCGACACAGCGCTCGAGGTGATCGCCCGCGACGGCTACGAGGCCCTGACCATGCGCCGCCTCGCCGACGCCCTGGACACCGGCCCCGCGTCGCTCTACAACCACGTCGTCAACAAAGCCGACCTCGGCGACCTGCTCATCGGTCGCCTCTGCTCCGAGCTCACGCTCCCCACCCCGTCCGCCGACGAGTGGCGCCACCAAATCCGCGACGTGTGCGAACAACTACGCGACCAGTACCTGAAATACCCCGGCATCTCCGCCGCCGCCTTCGCCATGGTCCCCACCGACCTGCAAGCCGTCCGCATCAACGAAGGCCTACTCGCCATCCTGCTCACCGGCGGCGTCGCCCCCCAGCCCGCCGCGTGGGCCATCGACGCACTCCTGCTCTACGTCGCGTCCTACTGCCTCGAACTCTCCATCGCCCACCACCACTCCCCCCACGACGACACCACCTGGGTCCAAGACCGCGACGAACTCCGCCACCGCCTGGCATCCCTACCCGCCACCCAATTCCCCCACACCACCCGCCACGCCACCGAACTCACCGCCGGCGACGGCCACTCCCGCTTCGACTTCACGGTGGGCTTGATGATCGACGGCTTGGACCGCCACTAGCGAGCGACTCAAAGCACTCGACACACCTCCGTCCACAACAGACAGAGACAACCTCACCCCAACCCCCACAAGTGGGCGGCCTCTCCGCCATCTCGTCGACCTGGCGCAGCCCAATCACGCCGTGTCAAGGGGGCACCCTCCACACCCCCACACCCGCCCACCCAACCCGCCCCCTTGACGCGGCGTGATAGCCCTTGTGGAGGTCGACGAGATGGCGGCAGGCCACCCACGAACGCGACGTCCCCGCCCACCCCACCATCTCGGAGACCTGCCCGTCCGGCGAGGACACTCTTTTATTCTTTAAAGTCCCCCGAACCCCCAAGAAGGCCCCAGAACCCCCTACATCAGCTCCAACAAAAACGGCAACTCCTGCGGCGCATACCAAGCCAACTCATGATCCTCCGCATCCCCCAGCACAAACTCCGCGTCCTCATCCCCCAAATCCGCAGCATCGATCACCGCCGCAGCCGCCGCAACCGCGTCCGCCGCCTCGGCGGAATCCACATGAATCGCCGCAATCTGCGAGAGGGCAACCGGCCCACCCAACCGCACAACAGCAGCATCAAGATCCGCCCGCAACGTCACCCCGTCCACATCAGCCGACACCACCGCCCGCCGAGGCTCGCCCTTCTCCTCGGCATTGATCAACCGCAGCGACGCCCGCGCAGCGTCCAGCAATGCCGCATATTCCAGCTCCTCATCGGAGCCACTCACATACGCCTCCCGCAGCGCGGGCGTCAACGCGAACGCCGTCCCACTGCGAGCGCGAAACTCGCCGTTCGACTCGAGTTCGCGAAGCATCGCGATCGTCGCCGGAATGTAGACCCTCACCAGTGCGCACCCTTCAGCTCTTCCAACGCTTCTTCGATCATCCCGCCGAGCAGGTCGACGTCGAACGCGGCCTTGCGGTCGCCGTTGAGTCCGAAGTAGACACCGCCGTGGTAGGACGTGACCCCGATCGCCAGCGCCTGGGTGCGCATCAGCGGCATCACGGGGAACATCTCGATCAGTTTCGCCTCACCCGCGTACACCGGCTCCTGCGGCCCCGGCGAGTTGGTGATCATGAGGTTGAAGATCCGGCCCGACAGCGAGCCGCCGGCCCGCGCGCCGAGCGAATGCAGCGTCGCCGGGGCGAAGCCGCTCACCTTCAGCAGGCCGCGCGCGGCGACGGAACGGCCGGAGTCGAGGTGCTCGGTCATCGCGTGGCCGACGTGCTGCAGCCGCAGCACGGGGTTCGGCTCGCCCACCGGCAGGTCGACGAGGTAGGCCGCGACCTGGTTGCCGACCAGCGCCGGGGTGGAGTACTCGGCCGTGTCCTTGTCGCGCACGGCCATGGGCACCAGCGCGCGCACGGTGGCCGTCGACGTGAGGTTCACCCCGCGCGAAAGGAGCCATTCGCGCAGCGCGCCGGTGATCGCGGTGAGGATGACGTCGTTGACGGTCCCGCCGTGCTCCGCGCGGATCTTGCGGTAGTCCTCCAGCCGCGTGCGCACCACGGAGAACAGCCGGCCGCCGGACACGCGCACGTTGAGCGGGCCCTGCGGCGCCGGGTTGACGACCGTGCGCAGCGTGGACGCCACGTCGCCCAGCGTCTCGGCGACCTTGCCGACCGACGTCAGCGCGTCGTTGGCGGCCGAGCGGACGTTCTCCACGAGCTCACCGGGGCGTTGCACGGCCTCGCTGACGGCGTCGAACACCAGCTGCGCGCGGCTCGGCTCGCGCCGCGGGGTCCAGGTGTCCTCGTACGGCTCGGGTGGCGCCGGGGCGTCGTCGAGGATGAGCTGGCCGAGGTCGATGGTGCCGACACCGTCCACAACGGACTGGTGCGTCTTGGTCACCAGCGCCACGCGGTCGCCGGTCAGCCCCTCGACGAAGTAGGCCTCCCACAGCGGGCGCTCGGGCGCGAGCCGGCGCGACATCAGGCGCGCGACCAGGTCGAACAGCTGCTCGTCGGTGCCCGGCTGGGGCAGGGCGGAGCGGCGGACGTGGTAGTTGAGGTCGAAGTCGACGTCGTCCACCCACACGGGCCGGGCGAGGTGCCCGGGGACGTCGAGCACGCGCTGGCGGTAGCGCGGCAGGAACGGCAGGCGCGAGCCGATGAGGTCGAGCAGCTGCGCGTAGTCGAACCCGCTGCGCGGGCGCTCGAAGATCGCCACGCCGCCGACGTGCATCGGGGTCGCGTGGTCCTCGACGTACAGGAACGAGGCGTCGAGCGCGGACAGGCGGTCGGGCATGAGCCGATCCTTACACAGTGCGAGACTGACCGGCGTGGGTGATGAGGCGGAGGTTTCTCCGAAAGACCGGTTCCTGACCGTCTACGGGCGCAAGCCGGTGCTCGAAGCGCTGGCCGACGGCGGTCTGCAGGTGGACAAGGTCATCCTCGCCGACACCGCCCGCGGCCCGGCCGCCGCCGAGATCCAGCGCGCCGCGAGGGACGCCGGGGTGCCGGTGCAGCGCGCGAGCGCGCACCGGGTGAAGGTGCTGGCCGGCAACGGCAAGCAGGACCAGGGCGTGCTGGCCGACGTCGTCGCACCGCGGATGCGCTCGCTCGCCGCCGCGCTGGACGACCGCCGCCCGCCCGCGCGGGTCCTGCTGCTCGACGGCATCACGACGCCCGCGAACGTCGGCATGATCCTGCGCACGGCCACCGCCGCCGGCCTGGAAGGCGTGACCGTGCCGCGGCGCGGGGTGGCCGCGTTGGATCCGATGGTGGTCAAGGCTTCGGCCGGCGTGGCGTTCCGCGCGCCGGTGCTGCGGTGCGGCAGCGCGCGTGAGGCGGCGGAAATGCTGACTGACGCGGGGTACGGCCTGTACGCGCTGAGTGCGTCGGGCAAGTCGACGGTGTTCGACGTTCCGCTTCCACAGCGGGCGGCGTTCGTGCTGGGCGGGGAGACCGAAGGCGTGGGCGCGGCTGTGGCCGAACTGGTGACCGAGTGGGTGTCGATTCCGATGCCCGGCGACGTCGAGTCGCTCAACGTCTCGGCGGCGGCCGCGGTGCTGTCGTTCGAGCTGGTACGCCGGGCTAGCTGAAGAGAGCGGCCAGCTCTTCGAGGGTGTCCGCCATCGTGACGTGGTGGATGGCGACCATGCCCGCCTCCGCGGCGCCGCGGACGTTGCGGGCGGCGTCGTCCACGAACGCGCAGGTGGCCGCGGCGAGGCCGAGGCGGTCGGCGGCCACGAGGTAGATCTCGCGGTCCGGTTTGGCGACGCCGACTTCGCCGGAGAAAACCAGCGTGTCGAAGTAGTCGGCCAGCTCGTGCCGGACGGCCGACGTGGCGCCGGGCGCGTTGGAGACCAGCCCGGTGCGCGTGCCGCCGGAGCGGATGGCGCGCAGGTAGTCGTAGAGCAGGTGGGCGTCGGGGTCGGTGAGGACGCCGGCGTAGTCGACCAGCAAGCCTTTGAGCACGCGCTCACCCTAGCGATGCGGGACATAGCGCAAATTGCAGATCGAAATGGGCGGATTCGCGGATTTCGCCGGATCAGGCGCCGACGGTCCCGGTTTCGGCTTTGCCCGGCCACTACCTGCAGCGGATCGTCCGCGTTTCAGGGGAGGAACACATGACGACCCACCGCCTCCGGGGCCTCGCGGGCAGCGAGCCCGCCACCCGGCCCCGCCCCGTCCGCCACGTCACGCGGCACCGCCCGCCGGTGCGCGACCTGCCACCCACGGGCCACAACGTGGTGCAGCTGCTGGGACCCCCGAGCGAACGCCAGCTGACCGGCCGCCTCAACGCCATCCTCGAAGTCCTCGGCGGCCGCCGCGCCGCGGCGCAGGTGCAGAACCTGGTGGACCCGGCCCTGTTCGCGCGGCTCCTGACCCACGGCCGCCTGCCTGCCGCACGCCACCGAATCGGCGCGCTGCACGTGTGTCATCCGACGGACCTCGCGCTGGAAGCCGCCACGACCATCCGGAGCGGACCTCGGGTGCTCGCCTTGGCGGCCCGCTTCGAACGCACGCGGACGGGGTGGGTGTGCACGCGGTTCCACTTGCTGGCCCCGCGCCTGGGTCCGGCGCGTGCCGTACCGGTGCGCCCGTCGGCTGCTTGATGGGACGGGTGTCCCAAACAGCAGGTCACGGCGTCAGGTCGGCGGCGGGGTTCTCGGTTTCGCGAGGAGCCCGTCGCGGAAATGGCGACCGGCCCGGTCAGCGCCACTTCTTCGGCGCGGGCTTTCGCGACGGGTCGGCGGTCGGGCCAGGCCTCCGGTTCTCGGCGCCGGCCGCGCGGTTCGCCGCGTAAGACCGCGCGGGCGTCAGCCGAGCGCCACCGGGAGGTGTGACAGGCCGCGCATGGTGATGGTCGGGTTCCAGGTCGGGGGGCCGGCCAGGTGGAGGGTGGGCGTGCGGACGGCGAGTTCGCGCAGGGCGGTCTGGCCTTCGAGGCGGGCCAGGGGTGAGCCGAGGCAGAAGTGGATGCCCTGGCCGAAGGCGAGGTGGCGGGAGGGCTCGCGGGTGGGGTCGAAGGTGTCCGGGTCCGGGTGGGTGGCGGGGTCGCGGTTGGCGGCGCCGATGAGGACGATGGCCTGGGCGCCGGGGGCGACGTCGGTGGTGCCGACGCGCGTGGGCTGCAGCGCGACGCGGCTGGTGAGCTGCACCGGGGAGTCGTGGCGCAGGACTTCTTCGACGGCGTTGGGCGCGAGGGCGCCGTCGTCACCCAGGGCGCGGAGGCCGGCTTCGGTGCCGAGCAGGGCGAGGACGCCGTTGCCGATGAGGTTGGTGGTGGTCTCGTGGCCGGCGACGAGCAGAAGGGTGAGCGTGACCAGCAGCTCGGCTTCGGTGAGCTTGTCGCCCTGGTCGGTGACGGCGACGAGGTCCGACAGGAGGTCCTCGCCGGGTTTGCGGCGGCGTTCCGCGGCCAGCTCGCGGAAATAGGCGTTGAACTCGCGGCCGGCTTCGCCCGCTTCCTCGAGTACCGCGTCGGCAACGAGGAACGAGGGGTCGAGCGCGCGGGCCAGTGCGTGCGACCACTCGGCGAAGCGTGAACGGTCGGCCGTCGGGACGCCGAGCATCTCGCTGATCACCTCGACCGGCAGCGGTGCGGCCAGCGCGGTCATCAGATCGGCCGAACCGGCTTCGATCAGGTCGGAGATCAGGCGCGCCGTGATGTCCTCGACCCGCGGGCGCAGGCGCTCGACCATCCGCGGCGTGAACGCCTTCGACACGAGCCGGCGCAGGCGCGTGTGGTCCGGCGGGTTGAGCCCGAGGAACGACACCACCGGGCGGCCCTCGGCGTCGACCAGGTCGTCCGGGTGCAGCGTGACCGGGTCGAGAACCTCGGGCCGCGGGTGCCCGAACGCGGGATCGCGCACGACATCCGTCGCCTCCGCCAGCGCGCTCACCACGAGGAACCCGGGCGCGATCTCGGCGACGGGCTCGGCCTCGCGCCACTTGCGGTACAGCGGGTACGGATCCGCCTTGTGCTCGGGCGCGAACATCTGCGTGAAGGTTTCCAGGTCAGCCACAGCTCTCCCCCTCGACGGCACCACCATCGACCACGTTATGCGCGAACCCCGTTTGCGTCACGTGAAGGCGAGGCGCACCCGCGACGCGCGCTTGACCACGCCGCCGGCGTCCACAAGCTGCCTCGGCGCCGGCAGCACACGGCGCGGCACCAACCGCACCAGGCACGAACACCGGCCTCAGCACGAGAAAGCTGCGCCGACGGCACTGGCCTGCAGTCACACCGCGTGCCGCCCGCTACCAGACCGTCCCCTGGCGGCGCCCGAACGCGGCCCGGCACAGCACACGAAAAGGGCGGGCCGCACGAATGCGGCCCGCCCTTTTCAAAACCTGCGTCAGCGACGCGGGCCCTTCTTGCCCTTCTTCGCCTGTGCGCGCTCGGCGGCGCGGCGTTCGCGGCGGGTGTTGCCCGCGCCGGCGCTGTCGGAGTCGGCACTGTCCGAATGGGACTCCACGCCGCCGCCCTCGGCGGGGCCGGACATGGTCAGTCCGGATTGGACGCCGCCGCCGACGCCCTTGCCGCGCAAGGCCGACGGGACCGACTCGGTGTCGGTCGTGGGCGGCTGGGGCGGGGTCGGGCGCGAGTGGCGGCCGCTGTCGTTGCCGAAGGAGGCGGCCGCGGCGGCGGTGGCCGAGGTGACGCCCGCGGGCAGCGCCGACGGGTCCAGCTGCGGCGCGGGTTCCGGCTCGCTGCGTTCGACCTGGAGGTTGAACAGGAAGCCGACGGCCTCCTCCTTCAGCGAGTCGAGCATCGCGCGGAACATGTCGAAGCCCTCGCGCTGGTACTCGATCAGCGGGTCGCGCTGAGCGAGCGCCCGCATGCCGATGCCCTCCTTGAGGTAGTCCATCTCGTAGAGGTGCTCGCGCCACTTGCGGTCCAGCACGGTCAGCATCACCTGGCGCTCGAGGCGGCGCATCGCGCCCTCCTCGCCCACCAGCTCGTCGATCTCCGCCTCGCGCTTGTTGTACGCGTCGATGGCGTCGTCGACCAGCGCCTGGCGCAGGCCCTCGGCGTCGAGGTCGCCTTCCTCCACCAGGTCGTCCCAGTTCAGGCCGACGGGGTAGAGCGTCTTGAGGGCGGTCCACAGCTGCTCGTGGTCCCAGTCCTCGGCGTAGCCCTCGGAGGTGGCGCCGTCGACGTACGCGCCGACCACGTCGATGGTCATGTGCTCGATCTGCTCACGCAGGTCCTCGCCCTCGAGCACGCGGTGGCGCTCGGCGTAGATCACCTTGCGCTGCTCGTTCATGACCTCGTCGTACTTGAGGACGTTCTTGCGCGTCTCCATGTTGAGCTGCTCGACCTGCGTCTGCGCGCTCTTGATGGCCTTGGAGACCATCTTGTGCTCGATCGGCACGTCGTCGGGCAGGCGCATCGTGGTCATCACGCGCTCCACCATCACGGCGTTGAACCGGCGCATGAGGTCGTCGCCCAGCGACAGGTAGAACCGCGACTCGCCCGGGTCGCCCTGACGGCCGGAACGACCGCGCAGCTGGTTGTCGATGCGGCGGGACTCGTGGCGCTCGGTGCCCAGCACGTAGAGGCCGCCCGCGTCGCGGACCTGCTCGGCCTCTTCCTTGGCGCCGGCCTTGATCTCCTCGAGCACCTTCGGCCACGCGGCCTCGTACTCCTCGGAGTTCTCGACCGGGTCCAGGCCCTGCTCACGCAGCTCCTGGTCGGCGATGATGTCCGGGTTGCCGCCCAGCACGATGTCGGTACCGCGGCCGGCCATGTTCGTGGCGACCGTGACCGCGCCCAGCTTGCCGGCGCGCGCGACGATCAGCGCCTCCCGGCCGTGGTACTTCGCGTTCAGCACCTCGTGGGGCACGCCCAGCTTCAGCAGCAGCTTCGAGAGGTGCTCGGACTTCTCGACGCTCGTGGTGCCGACCAGCACCGGCTGGCCCTTCTCGTGCCGCTCGGCGATGTCCTCGGCGACGGCCTCGAACTTGGCCTGCTCGGTCTTGTAGATCAGGTCGGCGCGGTCGGCGCGCACCATCGGCCGGTTGGTCGGGATCGGCACCACACCCAGCTTGTAGGTCTGGTGGAACTCCGCGGCCTCGGTCTCGGCCGTACCGGTCATGCCCGAGAGCTTGTTGTACAGGCGGAAGTAGTTCTGCAGCGTGATCGTGGCGAGCGTCTGGTTCTCGGCCTTGATCTCGACCTTCTCCTTGGCCTCGATCGCCTGGTGCATGCCCTCGTTGTAGCGGCGGCCCACCAGGATGCGGCCCGTGAACTCGTCGACGATCGTGACTTCACCGTCGCGGACGATGTAGTCCTTGTCCTTGTTGTAGAGCTCCTTGGCCTTCAACGCGTTGTTGAGGTAGCCGACCAGCGGCGTGTTCGCGGCCTCGTACAGGTTCTCGATGCCGAGCTGGTCCTCGACGAACCGCACGCCCTTCTCGGTGACCGCCACAGTGCGCTTGCGCACGTCGATCTCGTAGTGGTACTTCGAGTTGATCAGGTTGGCCTTCTCGACGCGCTCGCGCGAGCCCATCGTGGTGGTGTCGATGCCCTGCATCAGCGGCGCGAGGCGGGCGAACTCCATGTACCACCGCGACGACTGGTCCGCCGGGCCCGAGATGATCAGCGGCGTGCGCGCCTCGTCGATGAGGATCGAGTCGACCTCGTCCACGATCGCGTAGTTGTGCCCGCGCTGCACGCACTCGTCGAGCGACCACGTCATGTTGTCGCGCAGGTAGTCGAAGCCGAACTCGTTGTTCGTGCCGTAGGTGACGTCGGCCTCGTAGTGCCGGCGGCGCTCCTGCGGGTCCTGCTCGGCGAGGATCACGCCGACCTCGAGCCCGAGGAAGCGGTGGATGCGGCCCATCCACTCCGCGTCGCGCTTGGCGAGGTAGTCGTTGGTGGTGACGACGTGCACGCCCTTGCCGGACAGCCCGTTGAGGTACGCCGGGAGCACGCAGGTGAGGGTCTTGCCCTCACCGGTCTTCATCTCGGCGACCTGCCCGAGGTGCAGTGCGGCACCGCCCATGATCTGCACGTCGTAGGGCCGCTGGCCGAGCACCCGCTTGGCGGCTTCGCGGGCGACCGCGAAGGCCTCCGGGAGCAGCTCGTCGAGCGTCTCGCCCTTGCCGTACCGCTCTTTGAACTCGCCGGTCTTCGCCTGCAGTTCGGCGTCCGACAGGTCCTTCACGTCGTCTTCGAGGGTGTTGATGTGATCGGCGATGTTGCGCAGCCGCTTCACCATCTTGCCCTCACCCGCGCGGAGCAGGCGGTTCAGCACCATCCGGTCGACCTCACTAGCTGATCATGATCGCACCCGAGCCGGTCCCGGGCTTGTGGGCACGGCGCGCACTCGTAGTGCGGCGCCGCCGTCTCACCACATCGTAGGGAACACACAGTGGTCCGCGCACGCACGTGCTCGCAGAAGGTCACGAGAGGCCCCTTCGCACCCTACTCCCGGCACGCGGGTGGCCCGCACGCGCTCGCGTGCGGGCCACCCGTGGCGCCGGCCGGCTCCCCCCGGCCACGCCGGGTCGGCGGGCTCAGCCGCCGAGCCGGATCACGCCGTAGTCGAAACCCTTCCGCCGGTACACGACGCTCGGCCGCCCGGACTCGGAGTCGTTGAACAGGTAGAAGTCATGGCCGACCAGCTCCATCTCGTAGAGAGCCTGGTCCACCGACATGGGGTCCGCGTTGTGCTTCTTCTCGCGGACGACGCGGCCGGGCTGGTAGCCCAGATCTTCGTCTTCCCAGCGTTTCTGCTGGGGCAGGGTGATCTCACCGGAGCTGACGGCCGCGAAACCTTCGGTGATCGGTTCGGCCGTGTCCGCGGCGGGTGCCTCCAGCACCGCCGTGCTCGCGGTGGGACGGGCGACGGCGTCCGGCGATCCGCCGGCCATCGCCATCGAGGTCGCCTCGGCGACCGACTCCGGGCGGCTGCGCCCGTAGTGCACGCGCCTCCGGTCGTGTGTCCGCCTCAGCCGGTTCTCCAGCTTCGTGACGGCGGAGTCGAGCGCTGCGTAGAAGTCCGCGGCGCACGCTTCGGCGCGTACGGCCGGACCGCGGCCCTTCCCGGTGATCTCGACGCGCTGGCAGCTCTTCGCCTGCCGGCGGTTCGGCTCGTGGAACAACTCCACGTCGTACCGGATGACCTTCTTGTCGTAGCGCTCAAGACGGGCCAGCTTTTCGCTGACGAGTGCCCGGTAGTGGTCGGGCACCTCCACGTTGCGGCCCTTTACGACGATGTCCATACACGACCTCCCTCGCTGAGATGACTGCGAGCTGTTGTGTGTTCACACGGCGCCGGTACTGCGGGGACGGAGCCCGGATCTGGTGGGCTGAGAAGAACTCGATGGCCGGTCACGACGTCTCGTGGCGGATGCTCGAGCGCGGACTCAGCGCGCCTCCGGCGCCAGGGACATGGGCTGCACACCTCCCTGCCTGCGGGGATTGCTGATAGCGGAGCACGTTAGCTTCATCACGCCGCTCGCAACAGCCCCCGGGCCGGGGGATGTCACGATTCGGGAACCCATTACGGCGCGCAGCGAAACCCCCGTGTGCAGCCCGAAATCCCGCCCCTGACGGCCGAACGCGATCACTGCGTTTTCACGCTTACGGCGCAACGGTGCGGGAGCCCGGAAGCCGAGAGTCACGGCCCTGTGCGCCGCAGCCGCCACCCCGGTGGAGTGTTCGGCCGCCCGCGTGATTCCGAGCCTGACCCTCATGTCCCGACAACGGCCCGCCGTCGCGTCGCGTTCCCTCTTGACATCACTCGTGTAGGTGACGTCTGCTCACCCTGCGGCGAGCAACGCGACCACAGCCGACACGGCGACCCCGGCGTCGGTGAGTGCTCGCACGCACGCGGCCGCCGTGGCACCGGTGGTGATCACGTCGTCGAGCACCACGACCCGGCTGCCCGGCGGAGGCCCGCCCGCGGGCACGAACCGCAGCCGCCCGGCCAGGTTGGCGACGCGCTCCGCCCGGCTGAGACCCACGGCGTCACGGGCGCCCTTCAACTCGAGAGCGGGCGCGACGAAGGCCTCGGCGCCCGTCCGGGCGAGACAGCGCGCGGCGGCCTCGGCAAGGCGCTGCACGTGCGGGCCACCACGGAGGCGTGAAGCCGAGCGACGGCTCGGTGCCGGGACGAGACACCACGGCCCGGCGCGCGCGGAATCCCCGGCGAACATGAGATCGCCGGCGACCGCGGAACCCCCGGCGGCCACGGGCTTTTCGAGCCGCGGACCGCCGCGCGAAGACCCGACGACGCCCGGTTCACCGAACGAAGGTCCACCGAGTGAGTGTCCCTCACAGCGCGGGCCGGCGCGGGGCACACCGGCCCGCGGCAATGCCGCCAGCGCGGACGCCAGCACCCGACCGAGTGCCGGCGCGACATCACGACGGCCACGCTCCTTGTAGGCGATCAGGACGCGCTTGGCCACGCCCTGGTAGCGGGCCAGCGCGTACGCCAGCGCGAGACCGGTCAGCGGCGCGCGGACCACCTCCGTGAGTGACCCCCACACCCGCGAACACTCCGCGCAGCACGGGACACCGCGGGCACCACAGCCGGCGCACCGGGCCGGGACGAGCAGATCGAGAACCATGACTCGCAGTGTGCACCCGGGCACCGACAGTTTCGGCGCCTCGAGCCCGCGCCGATCGAAAACGGGCGAGAAACCCTCGTCAGCCCGGGTAGAACGGCGACGCGTGCAGCATCGTGTGGGCCTGGGGCCGCCAGACCTCACCCAGTTCGGTGGCGTTCCACAGCCCGCCCGGGTCGGCCACCACGATGGGCCGGTTGGGCGCCGCCGTGACCGCCGTGACCGGCGCGGTCAGGTTCGAGCCGTTGAACGCGTCCATCCGGCGCCCGTCCACGGAAACGCGCTGCACGGGCTGCGAACTGGACGACGTGACAACCACCAGCGAGTCGGCCGTCGAACCCCAGTCGAGGTCCACGACGTCCGACAGGTCACCCGGCTGGAGCACGCGCGGCTCCCGCAGCGTCACGGTGTCGCCGTTGCGCACGACCGCCGCGACCACGAGCTGGCCGTTGACTATCGCCGCCACGCGGGCACCGTCGCGAGAGAGGCGCAGGGCGTCGATGTCGGAGCCGAGGGCGAGCAGGTCGTTGGCGTTCACGCTCTGGCGCAGCCAGTGGCCGGTCGGGTCGAGGACCATGCGGGCGACGATCGAGTGGTCCACCACGGTCCACACCTCGCCCGACGGGCCGGCCTCACTCGGCGCCGGCCGCCAGGTCGGGCGGCTCAGCGAACCGCCGGAGAGGTCCACCAGCGGCAGGTCGCGGCCCAGGTCGCCGACGCGCAGCTGAACGCGGTCGCCGTTGCGCTCCACCACAGCGAGCCGCTTGCCGTCGATCGACTGCGCAGCGCTGACCACGGCGTACCCGCCGTTGCCCGCCGGCCCCGCGATGGGCGCGCCGTCGCCGAGCGAGCGGATGCGCCCGTCGACTGTCATCATGCCCAGCAGGTCGGCGCTCGGCGACGAGGCCGCGCTGTAGGAGGGCACGTCGCTGCTGCGCCAGTACTCGTGGCCGCGCACGAGCGGCTGGCCGTCGGCGAGCAGCCGGACGCGGGTGGACGTGACGGCCTGCATCGACAGCATGATCTGCGCCGCGATCAGCGTTCTCGTCTCCGGACTCGCCCCCGTGAGCCCCGAGAGCTGCACGAGCAGTGAGCCGTCGTCGCTGTTCTTGACGTTGGTGTCGAGCGTGACCTGGTCGCCCAGCAGGTTCTTCACGGCTCCGGCCAGCCCGGCCGACGGTCCCTGAAGGATCAGGTCCATCACGCGCCCGGGCAGGCCCGACTGCGGTTTCGCGGGCACATAGCGCAGGTCGGGCACGAAGGCGCCGGAGTCGGGCGAGTAGAAGCTCACGGCGACGCGGTTGTAGTTCGCCTCGAAGTCGTCGTCGGTCACCAGCAGCGTGGGCGGCGCGCTGGAGATCCGCCACTCTCCGTTCGGCTGCTTGCGCACCTGGATCGTCTGCTCGGCCGGGCCGGAGCCGGGGATGAACGCGCTGTCGGCGCTCAGCGTGCCGAGGGTGAACCCGCGCAGGCCCACGTTGCGCACGTTCGGGTCCGGCGGCGTCGTCGTGGACGGCGACGGAGGCGGTGTCTCGTAGACGGTGCTGAACGTGTTGTCGATGATCGTGATCGCCCGGCCGGGTTTCCACGCGCTGCGCTGCTGGTCGTCGAGGTACGCGCGCGCGGCCGCGTTGTTGGACCGGGGGTCGCCGTTGTTGCGGATGAACTCCCGCACGATGTCGAGCGGGGCGAGGCCGTGCTCCGGCTCGGGCGCGTCGTTGGCCAGCGGCGGCGTCGAGTCCACGGACACGACCAGCGGCTGCGACTCCAGCGGCACGTTGGCGCAGCCGGCGAGCAGCAACAAGCACGCCAGCACGGCGAAAACACGCCTCACCGGCCGACCTCCTCGCGGTCGGCGTCGCGTTCGGGATCACGGTCGGCGAGGATCGCGTCGGGTGCCGGCTGCACCTCGAGCACCGACGACGGCGACAGCGTGATCTCCGCCGTGGCGTCGGGTGGCGGCAGGCGCAGCGGGTTCTCCTCGATCGGCACGTTCTGGTGGCGCGGGAGCAAGAGCCGGAAGCAGGCGCCCTGGCCGAGCTCGCCCCACGCGTCGAGGACGCCGCCGTGCAGCCGCGCGTCCTCCTGGCTGATCGCCAGGCCGAGGCCGGTGCCGCCGGTGCGCCGGTTGCGCGACGGGTCGGCGCGCCAGAACCGGTTGAACACCAGGTCGGCCTCGCCCGCGCGCAGGCCCACGCCGTGGTCGCGCACGGTGATGGCCACCGCCGTCTCGTTCACGGCGACGGTGAGCTGCACGGGTTTGCCTTCGCTGTGGTCGACGGCGTTGCCCAGCAGGTTGCGCAGGATCCGCTCCACGCGCCGGGCGTCGACCTCGGCGGAGGCGTCCTCCTCGGGCAGGATCAGCTCGACGGAACTGCCCGCGGTCCCGGCGATCACGCGCACCTGCTCGACGGCGCGCGTCGCGATCGGCCGCACGTCGATGTACTCGGCCGACAGTTCTTCGACGCCGGCGTCGAGGCGGCTGATCTCCAGCAGGTCGCCGAGCAGCGCCTCGAAGCGGTCGAGCTCGTCGACCAGCAGCTCCGTGGACCGCGCGAGGCCGGCGGGGAACTGCTCGCGTGACGCGTGCAGCACGTCGGCGGCCATGCGGACCGTGGTGAGCGGGGTGCGCAGCTCGTGGGAGACGTCGGAGGTGAACCGGCGCTGCAGCCCGCCGAACTCCTCGAGCTGGCGGATCTGGCGCTGGATGCTCGCGGCCATGCCGTTGTACGACACGGCGAGCTTCGCCAGGTCGTCTTCCCCGACCACGGCGAGGCGCTGCTCCAGGTCCCCGCCCGCGAACTGCTCGGCCGCCGCGGCGGCCTGGCGGACGGGCCGCACCACCTGCCGGACCACCAGGTTCGTGATGCCGGCCAGCAACAGCAGCAGCACGAGCCCGCCGACGAGCAGCGTGTTCTGCACGGTCGACACGGTGTTCTGCTCGCTGGTCAGCGGGAACAGCAAGTACAGCTGCAGCGGGCTCGCCACCGAGCTCAGCGGCGTGCCCACGATGAGGTATGTGGTCGTCGCGCCGTTCTCGGAGACGGTGTGCTCGACGCGCGCGAGGTTGTCGCCCTCCACGAACTGGCGCAGCCGCACCGGCACCGACGTGAACGGCCCCACGAACACCGGGTCGGCGTCGGACTGGTCGCGTCCGACGCTCGCGAGCACCGGCTCGAACGTGCCCGCCGTGGACCCCGTGGGCGACGCCGAAGTCGTGGAGATCTTTTTCAACGCGTTCTCAAGCCGGGTGTGCAGCGCGTCCGGCGACTCGCCGCCGACGCCCACCAGTTCACGCGCCGCGGTGTCCGCCAGCGCCTGCGTCTGCTCGACTGCGGCCTTGCGTTTGGTGTCGAGCAGGCGCTCGGTTATCTGGTTCTGCAGCACCATGCCCAGCACGAAAACCACGGCGGCCGACAGCGCGAGCGTCGAGATCGTCACGCGGAACTGCAGCGAGTGGCGCCACAGCTCGTTGAACGCCACCACCCGGCGGCGCGCCAAGACCACGAGGCGCCGGACGAGGCGCACCGTGGCTCGGGCGAAAGCGGTCGGCCGTCCCACCTTCGGGTGACTCTTCGTCCCGGCGGGTGGGCCGGCTGCCGCGGAAGCCGTCATCGGGCCATCACGGCGGGCCGGCCTTGTAACCGACGCCGCGCACCGTCAACACCACCTCAGGGTGCTCCGGGTCCTTCTCGACCTTCGAACGCAGACGCTGGACGTGCACGTTGACCAGCCGCGTGTCCGCCGCGTGGCGGTAGCCCCACACCTGCTCCAGCAGCACTTCGCGGGTGAAGACCTGGCGCGGCTTGCGGGCCAGCGCCACGAGCAGGTCGAACTCCAGCGGCGTGAGCGGGATGGCCTTGCCCTCGCGAGTGACCTCGTGGCCCGGCACGTCGATCGCCAGGTCGCCGATGGTCAGCGACTCGGCGGGCTCGGCCTCGGTGCGGCGCAGGCGGGCGCGCACCCGGGCGACGAGCTCCTTCGGCTTGAACGGCTTGACCACGTAGTCGTCGGCACCGGACTCCAGGCCCAGCACTATGTCGACGGTGTCGCTCTTGGCGGTCAGCATCACGATCGGCACACCGGACTCGGCGCGGATCGCCTTGCAGACGTCGATGCCGTTCATGCCGGGCAGCATCAGGTCCAGCAGGACCAGGTCCGGTTTGAGCTCGCGCAGCGCCGGCAGCGCGCGCGAACCGTCCGCGACCACCGCGGTGTCGAACCCCTCGCCGCGGAGCACGATGGTGAGCATCTCCGCCAGCGCGGGGTCGTCGTCGACCACCAAGACACGTGCCTTCATGAGCACATGTTCGCACTACTTGCGCCGCCGTCGAGCACGACCCGCGCGTTTGACCACCAGAAAGATCAAGATCGCGAGCCCGGGTTGCTCCATCCGGGCGTGCCGGAGCAGGCGTTGGACGGCCCGTGAAGGCTCTCGGGCAGGCGCTCGGGAACCCCCACGGGCCTCGGGTGGGAAGAGCTACGCGACACCCTCGCCGACGACGGCCGGCACCGGCGCGTCGACGAACACCACACCGTCGGTGACCACCACGGAGTAGGTGCGGACGGGGTCCTTCGCGGGCAGGCACGTCGGCGCGCCGGTGCGCAGGTCGAACTGGGCCGCGTGCAGCGGGCACTCCACGAAGCAGCCTTCGAGCCAGCCGTCGGCGAGCGAGGCGTCCTGGTGGGTGCAGGTGTCGTCGATCGCGTAGAAGCCGGTGGCGGTGTGGAAGACGGCGATCGGGGTCGGGCCGTCGATGCGGAGGGACTCGCCCTCGGGCAGGTCGGCGACGGCGCAGGCACGGATCATCGGGAAGCCTCCGGGAAACGGGTCACGGGAACCGGGAGCGGTTGGTGAATGTTGCGCATGACGCGTCGATGTGCACTGTGCGCAACAGTGCGGCCCGCCGGCCCCCGTCGTCAAGGGATTCGCCCGCTCAGCCGAACAGATCGCCGTCCAGCCGTTAGTGTTGCGCTATGCGGAACCAGGACTCGGGCAACGCAACGGGAAGCCAAGTTCAGTCGGTCGACCGCGCGATCAACGTGCTGGAACTGCTCGCGCGCAACGGGGAGTCGGGGATCACGGAGATCGCCGGTGAGCTCGGGGTACACAAGTCGACGGCGTCCCGGCTGCTGAGTGTCCTGGAACAGCACGGCCTTGTCGAGCAGCTGGGCGAGCGCGGGAAGTACGCGATCGGGTTCGGCATCGTCCGCCTCGCCGGCGCGGCGACCGGCCGCATGGACCTCGCGAAGCTCGGCCGCCAGACCTGCCAGGCGCTGGCCGAGGAGCTGGGCGAGACCGTGAACATCGCGATCGCCGACGACGGCGTGGCCATCAACATCAGCCAGGCCCGCGGCTCGGCCGCCATCACCACGCAGAACTGGACCGGGCAGCGCACGCCGCTGCACGCGACCTCCAGCGGCAAGGTGCTGCTGGCCGCGATGGGCGAGGCCGACCGCAAGCGCGTGCTCGGCCACGGCCTCGAGCAGTACACGCCGCGCACGACCGTGGACCCCGAGGAGCTCGAGTCGGAAGTCGAACGCGTGGCCGAGGACGGCTACGCGGCCTGCTTCGAGGAGCTGGAGCTCGGCATGCACGCCGTCGCGGTGCCGATCCACGGCCCGGGCGGCGAGGTCGTGGCGGCGATGAGCGCGTCGGGGCCGTCGTACCGGCTGTCGAAGCAGCGGATCAAGCAGATCGTGCGGCCGATGACCGAAGCGGCGAAAGAACTTTCGGCGCAACTGGGCTACTACGCCGGCTGACACTCCCCCGGCGTCGGATCGCCTCTGCCGGCGTCCGCGTTACGGGCTTCACCTGCCCGGGCGCAAGCGAAAAACCCCTTCCTCGCGCGGTCTTGACACGCGCCCCCGCGATCCCGCACTTTGTTGCAGAAGACGGAACACACACCCCCATCCGCAACCTGGCCCGTGCCCGGCGGGTCGTTCGGCGCGCCCGGTGAACCCCGGCCAGGAGGTACGCGATGGCAGCCCGACCGCGAGTGGTCGTCATCGGCGCCGGGCAGGTCGGCTGCGCGCTGGCCGACGAGCTCACCGAACGCGGCTGGACCGACGTCACGGTGCTGGAGCAGGGGCCGCTCTTCACCGCCGACGGACCGGGCCTCGTGCACCAGACCGACGCGGACCGCACGCTGACGGAGTTCGCGAAGTACACCGTGGCCAAATACGGCTCGCTGACGCTGGAGGGCCGGTGGTGCTTCCAGCCCGTCGGCGGCCTGGAGCTCGCGACGACGCCGCAGCAGCTGGCGCAGCTGCAACGACGGCACGGCTGGGCGACGTCGTGGGGCGTGCGCGCGTACCTGCGCTCACCGCGCGAATGCGCCGAGCTGCACCCGCTGCTGGACCCCGCGCAGATCCTCGCCGGCCTGCACACCCCGGGTGACGGCGTGGCGAAACCGCTGCGTGCCGCCGAGGCCCAGGCCCGGCGCGCGATCGACCGCGGCGCGCGGTTCCTGGCGGGACAGCGGGTCGTGGCCGTCGAACGCGGCGGCGGGCGCGTGACGGCCGTGCGCACCGAGACCGACCGGTTCCGCGCCGACGTCGTGGTGTCCTGCGCGGGGGTGGGCGCGCCGGCGATCGGGCGGCTGATGGACCTGGCCGTGCCACTGGTGTCCTTGGCGCAGCACTACGCGCGCACCGTTGCGCTGCCCGCGCTCGCCGGTGACAACGATGACTTCACGGAGGCGGGCAAGCCGGTGCTGCGCCACGGCGGGCTGTCCGTGCGCGAGCACGTGGACCGCCTCGGCCTCGGCAGCACCGCGCCCCGCACGGCCGGGCCGTTCGCCCCCGCGGACTTCGAGCAGCCCTGGGCCGAGGCCGTGCGCCTGCTGCCCGCGCTGGCCGACGCGAAGGTCGAGGACGGCGTGACCAGCCTGGTCGCGGCCACCCCGGACGGCAAGCCGCTGCTCGGCGAGCACCCGGACCTCGACGGTTTCTGGGTCGCCGAGGCCGTGGCCTTCCCGCACGCCGCCGGCGTGGCACGGGAGGTGGTGCGGTGGCTCGTCGACGGGCAGCCCCGGCTCGACCTGCACGCGAGCGACCTCGCCCGGTTCGAGCGGGTGCAGCTCGCGCCGGACCACGTGCGGGACCGCGCGATCCGGACGTTCGCGGGCCCCCGGTCCGACCGGCCGCGGCCGCCGTTGCGCACGTCGCCGTTCTACGAGCGGCACGTCGCGTTGGGCGCGCGCTTCGCCGAAACCGGTGGCTGGGAACGCCCGGAATGGTTCTCCGCCAACGAAACCCTGCCCGAGCTGTCCCGCGTGCCGGCGTCGTCCGAACCGCGGACGGCGAGCGCCGAGGCGATCGTCGCGCGCGAGCGCGTGGCGGTGTTCGACCTGACGCCGGCGACCCGCCTGGAGGTCACCGGACCGGGTGCGCTGCCGTTCCTGCGGACGATGACCACCAACGAGCTCGGCCACGCGCCGGGCGCGGTCACCTACACGCTGCTGCTCGGCGAAGACGGCGGTGTCCGCAGCGATCTCACGGTGGCGAGCCTGGCCGCCGACCGGTTCCACATCGGGGCCAACAGCGCCCTCGACGTCGACTGGCTGCGCCGTCACCTGCCCGGCGACGGCACGGTGCAGATCCACGAAACCACGGCGGGCACGTGCTGTCTCGGCGTGTGGGGACCGCTCGCCGCGCGGGTGCTGGCCCCACTGTCCACAACGGAACTGCCGGCGGACGGCGCCGGCACCGCGTTCGTCGGCACCGTGCCGGTGCTCGTGCTGCCCCGGTCCGGTGATCCGGGCTGGGAGCTGCACACGAGCGCGGATCTGGGACGGCTGCTGTGGGACACGCTGTGGGAAGCCGGACAGCCGCACGGGATCATCGCCGCCGGGCACCACGCGTTGTCGAGCCTGCGGCGGGAGGACGGCCGGCCCACCTGCGGCGTCGACTTCACCGCGGAGCACGATCCGTACGAGGCCGGGCTCGGGTTCGCCGTGCGGATGGACAAGGGCTACTTCCTCGGCCGTGACGCGCTGCTCGGGCGCTCGGCCGCCACCGTCGGGCGCCGGCTGACGTCGCTGGTCACCGACGATCTGGTGCTGGGCAAGGAACCCGTGTACTTCGAGGGCCGGCCAGCGGGCTACGTGACGAGTGCGGCACGCGGCCACACCGTCGGCGAGAACCTCGCGTACGCGTGGCTTCCCGTCGAATGCGCGAAACCTGGTACACCGGTGGAGATCGAGTACTTCGGCCGGCGGGTGCCGGCGGTCGTGGATCCCGAAGGACCGCGCAGCACGAGGAGAACCGCTTGACGCACTACGACGTGATCGTGATCGGCCTCGGCGGCATGGGCAGCGCCGCGGCGTACCGGCTCGCACAGCGCGGACAACGGGTGCTCGGGATCGACCAGTTCGCGCCCGTGCACAACCTCGGCTCCAGCCACGGCGGTTCGCGCATCACGCGCCAGGCCTACCTCGAAGGCCCCGACTACGTGCCGTTGCTGCTGCGCGCCCACGAGCTGTGGGACGAGATCGAACGCGACAGCGGCCGGCACCTGTTCACGCGCTGCGGCGGGCTGATGGCCGGACCGCCGGACTCGCGCACGATCACCGGCAGCGTGCTCTCGGCCGAGAAGTTCGACATCCCGCACGAGCTGCTCGACGCGGCGGAGATCCGCCGCCGCTTCCCGACGATGTCCCCGCGCGACGACGAGGTGGCGCTCTACGAGCCGGGCGCCGGGTTCGTGTCGCCGGAGGGCAGTGTCGCCGCGCACCTGCAGCTCGCCGCGCGCCACGGCGCCGAGCTGCACCACGAGGAGCAGGTGTTCACGTGGAGCACGTCGGAGTCGGGCGTACGCGTGGGGACCGCGTCGAGCTACTACACGGCTTCGCGGCTGGTGCTGTGCCCCGGCGCGTGGGCGCCGGCGCTGCTGGCCGACCTCGGGGTGGACTTCGAGGTGCAGCGGCAGGTGCAGTACTGGTTCGAACCGGCGGACGCGGCGCCGTTCGCGCCCGGCCGGCACCCGGTGTACCTGTGGGAAACCGAGCAGGGCGAACAGTTCTACGGCTTTCCCGCGCACTCACCGCAGGGCGTGAAGGTGGCTTCGCACCTCGCCGGCACGCCGTGCACGGCCGACACGATCGACCGCCGCGTGCACGACGACGAGGTGCGCGCCGTCACCGAGCTCGTCGGCTCGCGGCTGCCGGCGCTGGGCACGTTCCGCCGCGCCGCGACCTGCCTGTACACGAACACGCCCGACGAGGACTTCGTGATCGCGCGGCACCCGGCACACCCGCGGGTGGTCGTGGCGTGCGGGTTTTCGGGGCACGGCTTCAAATTCGTGCCCGTGGTCGGCGAGATCGTGGCCGATCTGGTCGTCGACGGGAGCACGACGCACCCCATCGCCCTCTTCGACCCCGCGCGCTTCGACGAACGCTGATCGCTCAGGACAGCAGCGACTTGGCCAACGTCGGCAAGTCGACACCGGCCACCCCGTCGAGCACGTGCCACGGCGCGAGCCAGCCGGCCGCGGCCAGCTCGTCGTACACGGCGGCGCACCGCTGCTGCAGGGCGTCATCGGATTCGAACGCGTCCCGCGCCCGCTCGCTGTCCGCGGCGGCCCGGCGGACGGCCCGTTCGGCGGCAACCTCCGGCGGCACCCGCAGCAGCAGGTGCGCGTCGGGCCGCGGCAGCGCGAAGCGCTCGACCTCGATGCCCCACACCCAGCGCACGACGTCGCCGTCGCCGTTCTCGCGCAGGCGCGCGGCGGCGTACGCGGCGTTCGAGGCGACGTAGCGGTCGAGCAGCACCACGTCGTTGTCGGCCAGCAGCGCGCGGATCTCGTCGGCCGCGCCGCTGCGGTCGAGCGCGTAGAGCAGGGCCATGCCGTAGACGGAGTCGGCGAGGTCGCCGTGGCCGCGGTGCAGGGCCTCGCGCACGAGGTCCGCGTGGATGCTGCGGCCGTAACGCGGGAACGCCAGGCTGCCGACCCGCGCGCCCTCGCGTTCCAGCTCAGCGGTGAGCCCGTCCGCGAGGGTGCGCTTGCCGGCACCGTCCAGACCTTCGATCACGACCAGTCGCCCCACGGGGCTCACCCTAGGACAGGCGCTACCGGGCCAATGGCGGGGTGACGCCGTAGGACCAGTTGTGGTCCAGCGCGACCTCGCGCTCGCCGGTCACCGTCAGCGCGTCAAGCCGCTTCAGCTCGTCGCCGGTGAGCTCCAGCGAAGCGCCGCCGGCGTTCTCCGCCAGCCGGCCGACGTGCAGCGTGCCCGGGATCGGGACCACGTCCGGCGCCTGCGCCAGCAGCCACGCGAGCGCGACCTGGCCGGGCGCGGCGGCGTGGGCCGCGGCGATGTCGCGCACGACTTCCACGGCGGCGAGGTTCGCCTCGAACACCTCCCGCGCGAACCGCGGCATCTTGCGCCGGTAGTCGTTCTCCGGCAGGTCGTCGAACGAGGTGAGCTTGCCCGTGAGCATCCCGCGACCCAGCGGGCTGTACGGCACGACGCTGATGCCGAGCTCGCGGCACAGCGGGAACACCTCGTCCTCGATGTCGCGCGACCACAGCGACCACTCGGTCTGCACGGCGGTGATCGGGTGCACGGCGTGCGCGCGGCGGATCGTGTCGGGCGCGGCCTCGCTCAGCCCGAGGTACCGGACCTTGCCCTCCGCCACGAGCTCGGCCATCGCGCCGACGGTCTCCTCGATGGGCGTGTCCGGGTCGACGCGGTGCTGGTAGTACAGGTCGACGTGGTCGGTGTCCAGCCTGGTCAGCGACCGCTCGATGCGTTCGCGGACGTACTCCGGACGGCCGTTGATGATCGCCGGAGCGCCGTCGAACGGACCGCGGACGATGCCGAACTTGGTGGCCAGCACGACCGAGTCGCGGCGGCGCGCGATCGCCTTGCCGATGGCCTCCTCGCTGGCGCCGTAGATGTCGGAGGTGTCGACCAGGGTGACGCCGAGGTCCAGCGCGCGGCCGATGAGGGCGTCGGCGGTGTCGTCGGTGGCGTGGTCCTCGGCCTGTCCGTACGGACGGGCGAAGCCCATCGCGCCGTAACCGACGGCGCCGACGGCGGGACCGCTCGAACCGAGCCGGCGCTGGGGAATGGGGCCCTGGGAAGCAGGCATGGAAGGAATCCTTAGTCGCGGTGGTTGCTCTCGTCGGTGCGGCTAAGTCCGCACCTGTGGACCACACTAAGTCCACGAGTGCGGACTTAGCAACCCGCACGTGCCCCGGAACCGGGGACCAGGCTCGTACGCTGGCGACCATGAGTCCTGATCCGACGCCGAAGCGCCGGGACCCCGTGGCCACCCGGGCGGCGATCCTGAGCGCCGCCCGCAAGGCGTTCACCGAGCACGGCTACGACGGCGCCGGCGTCCGCGAGATCGCCCGCGCCGCCGACGTGGACGCGCGGCTGATCGGCAAGTACTTCGGCTCGAAGGAAGGGCTCTTCGCCGAGGTCGTCGAAGTCGCGTTCGAGAAGTCGATGATGATGACGCCCGAGCTCAACGCCGAGGCGGCGCGAGCCCTGCTGACCGGCGACGACCCGCACGCGTCCGACGGGATGCTGCTCACCCTGCGCTCGGTCGCCAACCCGCGCGCAGCGGAGATCATGCGCGCGAGCATCGAGCGCAACTACCAGGCCCGGCTCGCCGACGCGTTGCCCGGCACCGACGCGACCGCTCGCTCCGCGCTGCTGATCGCCATCTGCGCCGGGACGCTGCTCAACCGCATGCTGCTGGGCTCGACCGTGCTCACGGGCCCCGACGCCGAAGGCCTGATCCCCTACCTGCGCGCGGCGCTGGACGCCGTGGCCGTCGCGCCGGACGAGCCGGTGGTCGACCGGCGGCCCGGCGGGAGGGACGGCACCGCCGGGCCGGCCGGTACGCCCTAGGCGGCCTGGCGCCGCGAGTGCAGCAGGTAGCCCCCGCCGCCGGTGAGCAGCAGGCCCGCGAGGATGAGCAGCGGCAGCCAGCCGGAGTCGTGGTCCTCGGGCGGCGGGGTGTCGCCGCGCGGCAGGACGTCGGCGACGAGCCGGACGGCACGCGCCTCGCCGGTGGCCGATTGCGGGACGAGGTGGGCGTTGCCGACGCCGGAGGGCTGCGCCGCGCTCGCGCCCGGTGCCGACGTCAGCAACGCCGTGCCGACGAGCACCACGAGCGCCAGAACCCGGCCTGTGGTGCGTACTCTCTCGATCCGGACCCGGCCACGGTGGACGGCGGCCCGGACGGTGACGAGTGACTGCTTGACGAACACCGGCACGGAACCTCCCCACCCCACGATGTGCCCCTCGGTCGTCACAACGGTGAACAGTGCGGTCACGCGGAGCAAGATGCTCTTCCGGTGATCAACGCGTTCCGGGTCAGTTCTGGAACACGGAATGGGCACCCTTGCGTGGCCAACCACCCCGAACGGGGGTCGGAGCGGCTACCGTGCGCTGCTAACGTGAACGTTCCGCGGTGTTCACGGCCGGCGCACGCAGTGATCTCCACACTGGTCTGGTGAAGGGACAAGCGGTGTCTCGAGACGGGGAAGGCGCACTGATCATCGAACCTGTTCGCCGTGGCTCGGGCGACCTGCCCGCCGAGCTGGCCGACGCGTTGCGCACCGGCGAGTTCCACCACGCCCTGCGCACGGCCATCTCGCACCGGGGACTGTCACTGGCCCGCCTGCGCGCCCACCTGGCGCTGCGCGGTGTCCAGATTGGACAGTCGACGCTCAGCTACTGGCAGCGCGGGCTGCGCCAGCCCGAAGTGCCCAAAGCATTGCCGGCCGTGCGCGCGCTGGAGTCGGTGCTGCAGCTGCCGGCCGACTCGCTCGTGGTGCTGATCGGCCCGCGCACCGCCCGCCCGCGCGGGCACCAGGCCGCGGTGTCGTTCCACGACCTGCGCTCGGGCGACATGGGCTCGATCGTCGACCAGCTGCTCACCGACCTGGGCGTGCTGCCCTCGTCGAACCACTCCAACGCCGACCTGGAGCTGCTCTCGGTCCACGACCGCATTACGGTCGACGAGCGCCGCCGCCAGGTCAGCATCCGCACGCGCCTGGTCACGCGCGCCCGGCGGCACGGCCCCGACCGCTACGTGACCGTGTACAACGGCGACCCCGGCTGCAAGATCGACGACGTCGAGCTGATCACCGCCGAGGGCTGCCGCGTCGGGCGGATCCGGCGCCACCCCGGCGGCGAGACGATGGCGACCGAGCTGCTCTTCGACCGCAAACTCGGCGAAGGCGACATCCACGTTTTCTGCTTCGAGGTGCGCGACGACTCCAGCGCGTTGTTCCCCGGCTACTACCGCATGCTGCGCGACCAGGCTGCGAGCTACCTGCTGCAGCTGCAGTTCGCGCCCACCGCGATGCCCGCCCGCTGCACCCGCCAGGTCCGCGCCCGCGACGACGCCCTGCCCGTCGAGGCCGAAGAGCTCCCGCTCGACACGGGTGGCGTGACAAGCGGTTACTTCCGCGACGCGGGACCGGGGCTGGCCGGCATCGCCGTCGAGTGGAACTGAGCTCTCCGGTGAACAACGGGGCCCCCGACCTGCGTTGACGGGCCCCGGTGCCACGCGCACGATGAGTTTTCGGGGCAGCCTCACCAGGAGCCGAAAATGAGTTTCGTACAAGTCATCGAGTTCAAGACCACGCACCCGGACGAGCTGAACGAGCTCATGGACGAGTGGAAAACCGCGACACAGGGCACTCGCACGGCCACCCACGCGGTGGTGATGAGCGACCGCGACAACCCCGGGACGTACATGGAGTTCGTCGAGTTCCCGTCGTACGAAGAGGCGATGCGGAACTCGGAGCTGCCGGCGACCGCCAAGATCGCCGAGCGCATGGGCAAGCTGTGCGACGAACCGCCGGTGTTCCACAACCTCGAGGTGATGCGGGACGAACGGCTCTGAGCGGCCGGGCGCCACGCGGGCGACCCGGCCGCGACCTCGTCAGAGGTGATCAGGTCAGAGGATGATCAGATCCGTGACGCTGTAGGACAACGAGCCGCGGAAGCCCGCGCCGGTGCGCTGCGGTGCCAGGTCGGCCAGTTCCTCGGCCTGGGCCGGGAAGAACGACAGCTCGCCGGTGCCGGTCCACGTGCCGGCCACCTGCGGAGTGTCCAAAACGGACTGCGTCAGCTCGTGCACGGCGGGGTTCTGGTACTGCCCGGCCGAAAGCCGCGGGAAGTGGCGCAGGTTCACGATCGGCCGCCCGAGCGCCGGGATGGTCGGCGCGGTCTTCTCCAGCGTCACGCGGGCCTCGGCCAGCTGCCGGCTGTTCGACGACAGCGTGGCCCCGAACCGGCCGCCGGGGCCGACCACGGGGCCGGCCTGGCTCGGCACGCCGAACGCCCGGGTCTGGTGCACGGCCCCGATCTTCTTCGGGAAGCCCTGGATCCAGCCACGGGCGAGCGCCTCGTCGTTGTCCACGTAGATGAACGGGCACCACGCCACCGGCGAACCCTTGTGCACGGCGTCGAGCAGCACGAGGAACTCGCTGTACTGGCTGCGCACCGGGTCGAGGTACTCGTTGTCGCTGGCGGAAAACTGCCAGTCGATGAACAGCGCGTAGCCGTGCCCCGAACTCGCCGGGTCCGGGTCCAGCCCGGTCGGCAGCGACGCGGCGGCCGCGGCCGGCGTGGTCCAGAACTCGACGCCGACCACGTCACCCACGTAGTGCCACGGCGGCGTGGGCGCAAGGTTGGCCACCCCACGAGCGCTGAGCGGATAGCTGTAGCCCTTGAGCCGTTCGTTCACCGGCGTGGTCGTGGCGCCCTCGGCGAACGCGGGGGTGCTCATCGCCCCCGCCGCCACCGCGGCCAGCCCTCCGGCGATTACCCCTCTTCGGCCCACTTCTCCTGCGGACAAGGCAGATCCCCTTCACTTCGACAATCCCCCGGCCGTCGTACGCGACCGCTCCTCTCCGAAGGAACCACGGGATTGCGCCGAACGCGGACGGATGCGCGGAGGCCGGAGTCCAGGAGGCAGACCCGGGGCGGATCTTCGGGCACATCGGACGTCGTGGACTTGTCCTCGGGGAACCGGAGTACACCGCGCGGTGGTCCGAGCCACCTGGGTGTCCACTGTGGAGGCAGCAACGCCGAAGCGGCGCCCGGGAGACACCCCGGACGCCGCTTCGGCCGTGCGGAAAGCTCAGTAGCGGTAGTGGTCCGACTTGAACGGGCCTTCCACGTCCACGTCGATGTACTCCGCCTGCTCCTTGGTGAGCTTGGTCAGCTCGCCACCCAGCGCCTCGAGGTGGATGCGCGCCACCTTCTCGTCGAGCTTCTTGGGGAGGCGGAACACCTCCTTGTCGTACTCCTCGTGCTTGGTGAACAGCTCGATCTGCGCGATGACCTGGTTCGAGAAGCTGTTCGACATCACGAACGACGGGTGCCCGGTCGCGTTGCCGAGGTTGAGCAGCCGGCCCTCCGACAGCACGATGATCGTGTTGCCGTTGGGGAACACCCACTCGTCGACCTGCGGCTTGATGTTGATCCGGTGGATGCCCGGGTAGCGCGCGAGGCCGGCCATGTCGAGCTCGTTGTCGAAGTGGCCGATGTTGCCGACGATCGCCTGGTGCTTCATCTTCGCCATGTGCTCGACCATCACCACGTTCTTGTTGCCGGTGGTGGTGATCACGATGTCGGCCTCGCCGAGCACGTTCTCGAGCTTCTTGACCTGGAAGCCGTCCATCGCCGCCTGCAGCGCGCAGATCGGGTCGATCTCGGTCACGATCACGCGCGCGCCCTGGCCGCGCAGCGACTCCGCCGCGCCCTTGCCGACGTCGCCGTAACCGCAGACCACGGCGACCTTGCCGCCGATCAGCACGTCGGTGCCGCGGTTGATGCCGTCGATCAGCGAGTGGCGGATGCCATAGCGGTTGTCGAACTTCGACTTGGTCACGGCGTCGTTCACGTTGATCGCCGGGAACAGCAGCTCACCCGCGGCGGCCAGCTGGTAGAGCCGCAGCACGCCGGTGGTGGTCTCCTCGGTGACGCCGCGGACGCCCTCGCCGATGGTGGTCCACTTCGAGGAGTCCGCCGCAACGGAAGCGCGCAGCAGCTCCAGGAAGACCTTCCACTCGTCGGGGTCCTCGTCGTCGGCGGGCGGCACGACGCCGGCCTTCTCGTACTCGGTGCCCTTGTGCACGAGCATGGTGGCGTCACCGCCGTCGTCGAGGATCATGTTCGGACCCTCGCCGTCCCAGGTGAGCATCTTCTCGGTGCACCACCAGTACTCCTCCAGCGACTCGCCCTTCCAGGCGAACACCGGCACACCCTTCGGCTCCTCGGTGGTGCCGTGCGGGCCGACGACCACGGCGGCGGCCGCGTGGTCCTGCGTGGAGAAGATGTTGCACGAGGCCCAGCGGACCTCGGCACCCAGCGCCACCAGCGTCTCGATGAGCACGGCGGTCTGCACCGTCATGTGCAGCGACCCGGAGATCCGCGCACCCCGCAGGGGGTAGACCTCGGCGTACTCACGGCGCAGCGACATCAGGCCCGGCATCTCGTGCTCGGCGAGGCGGATCTCCTTGCGGCCGAACTCGGCGGCCTCGAGGTCGGCGACGGCGAACTCGATGCCGCCCCGGGTGTCGTGCCGCTTGGCAACGCTTTCGGGGGTCATAGTGCGGTTCCTCCAAGGATTGATGGCATCTGAACAGTACCGTTGTCGGCTTGACGTCCCCCTGACCGGCTTAGGAGACCCTTACCGTGCCCGCCCCGCTGCCCGGCCCCGACACCCGCATCGTCGAGCTCAGGGTGGCCGGACTCGCGGGCACGAGCGGCGAGACGCTGCTCGACGCGGTGTCCACCGTCGACGTCGCCGGCGACGGGGTCGGCCGGGTCGTGCGCCCGGCGGACCGGCTGCGGCGCCCGGCCCCCGGTCCGATGGTGCCCGCGCTGGGCCGTTCCATCCCACGCACGCTCGAAGGATACCTGTGGAGCCGCATGACCTCGGGCGGCGCCGCCAAGGCCACGTGGGCGCTGCTGTTCCCGTTCTCACTGGCCAACGTCGCGTTCTGGATGCTGCCGCCGGTGCACCGCGCCCGGTGGCTCGGCGGCCTGTGCCGCGGGCTGCTGCGCGTGGTCGCGGTGCTGCTCACGATGCTGTTGATCGGGCAGGTCGCCGTGACCGTGCTCGACCTGTTCGCCACGCAGTGCCTCGCGCCGGGCAGCGGCTGCCTGCCGTGGGCGCCCTCGTGGCTGCGCTCGGACGCGGCGCGGCTGACGATCGGGGTCGCCGTGCTGTTCGCCGTGGTGGTCCTGCTGCACCGGGTCTCGTCGTCGAACTGGCAGGTCAAGGCCCCTGAACCCCGTGCCCGGCGCGGCTCGCCGCTGCAGCTGCTCGCCGACCCGGAGGCGCCCGGGATGTCCGCGACGCACACAGTCGCGGCCCTGGCCTGCGTCGCGTTGCTGCTGCTCGGCGGACCGCTGCACGTGCCCGACGACGTGCCCCGGCTGATCGGCTGGATCTGCGTGCTGGGGCTGGTGGTCGCGGTGATCGTCGGTGCGGCGATCGGGAGCGACCCCGGCCGCGTCGCGCGGCGCACGCTGATGACCTTCGCCGCGGCGCTCGTGATTTTCGCTGCCGTGCTCGCCGCACCGCTGCCCGCGCGCGGCGGCCTGCGCGGCACCGACGGCACGGTCGAAGGACTCGGCGCGGCGCTGCTCGCGATCACCATCCTGTTCGCGCTGGCCCTCGTGCCGATGGCGCTGCTCGCGCGAACGACGTGGAAGACGCGGCCGAAACGGCTGCGTCCGTGGCTCGGCGGCTGGGCGGCGGCACCGGTGGTCGCGCTCGCGGGCCTGCTCGGCGGCGGCTTCGGCGCCGGGCTGGCCATCGCCGTCCGCCGGCTGCTGGGCACGGGCGGGCTGCGGCTGCCCGACACCTACGAGCTGATCACTGTGCTGTGGGGCGCCGGGCTCGCGTTGATCGCGGTGCTCGCCGTGGCCGGTTACGCGATCGCGGTGCCGCTGCGCCGGCGGCGCCGCGGGATCCCGGCGCTGGTCGAACTGGTGCAGCTCGACGCGAAGCAGGAGCAGGCCGCGGCCCGCGCGTGGGCCCGCTCGGCGTGGGAACGCCGGCACCTGCACCAGCTGGCGATGATCGTGGCCATCGGGCTCGGCGTCGCGGGACTCGCGTTGCTGGTGGTGCGTTTCGGCTTCGACCTGCGGCCCTCGTGGTTCACACCGGTGTCGGCCGTCGGCGTGTTCGCGCTCGGCGGCTTCGCGCTCGGCCTGTTGCGGGTGGTCTACTCCGCAGCGCGCACGCCGGAACGCAACCGGCACCTCGGCGCGCTGGCGGACCTCGTGTCGTTCTGGCCGCGCGCGGCACACCCGACCGTGCCACCGTGTTACGCGCTGAAGGTCGTGCCCGAGCTGGCCGAACGCGTCAAGGAGCACCTCACCGAACCGGGCACGCGCGTGGTCCTGTCGGGACAGAACCTCGGCAGCCTGCTCACCGTGCTCACGGCCGCGCGCCTGTTCACGGAGCTGACCCCCGACGAACGCGACCGCGTCGGCCTGCTCACCGCGGGGTCGCCCCTGCAGTGGGGTTACCAGCGTGCGTTCCCCGCGGTGCTGCCGCAGGATGCGCTCGCGACGCTGTTCGGCGACCTCGACGGCCGCTGGCGCGCGCTGTGCCGCGGTACGGACATCTTCGGCGGCGGCGTCACGACCTGGCGGCACAACGTCTCCGGCCGCCACCTCATCGGCGACGGCTACCGGCCCGAAGGCGGCTCGGGCCCGCTCGAAGCGACACCCGAGGAGTCCGGCGTGCTCGTGCTCGGCGGCGACCACTGGCTGCCCGACCCGCTGCGCGCGCCCGACGGCCGCCACCGCTGGGCCCCGGGCGTGCTCAAGCACACCGACTACCTGGCCGACGCCGAGTGGGACCAGGCCGTGGCGATGGCCGCGGGGCTCGGCCGCCCGAGCGGGCGCTCGCGGCTGCTGGGCGAACAAGGCTCGCTGTTCGGCGATCTGCCGCGGCCGCGTTAGAAACCCTTGCGCCGTAACGAAAAGACCGGAGGGGAACCACACCCGTGGGCAAACGGGCGTGGCTCCCCTCCGGTTTCAGGAACCCGAAATGCAGGTCAGTTGGCGCTGCGGCGACGGAACTTCAGCAGCGCGAGCAGGCCACCACCGACGACGAGCAGCGCCGCGGCGATGTAGATCAGCCACGCGTTGTCGAAGCCCGTGTTGGCGAGCTGGCCGCCGGTGCCACCGGTCTCGTTGCCGGCCGGGGCGGCGGCGACGGCGGTGGTGCTGGTCGGAGCCTCGGTCGCGGCGTGCGACGTGGTCGGGACCGCGGGGGACTCGGTCTCGGTCGGCTGCGTGGTCGGGGTCTCCGACGGCTTCGTCGGCTGCGTCGACTCCGGCGCGGTCTTCGTGCCGCAGGCGTACCAGCTGTCGATCTTCGGCTGGCTGCCGTTGTAGTTGTGCGGCGCGATGAGGTTGTTCCAGGGCAGGTCCTTGGTCAGGTTCTTCTTGCCCGGGACGTACACCGCGTAGCCGTCGTCGCCGCCGGCGACGACGAGCGCCTCGACCTTGACGCCTTCCTTGGTGGCGGTGATGTTGAGCGACTTGCTCTTGTCGCCGCCGGTGAACGTGAAGTCACCCTGGTCGAGCTTCTTGCCGCTGACACCCTTGATCTGGGAGCAGTCGGGGGCGTGGCCCTGGATCGGGTTCGCGCGGCCGTCGTCGGAGGTGCACGCGAGGGCGGACGTCGCGGTGCCCAGCAGGGCGAGTCCGGCCACCGCGGCGACCGTGAAACCCGCACGCAGTCTGGTGATGGTGGGCATTCAGTGAACTCCTGTACCGAACGGGGGATACCTAGAGAAGATCAGTGCACTCCCAGTGAGGATCGAAACCACTTACCGTATGAATCACACACGAGTGATTAACCCGTCAGAGGGAAGCCGAGGCGGACGGTATCGCAAACGGCTCACTCGCTCACCCTGCGTTCGAGACGTGATCCAAACCGAGATATCGACGTTACCCTTGCGTGATCATTCTGACTTAGGTGACAACTCGGCCACATCACGCAACCTTCCCGAACCTCGGTGAATGCCCAGGTCAGGGACGCAAAACGGCCCGCCACCCCGAGTGGGACGGCGGGCCGTTGCGGGCAGTGGTTCAGTCCTCTGAGGACGCCGGCGACTCCGGCGAAGCGGACTTCGCGGCCGGTTCCTCCCCCGCGGCGATCCGCTTGCCGAGCAGCGAGTGGCGCCGGCTGTAGACGAAGTAGATGACGACCCCGACGACCATCCAGACCACGAACCGCAGCCAGGTCAGCACCGTCAGGTTCAGCATCAGCCACAGGCACGCGAGGATTGCCAGGATCGGGATCAGCGGCACCGCGGGCACGCGGAACGCGCGCGGCAGGTCCGGTCGCGTCCGGCGCAGCACCAGCACCCCCGCCGAAACGAGGATGAACGCGAACAGCGTGCCGACGTTCACCATCTCCTCGAGCTTGTCGGCCGGGAAGAACGTGGCCGCCACGACCACCAGGCCGCCGACGAGCAGCGTCGCGCGCTTCGGGGTGCCGTGGCCGCCGGTCTTGGCCAGCCCGCGCGGCATCAGGCCGTCGCGCGACATCGCGAAGATGATCCGCACCTGGCCGAGCATCAGCACCATGACCACGGTCGTGAGGCCGGCGAGCGCGCCGACGGAGATGATGTTCGCGGCCCAGTCGACACCGTTGACGGAGAAGGCCGTGGCGAGCGTCTTGTGGCTGCCGTCGCCCGCCTCGGTCGCCAAGTCGGTGTAGGGCACCATGCCGACGACCACGAGCGACACGGCCACGTACAGCACCGTGACGATGGCCAGCGAGCCGAAGATGCCGCGCGGCACGGACTTCTGCGGGTTGCGCGTCTCCTCCGCGGTGGTGGCCACGATGTCGAACCCGATGAACGCGAAGAACACCAGCGACGCACCGGCCAGCAGACCGAAGATGCCGAACACGCTGCCGCCGCCACCCAGGATCACCGAGAACAGCGACTGGTCGACCCCGCTGTCGCCCGGGCTGCCGGGCTTGGCCTCCGGGATGAACGGCGTGTAGTTCGCGCCCTTGATGTAGAAGACGCCGAGGATGATCACGAAAAGCACCACGGCGACCTTGATCCCCGTGATCACCATGGAGAACCGCGAAGACAGCTTCGTGCCGATGGCCAGCAGCGTCGTCAACGCGACCACGACCACCAGCGCACCCCAGTCGATGGTGACCCAGCCGAGGTCGATCGTGGTCTTGGCGCCCTCGCCGAAGAGGTAGCCGAGCACGGTCTCGAGGTAGACCGACCAGCCCTTCGACACCGCCGCCGCGCCCACGGCCAGCTCCAGGATCAGGTCCCAGCCGATGATCCACGCCATGAACTCACCGAACGTGGCATAGGAGAACGTGTACGCGCTGCCCGCGACCGGCACGGTCGAGGCGAACTCGGCGTAACACAGCGCCGCCAGGGCACACGCGACCGCGGCGCACACGAACGCGACCGACACCGACGGGCCGGAGAAGTCACCCGCCGTGCGCGCGGTGAGTGTGAAGATGCCCGCGCCGATGACGACCGCGACACCGAACACGGTCAGATCCCAAGCGCCCAGGTTTCTTCGGAGCTTGGTCTCGGGCTCGTCGGTGTCCGCGATGGACTGCTCGATCGACTTCGTGCGCCACAAACCCTGCCCGGGCACAGCGACCTCCAGATGACCTGCGATGACCTGCATGGAAACGGGTCATTCACCCTAACGCGGCAAACCGGAGGCTGCGCGGCAGGAGTTGATCACCGCGCGTCGCGGTCGAGGTCCGGTTCGAGGTAGATGAGCGAGGCGACCGGGACCTTCGCGCGCACGCGGGCCTCGGCGTCGTCGATGGCCAGGGCGACCTCCGACGTGTCGAGGCCGGGCACCAGGGCGAGCTTCGCCGCCACGAGCAGCTCGTCGGGGCCGAGGTACTGCGTGCGGATGTGGATCACGCGCTCGACCTTGCCGGCGGCCAGCTCGTCGACGATCGTCTCGAGATCGGTGTCGGTCGCGCCCTCACCGATGAGCAGGCTTTTCATCTCGACGATGAGGATCACGGCGATCACGCCGAGCAGCGCGCCGATGAACACGGTGCCGATGCCGTCGAACACCGGCTCGCCGGTGATCACCGACAGGCCCACGCCGAGCAGCGCGAACACCAGGCCGATGAGCGCGCCCGTGTCCTCCAGCAGCACGACGGGCAGCTCGGGTTCCTTGGCCTGGCGGATGAACCGCCACCAGCCGACAGTGCCCTTGATCTTCCGCGACTCGCCGATGGCGGTGTAGAAGCTGTAGCCCTCCAGGCAGATCGCGACCAGCAGGATGATCACGGCCACGATCGGCGATTCGAGCGGCTCGGGCTCGATGATCTTGTGGATGCCCTCGTACAGCGCGAACGCCGAGCCGAGCGTGAACAGCATCAGCGCGACGATGAACGAGTAGAAGTACCGCTCCCGCCCGAACCCGAAGGGGTGTTCCTTAGTGGCGCGCCGGCGTGACGTCTTCTGGCCGAGCAGCAGCAGGCCCTGGTTGGACGTGTCGGCCAGGGAGTGCACCGACTCCGCCAGCATCGACGACGAGCCCGTGACCAGGAACCCGACGAACTTCGCCACCGCGATCCCGGCGTTGGCCGCGAGCGCCGCGATGATCGCCTTGGTACCGCCACCTGCTGACACGGCGTGCTCCCCTGCCTGTTGCGCAATGGATTCCCGAAATGCCCGATCGGGAGCCTAGAGGACCGATCACCACGCCGTCGCTTCGGCCACGTGAACGTTTTGTGCGCGAACGCCGCGCACGGGAAAGGGCACCTCGCGGGGATCGGAGTCCCCGAGGTGCCCCTTCCCGGAACGGCGGAAGTCAGTCTTCGCAGGTGCCGGCGGTGGCGCGGAACAGCTGGGCCGGACGGCCCGCGAGCGGGCGGACCGAGACGGCCGGGTCGGCCGCGGGCAGCCACACCGACTGGCCGCGCAGCAGCTCGACCTGCTCCCCGTCCTCGGCCGTCACGAGCAGGTCGCCGTCGGTGCAGAGCAGGATCTGCGGACCGGTGCAGTCGACCACGAGCTCGGTGTCGTCGCCGGCCTCCCACCGCATGCGCGAGAGCTCGAACTCCGGCGCGTCCGTGTGATAGACGGCCATGCCCTGGCCGGCGCATTCGCCCAGCTGCACCGGCATCTCGCCGCACGCGAAGTCGACCACGCGCAGCAGCTCCGGCACATCCACGTGCTTGGGCGTGAGGCCGCAGCGCAGGATGTTGTCGGAGTTGGCCAGGATCTCCACGGCCGTGCCCGACAGGTAGAGGTGCAGGTTGCCGGCCGGCAGGTAGATCGCCTCGCCCGCGCGCAGCGTCAGGCGGTTGAGCAGCAGCGCGGCCAGCACACCGGCGTCACGCGGGTGCGCTTCGCCCAGTTCCAGGATCGTGCGGCACTCCAGGCCGAACTCACCGTGGTCGGCGACGTGGCGCACGCACGCGTCGAGGACCTCGGGCAGCAGCTCGTCGAGCGAGGCCTGCGGCAGCGTGATCCACGTGGTGAACAACGCGCGCAGCCCCGCCGGGTCCGGCTGCGCTTCGAGCAGGCCGGTGTACTTCGCCAGCCCCGGCGTTTCGATGGCTTTGAGCAGCTTCACCGTGCGCTGCGGGTCGCGGAACCCGGCCAGCGCGTGGAACTCCGTGAGCGCGCAGACGAGCTCGGGTTTCGCCGTCGGGTCCGGGTAGTTGCGGTTGGGCGCGTCGCGCGGGATGCCGAGGCGCTCCTCGCGTTCGTGCCCCTCGGCGGCCTGCGCGGCCGACGGGTGGGCCTGCATCGACAGCGGCTCCTCGGCCGCCAGGATCTTCAGCAGGAACGGCAGCCGGCCGCCCCAGCGCTTCGCGCAGCGTTCGCCGAGCTGGCCGACCGGATCGGCGTCGACGAGCTCCAGGAGGCTCCGTTCGGTGCCGTCCGGGGCGAGCACGCGGGACGGGTCGCCCGGGTGGGCGCCCATCCACAGCTCGGCCTCGGGGTGCGGCGCCGGCACCGGACGTCCCTGCAGCTGCGGGATCGCGGTGCGCGATCCCCAGGCGTAGGGCCGTACGGCGTTGCGCAACAGCTCCACTGTCACCTCAACTCCCAATCCTTCCCATCGGCCGGAGCCGATGTCGTGCGGGCGGTGCCGTCCCCACGGCGCTCGCCGGCACTTCCTCCCCCTGATCCCGTGAGCCGTCAAGCGGTGGCCGGCTCGTACCTCCCGGCGCCACCGATGCTGCCCGCCGCGAGCCCGAGGTACACCGCGGCGAGCTCGAACCGCAGCGCGAGCACCGCGGCCCGGACGATCTCGTCCGCTTCGAACTCCTCGGCCGGCGCGATCACGTCCGCGTCCGGGAGGAACTCCTCGGCCTGGAAGCGGGCCGCCTCGGCGGCGGGCCCGGTCCGCACCGAGAGCAACAGCACCCTCGTGGCGGTTCCACCGGATGAGTCGTCCGGATCGGCGAAGATGTCACGCTCTTGGCCGCCCGATTGCGCAACTCTGCGAAGCGCGGGCCGCGCAAGCGCTTGCCGGAAGTCCTCGGCGTCGCACACCACGCCCGAATGAGCCGCGAACGCGTGTGCCGCGTGCTCCGCGACGGCCACCGCAACGGGGTCGAGACCCCACAGCAGCGGCACGCGGTCGGCCACGCGCAGCGCGAGCGCCTTCGCCGGATTCGCGAACGACTCGCGCGCGAGGTAGTCCTTCTCGGCCTCGAGGTCGAGCTGGTCGGCCAACGCCTGCACGTCCGCCACCAGCAGGCCCAGCGCGTTGGCCGTGAGCAGGCCGGCGGCCAGCCCGCGCGGGAACGCGAGCTCCGGCGGCACCGGGATGCGCGGCGCGAGCAGCACGCCTTTGCCGGCCACCGAAGCGGCGACGGGGCCTTCCGCCGGAGCGGACAGCACCACGGTCGCGCCGAACCGGGCCGCGCGCTCCAGCGACGCGGCCAGCTCGCGGTCACCCGCGTCGTCGGTGTGCGCGAACACCACGTCGAGCGCGCCGATCCACGACGGCACGATCTCGGCCGTCACCACCGGCACCGGGCACGCCGGCGCGAGCAGCGCCGCCAGCAGCCGCGTGAGCGTGCGGCTCACGCCGGGCCGGTCGATCAGCACCAGCGAACGCGGGCGCCCCAGGTCGAGCCGGTCACTCAGTTCCAGCTCGGCCGCGGCCTCGGCAGTCGCCCGCACCTGCGCCCCGGCCATGGCGGCGGCACGCAGCAGCCCCGCGCTGTCGGCCTCGGCCAGGCGCGTGGGGTCGTCGAGCAGCGAATCGTCAAGCACTGTCGGCATGGCTGTCATCCGGCCGGCCGGGGGTGCCAGGGACACGGTCACCACTCAGTACGGCTTCGTCGAGAAGCAGTACCGGGATCCCGTCACGGACCGGGTACACCCGGCCGCACTCGGTACAGGTCAGCGCTTCGGCATCCGCGTCGTCCGGCGTGCCGGGACGCAGCGGTGCGTGATCCGGCGACGGGCACGCGAGGATCTCGAGCAGCTGGGCGTCAAGCGTGATGGCCATGGTTCCTCCATACCACGCGTAGGTGGGTCGCAACGGCACCTTCCGGACACAGTTCGCCTCGGTCGGTCCCCATCAGCGTGGCTTGCTCAGCCCCGGACAATTGCCAGTACATCGTCGGTCAGCGCCTCGACGGCGGCGCGGTCGGCCGCCTCCACGTTCAGCCGCAGCAGCGGCTCGGTGTTCGACGGGCGCAGGTTGAACCAGGCGCCGCCCGGGAGCTGCACGGTCAGGCCGTCGAGCTCGTCGATCTCGACGCCCGACTTGTCCGCGTACGCGTCCTTCACGGCGAGCATGCGCGCGACCTGGTCGGTCACGGTCGAGTTGATCTCGCCCGAGGCCGCGTAGCGCGAGAAGTCCTGCGTGAGCGCGGACAGCGGGCCGTCCTGCTCACCCAGCGCCGCGAGCACGTGCAGCGCGGCCAGCATGCCGGTGTCGGCGCGCCAGAAGTCGCGGAAGTAGTAGTGCGCGGAGTGCTCGCCGCCGAAGATCGCGCCGGTGCGCGCCATCTCCGCCTTGATGAACGAGTGCCCCACGCGCGTGCGGACGGGCTTGCCGCCGTGCTCGGCGACGATCTCCGGCACGCCCTTCGACGTGATCAGGTTGTGGATGACCGTGCCACCCGGCTCCTTGGCCAGCTCGCGCACGGCGACCAGCGCCGTGATCGCGCTCGGCGAAACGGGCTCACCGCGCTCGTCGACCACGAAGCAGCGGTCGGCGTCACCGTCGAAGGCCACACCGGCGTCGGCGCCGACCTCGCGGACCTTGGCCTGCAGGTCGACGATGTTGGCGGGGTCCAGCGGGTTGGCCTCGTGGTTCGGGAAGGTGCCGTCGAGCTCGAAGTACATCGGCACGATCTCGATCGGCAGCCCGGCGAAGACGGTGGGAACGGTGTGGCCGCCCATGCCGTTGCCGGCGTCGACCACGATCTTCAGCGGCCGCGAGTGCGTGAGGTCGACGAGGTTGCGCAGGTAGGCGGCGTAGTCACCCAGCACGTCGCGCTCGCTCACGCTGCCGGTCTTCCCCTCGAACGCGGGCACGCCCTGCTCGACGGTGTCGCGGATCTCCGTCAGGCCGGTGTCCTGCCCGACGGGGCTGGCGCCGGCGCGGCACATCTTGATGCCGTTGTACTTCGCGGGGTTGTGGCTGGCGGTGAACATCGCGCCCGGCATGTTCAGCGAACCGGAGGCGAAGTACAGCTCGTCCGTGCTGCACAGGCCGATCGACACCACGTCGAGGCCCTGCGACGTCACGCCTTCGGCGAAGGCGGCCGACAGCCCCGGCGACGAGTCGCGCATGTCGTGGCCGATCACCACCGACGGCGACTCGGTCTTGATGAGCAGCGCGAACGCCGCGCCGAAGTCGCGTACCAGTGCCGCGTCGAGCTGCTCGCCGACCACACCGCGGATGTCGTAGGCCTTCACGATGCCCGAAAGATCTGGCACGCCGTCTCCCCGCCGTCAGTTCTCGTCGCGGCGCCGGTCGCGCCGCGCGGAAAGCCTACCGGCGGGAGCGGGGCTCAGGCGCGCCCGGGGAGCACGCGGAGGTGGCCGCGCCTGCCGGACGGGCCCTCCGGCTCGGGCGGCGGCGCCGGCCGGTCCGAGCGGCCCGCCTCGCGGACGGCCTCGGCCAGCGCGGTCAGCTCGTCGGCCGACTGCTCCGGAGTGGCGAACGTGCCCTCGTGGCGCACGACTTCCCAGCCCTTCGGCACGGTCAGCCGCAGCGCGTGGGCCTCGCACAGGTCGTACGAATGCGGCTCAGAGGCGGTGGCGAGGGGACCGACGACGGCGGTGGAATCGCTGTACGCATACGTGAGCGTGGCGACAGCGGGCTCTGGACAACCCGTTCGCGAACATTTCCGTACGCTCCGCACGATCCAGAACGATAGCGCGTCGCCGCAAGGGGGCCCCGGCGACACGCGCGCGACGCGCACGACCGCATAGACTTGCGCGGTGGCGACGGCTCGTGATTACCGACAGCGGCAGCGCATGCGCAGGGACCGGCACGGCCGCGGCCTGCGCGGGGCGCTCTATCCCGCGTCCCTGCCCGCCGCCGCGAGCCGGGCGGAGAAGTTCGACGCGCTTGTACTCGACGCGCTGGAACCCATCGAAGCGCGCTGGCGCCACGAGCTGACCAAGCTCGACGTGGCGGTGGACGAGGTGCCCGAGGTGCGCCCGGACGGCCGCGCGCCGGCCGAGGGCGTGCTCCACGACGGCTCGGTTCCCCTGTCGCGCCTGGTCCCGGCCGGGGTCGACCGCGCGGGTCTGCCGACGCGGGCGCGCATCGTGCTCTACCGGCGGCCGCTCGAAGCGCGGGCCAAGGACCCGGGTGAGCTGGCGGAACTCGTGCACGACGTGCTGGTGGAACAGGTCGCGGGCTACCTCGGCGTCGAACCGGACGTGATCGAAGGCGATTGACGCCTCCGTGAGGGCACCGCGGTGAGCGCCGTGAACAGCACCGCGGCGAGCTGGGCGAGCAGCAGCAGACCGCGCTCGGTGCCCGGGAACGCGAGCGAAACCTCCGACGATTGCGGCGGGATCGACACCGCCACCTGGTGACCCCACGCGGGCACGATCGGCACCGCCTTGCCGTTCACGCTCGCCGTCCAGCCGGCCTCCTGCTCGGCGGCCAGCACCAGCAGCCGGCCGGTCGGGCCGTCGGAGGCGCGCACGCGAACGTCGGGCAGCCGCGCGTCCACGGGCGAGACCCCGGGTGACGCGCCGGGCGCGCCGCCGCCCGTCACGGCCGCTTTGGCCAGCTCCGGGGAGATCAGCGTGACCTCGCCGGCCTTCGGCAGGAGCCGGACCACGGGCCGGCCGTCGGACATCGGGGCCGCCGGCGCGACGAGGTCGCCGGCCAGGGAGACGAGGGCCTGCGGGTTGCTGCCGGGCGGGAGGATCACGTACTCGACGCCGGAGATCGCAGCGGCCGCGACGGCCGACTTGACCGCACCGGCGTCGCCCGTGAGCAGATCGCGGCGCCAGTCCGCGAGCCGGCCGGGCGTGCCCGGGGTCGGCGCGAGCTGGTCGTCGCCGAAGAGCGCGAGCCGGCCGCCGGTCTGGCGGGTGAGCTCGCCGAGGTCGAGCACCGCGCGGCCGCTGCCGGCGATGTCCGCGGCCACTTCCGGAGCGAGGGCGGGCCGCGGCTGGGCCGTGAGCGGGCCGGTGTGCCCGGCGCCGACGGCGCTGACGCCCAACGCGATCAGGACCACCAGGCCGGCGACACCGGCGACCTTCGGCAGCCACGGCGCGGGCACGCCCGCCGAGCCGCCGCGTTGCCAGGTCGCGAGGACCGCCCACAGCAGCCCGGCACCGACGACCAGCAGCGGCACACCCGTGTAGCCGGTCGCGGCGGGACCGCCCTGCATCGGCGTCACCGGGACCTGCCGCACGAGCACCACCGCGGCGACACCGAGCACCGCGAGCGCGAGTCCGCCGGCCACCTGCTTCGTCGGCCGGACCACGAGTGCGACGAGCGTGGCCGCCAGCACCGCGACGCCGATCGGCCACGCACCGGGCCCACCCGGCGTCAGCCCGGCCAGATCGGCGCCGGACGACGGCGCGGCGGGACCGCCGAGACCGTGCAGGAGGAGTTCGGGGTGCTTGAGCAGCACCGTCGGCCACGGCAGCAGCAGCACGAGCGGCAGGATCACCACGATGCCGACCGACGCGGCGCGGCGCGCGAGGCCCGTCGGCGCCGGGAGGACCACAAAGCCGAGCAACAGGCCCACGAGCGCGAGGGCGTGCGCCAGCGGCGAGAACGCACCGAGCACCGCGACGCCGAACGCCGAGAGCGCCGACACGTGCAGCCAGCGCGTGCCCGGGCGCGTCAGCAGCCGCGCGATCCCCGCGACGACGAGCGGCAGCACGAGGTGGACCACCACGACGTCGAGGCGACCCTGCGCGACCGACGCGGTGGCGGCGGGCAGCAGGGCGTAGGTCGCCGCGACGACCGCGCGAACCCACCGGCGGACGGGCAGCTTGCGTGTGGCCGCGTACGCGCTCAGCGCCGCGAGCGGAATGTCGCCGATGAGCAGGATCGCCACGAGCGCGGCCGGGCCGCCCAGGGGCGCGAAGATCGCGCCGATGGTGCCGAGCACGGGCAGCGTCGCGGGAGCGGGCGCGCCGGTGCCGCCCGCGACCGCGTGCCACGGCGCGAGGTAGGTGGACCAGAGGTCGCCGAGGCCGCCGACGGGCAGGAGCCCGCCGCCGGAGAGGTCCAGACCGAGGCGGCCGCGGTTGACCGCGAAGGCCAGAGCCGTCAGCAGCACGACGAGAACCACCGGCGGCGCGAAGATCGTCGCGGCCAGCACGCGGCGGCGGTTCACCTCGACGAAGACCAGCCCGGGTTCGCGGGCCGGCGCCGGGCGCGGTGCGGGTGAGGGCTTCGGGCCGTCGTCGGGCACGACGACGGATTCCGCCGGGACTTCCTCGCGTTCGGTTTCTTGTCCGGTCGGCACGGCGACCGCCACGACCGTGCCCGGCCGGCGCAGCCCCGAACCGCGGGAACTCAAGCCACGCAAGGCGCCGGCGGGCAACGCGTCGGGTCCGACGGGCCTTCGGTCCGCGGCGCCGAGCGCTTCGGGCGCGATCCAGGCCGGCTCCTCGGCGAGGCCTTCGGGGACCGTGCCGAGCGCGACGTCGCTCTCCACGCCACGGCGCACGAGCCCGACCACGCCGGCGCGCAAGGCGTTGCGCAGCCGCGTGTACCGGCCGACGAACAACCCGCGCACGGTGCCGGGACGCGGCGATTCCCGCCGGTTCGCCCGTGCCGCCCGGAGTTTTCCGCGGCCGCTCGTGACGTAGGCGAGCGCCGAGAGCTCCGCGCGCGCTTCGGAAACGCGCCGCAGGAGGAAGAAGACGAGCGCGCGCAGCAGCAGGAGCACGGGCAGCCGGACGAGCCCGAACCAGAACGAGAACGGCGAGCAGTTCACGAGGAACACGCGCAGCCCGTGCGCGCGGTTCACGGCGGCGAGCGAGCGGCCTGCCGCGTCGGGCGTGCGCCGGCCGGTCGAGAGGGCGCGCGCGTGGCGGACGCGGGCGGCGGGCACCGAGAGCACGAGCGCGCCGGCGGCGTTGGCGCGCCAGCCGAAGTCGAGATCCTCGCGCAGCAAGGAGAAGTCCTCGTCGAAGCCGCCGAGGGTGTCCCAGAGTTCGCGCTGCACCAACGATCCCGCGCTCGGCACGGCGAGCACCTCACCGGGCTCGTCGCCGGGCGCGGCCATCTGCTGGCGGTGCCCGGACGCGTCCGTGGACAGCCCCGCCTCCACGATCAGGCGCGGCTCGGCCCAGTCGAGCCCGAGCGGCCCGAGCACCTTCGCCGACGGCGCCGCTTCGGCGGCGTGCAGGAGCTGCTCGAGACAGTCGGGTTCGGGCGCGCAGTCGTCGTGCAGCAACCACAGCCACGCGCCGGGGTCGCCCCACCGTTTCACCGCGTGCGCCACGGCGGCCGCGATCGCCGCAGCGAAGCCAGTTTCACTCGAAAGAGTGATGACGCCGGACAGCACCGGGTGCGAATCGGGCCCTGCCGCGACCCCGCCGGGCTCGGCCGCTTCGGCGAGCAGCTTGGCGGTCAGGTCGGTGGAGCCGGTGTCGACCGCGAGCACGTGCCGCGGCCGGACCGTGCTGCGCCGCAAGGAAGAAAGCGCGAGCGGCAGCCACTCTTCGCCGTCGTGACAGACCACAATGGCCAGAACGGGCAACGTCCTCACGAGCGACGGTGCGACGGTGCGGGTCAACAACCACTCCTGGTCAGGCTGCGGGCGGGTGCGGTCACCCTACGGCTTCACCCGCGCACGCGGCGCCGGACCCGCACCCACCTTTTCGCCGTCGCGGCGCCGAACGTTTCGCGCCGAACGCCGCAGGGATCACACTGACGTCTCCGCCACACACGTCCACGCCTCGGGACGCACCGACCACATGCGACACACGACGACGGCACAACTACCGTCGTCGCACTGCTTTCGATCCCCACCGCCAGGCTGGGATTGGTCCGCGCCGAAACCCCACCACCACGGCAAGTTCCCCACGCACACTCAGATGACGTCTGGCTACCCAGGCGGTTGCCCGCCCAAACCCCGAATTTCGCCGAAGACCGAAACCCACGCCCTCGACCCCGCTCGACGCCGGCCGCAACCCGGCCACGCGCCGGCGCCCACCAACCCAATCTGGTGCTATACCAGCGAAAACACCACAAAAGCGAGAGGGGCCCGTGCCGCGCACGGACCCCACCTCATTCCTCGCAGAACCCACGCCCGGCCGCAAAGGTGACCACAGCCGTGGGTCCGGGGGCGTGCCCCCGGGCGGGTCTGGGGGTCGCACCCCAGGAAACACCCGGACAGCGAGATGGTCCGCGCTTTCCGCGGACACACCCCGCCCATCGCTATATCGCGCGCTTTTTCAGCTTCCGCCGCTCGCGTTCGGACAGGCCGCCCCAGATGCCGAAGCGCTCGTCGTGCGCCAGGGCGTACTCCAGGCACTCGTCCTTGACCTCGCAGCCGAGGCAGATCCGCTTGGCTTCGCGGGTCGAGCCGCCCTTCTCGGGGAAGAACGCCTCGGGGTCCGTCTGCGCGCACAAGGCGCGCTCCTGCCAGTCCTGTTCCTCCTCGGTGGCATCGAAGAGGTCGGTCAGATCCCCCAGCTCCTGCTCAGGGTTCTCGCCCCAACCCACGACGTGCCCCCACTCCCTCTTTTCAGGCCTCGAGTCGGTCCTCGAGCCTTCCGCTTCCAACCGCACGTCCGCCTCCTCGCTCCTACGCACTCCCCAGGCTGGCGGTGGTGAAACGACATCCGCTGTCCCCTCTCGACAGCGAATGACATCACTGTGATTACACCCGTGTAGTGCGGTCAGGTCAAGCGGAGTAGCGAGTTCGGGGGATACCTCGGGCCGATCGCGCAAGGGGACACGCCGAACACTTCACACCGGGCATACGGAAGACTGGTGGGGTGCAGAGATCAGCAGTGCGGCCCAGCCCGGTCTTCATCGGCATCCTCGCGGTCACCGTCCTCGGCGGAATCCTGGCCGCGTACGGTGATTCCCTGAGCCTGAGGGGTGACAAGGACCCGCTCTACGTCACCGGTGTCGTACTCCTCGTGGCGGGCGGGTGGATCGCTTCGCTGACCCTGCACGAGTTCGGCCACGCCTTCGTCGCCTACCGCGGCGGCGACGCCGGGGTCGCCCAGAAGGGCTACCTCACGCTGGACGTGCGGCGCTACACCGACCCCGTCCTGTCGATCCTGCTCCCGCTGATCTTCCTCCTCATCGGCGGCATCCCGTTGCCCGGCGGCGCGGTGTGGATCAACCGCGGCGCGCTGCGCAACCGCGCGACGTCGTCGTGGGTGTCGCTCGCCGGGCCGCTGTCGAACCTCGGGGTGGGGGCCGCGCTGTGCCTCGTGGCGGCGCTGATCCCGATGTCGCCCGGGCTGTACTTCGGGCTGTCCTACCTGGCGCTGCTGCAGGTGATGACGTTCCTGATCAACATCCTGCCCATCCCCGGCCTCGACGGCTGGGGTGCGATCGAGCCGTATCTTTCACCGCAGGCGCGGGCGTTCGGCGCGCGCGTGCGGCCGTGGGCGCCGCTGGTGCTCTTCGCGCTGTTCTTCGCGTTCCGCCCGCTGTCCGACGGTCTCTGGTACGTCGCCGGCCTGATCTTCGACGCGTTCGGCGGCGACGGGCTGGCCGCGCAGATCGGGCAGTCGGCCTTCCTCTTCTGGCGCTGACGCGAGCTCAGGAAAAAGACGCCCAGTGCGAGTTGGCCATGAGCCACCCGTGCGCGCGTTTCCAGATCTGCTTGAGCCCCCAGCGCTCGCCGAGGTAGTCGCCCGCCGCGCCGACCACCGGGACCAGCCCTAGGGCCCGGTGGTAGAAGCGGCCGCGCGGGCGCTTCTCGAGCTCCTCGGTGATCCCCCACAGTGACCGGCCGAGCCGCCACAGTGTCCCGGCGACGGCCCTGACCGTCACCTTGCCGTGGGCGCGTTCGGATTCCGTCAGTTCTTCGGTGAGCTGTGCGGCCGCACTGTCCTCTGCGGACTCGTCGGCGGGCTTGCCCGCGGCGAGGACCGGGTCGAGGTCGCGCTCGAACAGCACCGCCGCGATCAGCCGCACCCGGCTGCCGACATCGGTCACGCCGTACTCCCCCGCGATCGCGCACAGCAGCAGCCCCTGCGATGCGGCGCCGAGCGTGTCCTGCACCGGCAGCCGGTCGGCGAGCGCACCGCCGAGGCCGGGGATCGAGGTGAGCGCCGCCGTGAGCCGGCCGACGCGGTTGACCCACCAGCCGCAGCGTTCGTCGATGTCCATCCGGGCCCACCCGGCGGTGCCGGGGACCTTCACGGACCTGAGCGCGCCGAGCACCTTCTCCTTGAAACCGTCGTTGCCGAACTCCTCGGCCGCCTCGGCCCAGCGGGCCCGCGCCTGCAAGCCGAACGGGTCCGCCTCGCGCAGCGCGTCGAGCATCGGCGCGCAGGCGCGGACGAACGGCCGCAGCACCGCCACGACCTGACGGTCCGAAATGGCCTCAGCCACGGACCTTGCCCTTCGTCGCGGCCGCGCGGCCGAGCCCGCCGCCGAGCACGAGCGCCGCCGGCAGCGCGCTCGCGCCGAGCAGCAGGATCGCCCGCCAGTCCTGAACGAGCACGAGATCGCCGCCGGGTCCGCCCAAACCGATGCCGAACACCACGACCACCCACACCACGAGCGGCACCCAGGACAACCCCGGCCGCACGAGCTTCGCCGTCGTCAGCACCAGCCACGGCGTGGTGACCGCGCCGACGAGTGCCGTCAGCGGCAGCGGCACCTCCCCGAGCGCGCCGACGCGCAGCGGCAGGAAGAACACTTCGAGCAACGCCAGCAGCAGCGCGTCCAGGCACAGCACCACGAGCATCAGGCGCTGCTCGGAGCTCAGCGGGGCCGGCACGTCACAGCCCTCCGAACAGGTCGGTGTCCGCGCCGGCCGCGTCGCCGTGGGCGAGCACGAAGTACTCGGCGGGCGGGATCGGCTGCGCGATGTCGTTGGTGAGAGCGAAGTGCACGATCTCGCCGTCGACGACCGTCAGCTGCGTCTCGTGGGCGCGCAGGGCCGCGATCTTCGCCGGCAGGTGGGCCGAGGTGTCGAGCACAGTCGTGACCTTCTCATCCGCGGTGCCGGGGAGCTCGTCGTCCTCGGGTACCCGGAAGGGTGAGCTGTCACTCGCCCGCAGCCGCGCGAGCCCCGCGTCGACCGCGGCGCGGGAGTGCACCACGTGGAAGACGCGCTCGACGGAGGCCGCGCGCGGCGCCGCCGCCATGGTGATGTCGTGGGCCCGGATGTGGTCGGGGTGGCCGTAGCCGCCGAAGGAGTCGTAGGTGACCACGACCTGGGGCCGCAGCTCGTCGAGCAGCTCGGCCAGCTGAGCGGCCTGCTCGTCGAGGCTGCCGCCGGCGAACGCGCGCGGGTGCTCGGCGGCCGGTGTGCCCGCCATGCCGGAGTCGCGCCAGCGGCCCATGCCGCCGAGGTACTCGTGACGTGTCACGCCGAGGGCGGCGCAGGCGGCCGCGAGCTCGCCCGAGCGGTAGCCGCCGAGCTGGTCCGCGGCGTCCGAGGCCAGCAACGCAAGCCGGGGCGGCACGATCTCGCCTTCCTCGCCGAGAGTGCACGTCACCACGGAGACCTCGGCCCCCTCGGCGGCGTACCGGGCGATGGCACCGCCGGTCGTGATGGTCTCGTCGTCGGGGTGCGCGTGGACGAGCAGGAGCTTTCGGATCACGGCACCAGGTTAATGAACTCCGGCCCGGGAGCCGGGGCCCCGGCGTTCCGAGTCCCGGAACGTTCCGCGGCAGGGGTTCCGCCCACCCGTCGGGGGTCGCCCGGAAAGGGCCGGACACGCCCTGCGGCCCGCACTCCGGTAAACGGTCGCCACCGTTCACGAGATCAGGTTAATTCCTTGTCACTTCCGGTTTGTCACGGCTGTGTGACTAGTCCATTCGCGGGGTCCACAAAGAGGATGGCGTCGGTTATTGTCCCCCGAGCCGAATGACCCACCGAGCCGTGGCCGTCCCCGAACGAGGCCTGCAGTGATCGAAGATTAGCTACCGTGAGTAGTCGATCAACCGCAGAACCCGTGGTGGAGATAGGCAAGACGAGATTGCTGTTCCATCACGATCTCACTGAGAGTGTCCGGATCGATAGTTTTGACGGCTGTCCACTGCCTAGGTTGCACGACTACGGTGAGCTAACTCGATTACATCGAAGCTCGCGGTCAGGAAGAAGTCGCCTCGCAAACCCGCGACGGCGTCGAGCAAGGAGAATGAATGTTAGTGACGACTAGGTCGCGCGCTGTGAAGCTCGGTGCGTTCGTCGCGGGCGCGGCCCTTCTGCTCTCCGCCTGTGGGGGCGGCGGTGGCGGCAACAGCACGGTGCAAACCGGGCAGGCCTTCGCCCAATGCGACCAGGACCCGAACACCTGCAACTCCGTCGCGGCCGACCAGCTGCAGCAGGGCGGCGACGTCACGTACGCCATCGAGAAGAACATCCCCAACTGGAACGTGACTTCGGCCGAGGGCAACGTCTTCGAGACGGGCATGGTCACCAAGGGCATCCTGCCCTACACCTTCTACGCGACGCCGGACCTCAAGCCGGTCCTGAACAAGGACTTCGTCGAGTCGGCGGACGTCACCAGCACCAACCCGCAGGTGGTCGTCTACAAGATCAACCCGAAGGCCTCCTGGGACGACGGCACGCCGGTTTCGGCCGACGACTTCATCTACAACTGGAAGGTCCAGAACGGCAAGGACTGCCCCGACTGCGCCCCGGCCAGCACCTCCGGCTACGACCAGGTTTCCTCGGTCGTCGGCTCGGACAACGGCAAGACGGTCACGGTGACGTTCTCCAAGCCCTTCACCGACTGGCGCCAGCTGTGGAGCTCCTCGGGCGCGATGTACCCCGCGCACCTGGCCGCCCAGCACGGTGACACCAAGACCCCGGCCGGCCTGGCCTCGTCGTACAAGTGGTTCGGCGACACCGTGCCGACCTGGACCGCCGGTCCGTTCAAGATCTCGAAGTTCGTGAACAACCAGTCGGTCACCGAGGTCCCGAACGACAAGTACTGGGGCGCCAAGCCGCACCTGTCGAGCGTGATCTTCCGCGTCATCACCGACGCCACGCAGGAGCCGACGGCGCTGCAGAACAACGAGGTCCAGGTCATCTACCCGCAGCCGCAGGTCGACCTCGTGAACCAGGTCAAGAACATGCCGAACATCTCCTCCTACATCGGCCTCGGCCTGACCTGGGAGCACTTCGACTTCAACCTGAAGTCGCCGGGTCTCGACAACAAGGCGCTGCGTCAGGCGCTGTTCACCGCGATCAACCGCAAGGACATGATCGCGAAGACGGTCGGCCAGTTCACCAACAAGGTCGAGCCGCTGAACAACCACAACTTCATGCCGCAGCAGCAGGGCTTCAAGGACGTCATCTCGTCGACGGGCCAGGGCACCGGTGACATCGACAAGGCGAAGAAGCTTCTCACGGACGCCGGTTACAAGCTCAACGGCACGCAGCTGCAGGACCCGTCGGGCAAGAACGTGGGCCCGTACCGGATCCGCTACACCGTCGGCAACCAGATCCGCCAGGACGAGTGCGAGCTCTTCGCGGCGGCCGCCAAGCAGCTGGGCATCACCGTGAACGTGTCGCCGACCGACGACCTCGGTGACACCACCACCAAGGGCGACTACGACATCATCGTGTTCGCCTGGGTGTCCTCGCCGTTCCCGTTCGCGGGCGCCGTCCAGAACTGGGAGACCGGTCAGGGCAGCAACTACGGCAAGTACAGCAACCCGCAGGTCGACAGCCTGATCAACGAGGCCAACGCCGAGACCGACCAGGCCAAGGCCACGGACCTGCTGAACCAGGCCGACCAGATCATGTCCGATGACGCGTACGTGCTTCCGCTGTACCAGAAGCCGACCTTCATCGCGTCTTCCGACAAGATCGGGAACATCCGGAACAACTCCACGCTCGACGCCCCGGTCTACAACATGGCGGAGTGGGGCCTCCGCAAGTGATCACCACCCGGTAGATTCACGCAGGACACCACCGGTGAGGGGCCGGCAGTTTGCCGGCCCCTCACCGCGTGTTCGAACGTTTTGGTCCGCTTCATCCCGAACTCCAGATTTGCCTCTCTCGTCGCCCGGCCCAGCCACCACAAGCGGCGGGTTCGCGGCAGAACCGCCAGAGCAGGAAGACCTCCATGCTTGCCTTCGCACTGCGCCGGCTCCTCGTCTCGGTGCCGATCCTGATCGTGTCGACGTTCCTCGTCTTCGTGATGGTGTCGCTCTCAGCCAACCCGCTGAGCTACCTGATCCAGAGAAACCCGCCGCCGCCCCCGCAGACGATCGAGCTCGAGCGGATCCGCCTGCACCTCGACCAGCCGATCCTCGAGCGGTACTGGCACTGGATCACCGGCGTCCTCAGCGGTGACTTCGGTCCGTCGGTCCAGTCGAACCTCGACATCGGCCACGAGGTCTTCGTCCGCTTCGGCGTGACGCTGCGGCTGATCGTGCTGGCCATGATCGTGGCCCTGATCCTCGCCGTGCTCATCGGCGTGATCAGCGCGGCCCGCCAGTACTCGAAGTTCGACTACACCGCGACCTTCTTCGGCTTCCTGTTCCTGTCGATGCCGTCGTTCTGGTTCGCCATCGTGCTGAAGCAGATCGGCATCTCGATCAACACCTCCGTGGGCGACCAGATCTTCTACACGATCGGCTCCTCGTCGGTGATCACCCCCGCCGGGTTCGGAGCACAGTTCAGCGACGTCGCCGGCCACCTCATCCTGCCGACCATCTCGCTCGCGCTGACGAGCTACGCGGCCTGGAGCCGCTTCCAGCGCGCGTCGATGCTCGAGGTCCTCAACTCCGATTACGTGCGGCTCGCCCGTGCGAAGGGCCTGCCCCGCTGGACGGTGACCCGCCGGCACGCACTGCGCAACGCGCTCATCCCGCTCACCACCGTGACCGCGCTGGACATCGGCGCGATCCTCGGCGGTGCCGTGGTGACCGAGACCGTGTTCCAATGGCAAGGCGCGGGCACGTTCCTGCTGAACGCGATCCGGCAGAGCGACGTCTACGCCGTGGAGGCGTGGCTGCTCATCGCGGCGACGTTCATCATCCTGCTCAACCTCATCGCCGACCTGCTCTACGGCCTGCTCGACCCGAGGATCCGCTATGCCTGACGAATCGACGACCGAAGAACTGCCGACCGGCGCGGACTCTCGCCTCGACGTCGCGACCAAGCCGGACACCGTTCCCGAGCGCGAGTTCACGGTCAAGGAACGCAGCCAGGCGCAGCTGGTCTTCAAGCGCTTCCTGCAGCACCGACTGGCCATGATCAGCCTGATCGTGTTCATCCTGATCATCCTGTTCGCGTACGTCGGCCCGCTCGTGTGGAAGTTCACGCCGGTCGACATCACCGAAGACAACTCCGCGCCGCCGTCGGGCGCGCACCCGTTCGGCACCGACGCCGTCGGCCACGACACCCTCGCGCAGGTGATGCGCGGGACCCAGGTCTCGCTGCAGATCTCCGTGCTCATCGCGATCTTCGCGACGTTCGTGGGCACGATCTGGGGCTCGGTCGCCGGCTACTACCGCGGCTGGATCGACACGGTCCTGATGCGCATCGCCGACCTGATCCTGACCCTGCCGCTGCTTGCCGTCGCCGCGGTGCTGGCGCACCAGGTGGGTGGCACGTGGTGGCTGATCGCGGTGGTCATCGCCGCCCTGTACTGGGCCTACGTCGCCCGCGTCGCCCGGGGTGTCGTGCTCTCCTTGCGCGAGAAGGAGTTCGTCGAGGCGTCCAAGGCGCTCGGCGCGACCGACGCCCGGATCATCTTCCGGCACCTGGTGCCCAACGCGCTCGGCGCGATCATCGTGAACCTGACGATCCTGGTGTCGATCGGCATCCTGCTCGAGACGGCGCTGTCGTTCATCGGGTTCGGTGTCACGCCGCCCGACACGTCACTCGGCCTGCTCGTCAGCACCGCGCAGACGGCGGTCGACACCCGCCCGTGGCTGTTCTACTTCCCGGGCGTTTTCATCATCCTGATCGCGCTGACGATCAACTTCATCGGGGACGGCCTGCGGGACGCGTTCGACCCCCAGCAGACGAAGGTGCGCGCATGACCGAGTACGACTCCAACGCACTCGGCGGTGATCCCGTCCTCGTGGTGGAGGACCTGACCGTCGAGTTCCCGAGCGGCGAAGGCCTCGTCAAGGCCGTGCGCGGTGTGAACTACCAGCTGCAGCGCGGGGAGGTGCTGGGCATCGTCGGCGAGTCCGGCTCCGGCAAGTCCGTGACGTCGCTGGCCATCATGGGCCTGCTGCCCCGCACCGCGCGGGTTTCCGGCTCGATCCGCTTCGGCGGCGTCGAGCTGCTGAAGGCCAGTGAGAAGGAGCTCAACAAGGTCCGCGGCAAGGGCATCTCGATGGTCTTCCAGGACCCGATGACCTCGCTGAACCCCGTGTACACCGTGGGCGACCAGATCGCCGAGGCGATCACCGCGCACCACAACGTGCGCAAGGACGTGGCGAAGAAGCAGGCGATCGACCTGCTCGAGCTCGTCCGCATCCCGAACCCGAAGCAGCGCGCGGACGAGTACCCGCACCAGCTCTCGGGCGGTATGCGCCAGCGCGTCGTGATCGCGATCGCGATGGCCAACAACCCGGACGTGATCATCGCCGACGAGCCGACGACGGCGCTCGACGTGACCGTGCAGGCCCAGATCCTCGAAGCGCTGCAGGCAGCGCAGAAGGAGACGGGCGCGGCGATGGTGCTCATCACCCACGACCTCGGCGTGATCGCCGGGCAGGCCGACCGCGTGCACGTGATGTACGCGGGCAAGGTGGTGGAGTCCGGCAGCGTCGACGAGATCTTCTACACGCCGCGGATGCCGTACACGCTGGGCCTGCTGGGCAGCCTGCCCCGCCTCGACGTGAAGACCGAACGGCTCACGCCGATCACCGGCTCGCCGCCCGCCACGCAGAACATGCCGCCGGGCTGCCCGTTCAGCCCGCGCTGCCCGCTGTCGCAGGACATCTGCGACAAGGAAGAACCGCCGCTGGTGGCGGGTCCCGGCTCGCAGTTCGCGGCCTGCCACTTCACCGAGCAGGTCATCGGCCGCGACCCGGCCGAACTGTTCAGCGCCACGTCGGCCGACACGGCAGCCGTCCCGGTGACCGTCGACGCCGCGATCGACACGGAGACGAACCGATGAGCGAGACCACGGCGACCCGGACGCCCGTCCTCTCCGCGCAGAACCTGGTCAAGCACTTCCCCATCCGCGGCGGTGGCCTCATCCGGCGCACGACGGGCGCGGTGCAGGCCGTGTCGGACGTGTCGTTCGACATCTACCCGCACGAAACGCTGGCGCTGGTCGGCGAATCGGGCTGCGGCAAGTCGACCACCGCACGCGTCGCGCTGGCGCTGCAGCCGCTGACGTCGGGCAAGGTCAGCTTCGAGGGCCGCGACCTCGGCACGATGGGCAAGCGCGAGCTGCAGCGGCTGCGGCGAGAGATGCAGATCGTGTTCCAGGACCCGTACGCCTCGGTGGACCCGCGGCTGCCGGTGAACGAGATCATCGCCGAACCGCTGCGTATCCACGGCCTCTACGACAACGGCGGCCGCCAGCAGGTCCGTGACCTGATGAAGACCGTGGGCCTGCGCCCGGAGCACGGCAACCGCTTCCCGCACGAGTTCTCCGGCGGCCAGCGCCAGCGCATCGGCATCGCCCGCGCGCTCGCGCTCAAGCCGAAGGTGCTGGTGCTCGACGAGCCGGTGTCGGCGCTCGACGTGTCGATCCAGGCCGGTGTGCTCAACCTGCTGAAGGACCTGCAGGCCGAGCTCGGGCTGTCGTACCTGTTCGTGTCCCACGACCTGTCGGTCGTGCGCCACGTGTCCGACCGCATCGCGGTGATGTACCTCGGCAAGATCGTGGAAACCGCGGCGGCCGAGGACCTCTTCAACAGCCCGACGCACCCGTACACCCAGGCGCTGATCTCGGCCATCCCGGTCCCGGACCCGCGCAAGGAACGCACCCGCCAGCGCATCGTCATCACCGGCGACGTGCCCAGCCCGGCGAACCCGCCCTCGGGCTGCCGCTTCCGCACCCGCTGCCCGAAGTTCGCCAACGAAATCGACGACGCGGGCCGCAAGAAGTGCAGCACGGAAGAACCCCTGCTGATCGATCACGGCCAGGGCCACCCGACGGCTTGCCACTTCGCGGAGAGCCTGCAGCTGATCTGAGCCGTCTTGACGACAAACGCCCCGGTGCCCCTGCGTGCGCCGGGGCGTTTTCGTTGTGAGGCAAGGAGAAACCCGTGCTCACGGACCCCACGCTCACCCGGATCGGCGAGGCGGTGCAGCTCGGCCACCGCGGCGACCGGGACGGCGCACGCCGGGCGTTCGCCGAGATCTGGGCCGAAATCGGTGGTGAGCGAGGCGATGCGCTGCACCGGTGCACGCTCGCACACTCGATGGCCGACGTGCAGGACGACGTTCGGCAAGAGCTGCGCTGGGACAAGCGTGCGCTGGCGGCCGCGGGGCAGCTGACCGATGCCCGCATGGCGGAGGCCGGCTTGACGCTGTCGGCGGCCGCGTTGTCTCCGTCGCTGCACCTGAACTTGGCCGAGTGCCACCGCAAGCTGGGCGACCTCGGCCGCGCCCGCGAGCACCTGCGCGAAGCGGAGGCGACGATCGGCGCGCTCGGCGACGACGAGTACGGGCAGCTGATCCGCCAAGGCCTCCGGCAGATCGCGGATCGGCTGCGCTGACCAAGGCCTGGACGGTGGTGCTCAGCTCGTGCCGCGGGTCCAGTTCACCGCGGAGCCGAACGGGCCCAGCATCGGCGGCCCCGGCGTCAGGCCCGAGATGCCCTTGCCGACGGCCAGGGTCTCGGCTTCCTGGAACAGCGGGATCACCACGTTGGCCGACCACAGGTCGGGCTCCAGCGTCTTCAGCGCGTCGGCCAAGGTCGTCGAGCCGGTGAGGGCCGAGTCGATCGAGGCTTGGCGGCTTTCGTCGCACAGGCCGGCCGAGTTGGCGGGCACGACGGGCTTCGTCGGGTCCGCCGTGGCCTGGTCGGGGGCGCAGCCGAAGGTGGACGCGAGCACCGTGGCCGGGTCGCCGCCGACGGGCTGCGGGACGACGGCGATGTCGACGCCGACGTTGCCGTTGGCGTCGGGACCGGCCTGCTGCTGGCCGTTGAGCACGGGCATGGCGAGCAGCGTCGAGAACAGGTCGCGCGGCTCGGGCTTGATGGTGTTGACCTGCACGCCGCCGGCGATGAGCTCGTCGGAGAGCTCCTTGGCGATCGACGCGTAGGGCTCCTCTTCGCCCGGCGACGCGATGACCAGCGACAACGTCTTGGTGCCCTTGCGCCACACGCCGGCTTCCTTGGTGTAGCCGGCGGCCTTGAAGTAGCCCTCGGCCTTCGCCAGGTCCGGCGCGGCGGGCGGGCCGGCCGGGATGGTGGGCGCGTAGCCGGCGCCGGTGGGCGGGATGACCTGGGCGTCGGCCTTCAGGGCGGCGGCGGGGCCGCCCATGGCGCCCGCGGTGATGAGCTTGCCGCGGTCGAGCAGGGCGGCGACGCCCTGGCGCACCTGCTTGTCCGACAGCACCGCGCTCACCGGCCGCAGCAGGACGGTGGCCTCCATGGGCCGCGGCAGCGTCGTGAGCTTCACAGCGGAGCCGAGGTCGTTGAGCAGCTGCAGGCCGTTGGCGTCGGTGCGGGTGAGGGAGAACTGGTCGTTGCCGCTGCGCAGCGCGGTCGCGATGCCGGACGGGTCGGAGCGGCGCAGGATCAGCGTGTCGACGGCCGCGGGCTTGTCCCAGTAGCGGTCGTTGCGCTGCAGCGTCACCTCGCCGCGGGCGGTGTCGATGGTCTTGATCGCGAACGGTCCCGCGACGGCCGGGAAGCTCGTGGCCAGGGCGGCCTGCCAGCCGCCCGGGGAGTCCTTGAGCAGGTGCTGCGGGAGCAGGTTGTCGAACAGCGTCTGCCAGGCCGGGTACGGCTTGCTGAAGGTGACTTCGACGCCCTTGCCACCGTCTCGCGACTCGATGTCGCTGATGAGCCGGTAGCCGGCGGGCTCGATCACACCGGGCTGCGACTTCATGGCGTCGGCGAGGTAGGTGAAGTCCTCGGTGGCGATCGGCGCGCCGTCGGACCAGGAAGCCTCGGGGCGGATCTCGTACTTCACCGTGAACGGCATCTGCGACACGACCTCGGCCGAGGTCATCAGTGTCTTGTCGAGCGTGCGCTTGCCGTCGTCGGACTGGCGGAACACCGAGGGCAGCAGCAGCTGCGACAGCGCCGAGGTGACCGTGGACGAGTCCGCGAGCGTGTGGGGGTTGTAGCCGCCCACGACGTCGTCGACGCCCACCACGATCTGTGACGCCGTGGGCTGCGCCGGGGTGCTCGACGTCGGCGCCGAGGTGACCACCGGCGGCGGTGGCGTGTTCGAGCACGCGGCGAGGAGCGCCCCCGCGAGCGCCAGCACCGGCGCCGCCTTGCGTCCCATCCGCACGCGTACCCTCCCGATTTCCCGTGGTCCGAGCCGACATGCTGCCACGCCGGAGCCTGCTCGGCACCGAGATTCCCACATCCGGCCGGACCGGCCGACACCGGAGTGGATACCGCCAACCGGTGGACGTGCGGGAACCCCGCCTGGTTCCCGTTCGTGATCAGCGGCGCGGCATCGTGACCGGCGCGCGACCCGCCCGTGAGACGCCGAAGGGCGCCCCACCCCGATGAGGGGAGAGGCGCCCTTCGAGAAGAACCGTCAGCCGTTCTCGCGGCTCTTGGCGCGCGAGCGCTCCTTGGCCCGGGTGTTGATGTCCAGCGTGACCTTGCGGACGCGGACGACCTCCGGCGCGACCTCCACGCACTCGTCGACGGAGCAGAACTCCAGCGCCTCTTCCAGGCCCATCTTGCGCGGGCGGGCCAGCGTCTCCATCACGTCGGCGGAGGACTGACGCATGTTGGTCAGCTTCTTCTCCTTGGTGATGTTGATGTCGAGGTCCTCGAAGCGCGGGTTCTCGCCCACGACCATGCCCTCGTACACCTCGGCGCCCGGCTCGACGAAGAAGGTGCCGCGGTCGGCCAGCTGGATCATCGCGTACGCGGTGACCGGACCGGTGCGGTCGGCGACCAACGAGCCGCTGTGGCGGGTGCGGATCTCGCCCGCCCACGGGAAGTAGCCCTCGAACACGTGGTTCGCGATGCCGGTGCCGCGGGTCTCGGTGAGGAAGTCGGTGCGGAAGCTGATCAGGCCGCGCGACGGGAGCACGTACTCCAGCTTGATCCGGCCGGTGCCGTTGCCGCTCATGTCCTCCATGCGGCCCTTGCGCGCCGCGAGCAGCTGCGTGATCGCGCCGAGGTGCTCCTCCGGCGAGTCGATGTACAGGCGCTCGAACGGCTCGTGCAGCTTGCCGTCGATCGTGCGCAGCACCACCTGCGGCTTGCCGACGGTCAGCTCGAAGCCTTCGCGGCGCATCTGCTCGACGAGGATGGCCAGCGCCAGCTCGCCACGGCCCTGGACCTCCCAGGTGTCGGGGCGTTCGGTGGGCAGCACGCGGATCGAGACGTTGCCGATCAGCTCCTGGTCCAGCCGCGCCTTCACCAGGCGCGCGGTGACCTTGTCGCCGCCGTTGCGCCCCGCCAGCGGCGAGGTGTTCACGCCGATGGTCATCGAGATCGCGGGCTCGTCGACGGTGATCCGGGGCAGGGCCACCGGGTTGTCGGCGTCGGCCAGCGTGTCGCCGATCGTGATGTCCGGGATACCGGCGATGGCGACCAGCTCACCGGCGCTCGCCTCCGTCGCGGGCACGCGGGTGAGCGCCTCGGTGACGAGCAGCTCGGAGATGCGCACGTTCTGCACCGTGCCGTCCTCGCGCATCCAGGCCACGGTCTGGCCCTTGCGCAGCTTGCCGGCGTGGATGCGGATCAGCGCGATGCGGCCGAGGAAGTTCGACGCGTCGAGGTTCGTGACCAGCGCCTGCAGCGGCGCGTCGAGGTCCGCGGCGGGCGGCGGGACGTGGCGCAGCAGCGTGTCGAACAGCGGGTCGAGGTTCTCGCTGTCGGGGATCTCGCCGTCGGCGGGCTGCTCCAGGCTTGCCTTGCCGGCGCGCGCGGAGGCGTAGACCACGGGCAGGTCGAGGATCGCGTCGTGGTCGGCGTCCTCGATGTCACTGGCCAGCTCGAGCAGCAGGTCGTGGGTCTCCTCGACGACCTCGGAGATGCGGGCGTCCGGGCGGTCGGTCTTGTTCACGACCAGGATCACCGGCAGGCCGGCCTCGAGGGTCTTGCGGAGCACGAAGCGGGTCTGCGGCAGCGGGCCCTCGCTCGCGTCGACGAGCAGCACCACGCCGTCGACCATCGCCAGGCCGCGCTCGACCTCGCCGCCGAAGTCGGCGTGGCCCGGGGTGTCGATCACGTTGATCGTGACCTGGCCGTCGGGCGTCTGGCGGTGGATGGAGGTGTTCTTCGCGAGGATGGTGATGCCCTTTTCGCGCTCGAGCTCACCGGAGTCCATGACGCGGTCGACGAGCTCGGCGCGTTCGGCGAAGGCGCCGGACTGCCGGAGCATGGCGTCGACCAGGGTCGTCTTGCCATGGTCGACGTGTGCGACGATGGCGACGTTGCGCAGGTCGGGCCGGGTCTTGCCGGACGCGCGGCCGGTTTCGACTGCGGTGGCGCTGGCTGCGGGCACGCGAAGACTCCTGAACTTCAAAGGCGGGTGGGTGGCCGCGTCGCGGGCGGAGCGGTGGCCTCCACCAGAACGGCTTCGCCACCTCAACCGGCATCGTGACCGGCTTTGGCCACACGCGGACTTCATAAGGATACCTGTTGCCGAAGTGTGAGGACCGCCACGCCCCATGATCGGTTAGGCTCACCTAACCTGAACCATCAGGAACTGCCGCCGAGGACGTGGGAGCCCACCGTGGGCAAAAAGGACAAGAAGCAGCCGGACACCCCCGCCGGGGTCGTCCGCAAGCTGATGAAGGCCGGCAAGGTGAAGAAGAAGTGCTGCCGGTCGTCCTCTCGGTGCAAGAAATGCCCGGTGCTCGCTCTGAAGAAGGCGAAAACGGACCTCGCGAAGGCGGCTTGAGCGCTTTCCCGTACCGCTCCCGACGGCAACAGTTCCGAGAGGTTTCACCGGCCGTTCCCGGCCCGGGTTCGCCCCGCGCGCCCGGTTCAGCGTGACCGAAGTCTCGCGCCGCCGGACGCCCTGATCAGTGCGCCACGGCCTCGTTGACCAGGCGCAATTCGGGTGCCGTCTTCGTCGGTGAGAACTCGATCACCTGGTACTGGGCCAGGTGCTGAGTCGCGAACGGGTCGGTGGCCAGGATGGCGTCGAGCTTCCCGCGCGCCATCGGGCGCGTGATGATCACGCCGCCCGTGCGCGGGTTCTGGCGGCCCGAGGCCAGGAAGTGACCGTGGTCGTACTGCTTGCCGAGCCACTCGGCGTGGTCCGGCAGCGCCAGGTCGATCTCCTCGATGGGCGCGGTGTAGGTGAGCAAGACGACGAACATGTCTCGACGGTAAACCCGGTTCCGCGCGTAAGCACCCGCAAGTGTTCTAAGGTGTTCACCATGTTCGCGCACAGCACCCAGTGGTGGCCGCCCTCCGGCGGCCCCGTTGCTCTGCGCTGAACTCCAGCGAAGGCCGCCCCGGTGGGCGGCCTTCTCGCTTGTCAGGCGGGTCTCCTCCCGGGGCACACACCCAGGAGAGGAACCCCAGTGGTCCAGTTATCCGGCATCACCCCGTCCGGCCACGTGCACCTCGGCAACCACCTAGGCGCGTTGCGCCGCTTCGCGTCCGACAGCGAGCCCGACGACCTGTTTTTCGTCTCCGACCTGCACGCGATGACCACCGCGCACAACCCCGCGAAGCTGCGCGCCCTCGCCACGGAGCAGCTGGCCGTGATGGTGGCGACGGGCGTCGACCCCGAGCGCGTGTTCGTGCAGTCGGACATCGCGAAGGAGCTGGGCGCGCTGACCTGGATCCTCGAGTGCACCTGCTCCTACGGCGAGGCCGCGCGCATGATCCAGTTCAAGGAGAAGGCGAAGGGCCAGGCCGGGGTGCGGCTGAGCCTGCTCACCTACCCCGTGCTGATGGCCGCGGACATCCTGCTGCAGGGCGCGTCCGACGTGCCGGTCGGCGAGGACCAGAGCCAGCACGTGGAACTCGCCCGGACGCTGGCCAGGCGGTTCAACTCGACCTACGGCGAGGTGTTCACCGTGCCGCGGGCCGTGCTGCCGCCCACCGGCGCGCGGGTGAAGGACCTGGCCGAGCCGACGCGCAAGATGTCCAAGTCGGCGCACGACGCCGCGGGCGTGGTCTTCGTGCTCGACGAGCCCGACCACGTGCGCCGCAAGATCCGACGCGCGCGCACCGACGGCGGGTCCGTGCCCGCGTACGCCCCGGAGAGCCGGCCGGGCATCGCGAACCTGCTGGACATCCTCGCCGCCTGCACCGGCCGCGATCCGAACCGGCTGGCGGACGAGTACCCGTCGTACGGCGTGCTCAAGGACGCCGTCGCCGACGCCGTGATCGAGGAGCTGCGCCCGGTGCGCGAACGCACGATGGCCCTGCTCGCCGACACCGCGGAGCTCGAACGCGTCCGCAAGGCGGGTGCCGTCCGCGCCGCCGAACGCGGTGACCACCGGCTGTCCTCGGCGCTGCGCCTGATCGGCGCCGGCTGAAGAGCACGGGCGGGTTTTCCTTGACGCACAAGGGAAACCCGCCCCCTGCCGCAGGTGAACGTCAGCTGATCAGCAATGCGCGCAACGCCGGGATCAGGCCGCGATCCGCCGGCAGCCAGTCGACGTCGTCGAGCTCGTCCGGCCCGACCCAGCGCAAGGCCGTGTGCTCCACGGCCCGAGGTTCGTCGCCCGGGGAGATCAGCGCGGCGGAGTACACGCGCAGCACCTTCCCGCCCGGCAACGGCACCTCTTCCCCGACGCGCCCGCCCACCGTGACGGCGACGTCGAGCTCTTCCTGGCACTCGCGGGCCAGCGCGTACGAGTCGGTCTCGCCCTCTTCGACGCGCCCGCCCGGCAGCTCCCACTGTCCCGCGTGGTGCGGCGGCCACGCCCGCTGCTGGGTGAGCAACTTCCCGTCGCGCACCAGCGCCGCTCCGACGATGACCCCGTCCATCGGCCCAGTGTCCCGCACGGCGTTCACCCGGTTGCCGCGGCCCGATCCGCGCGCCACCTGACCTCGAAGCGCGCACCCCCGTCCGGCGACTCCCCCACGCGCACCCGCCCGCCCCGCCGGCGCACGGCTTCGGCGACCATCGCCAGGCCCAGGCCGGTTCCGCCGGACGAGCGGGCGCGGTCGTCGGCCACGCGGTAGAAGCGGTCGAACACCTTGGCGCGGTGCTCGGGCGCGATGCCGGGGCCGTCGTCGTCCACCACCACGCGGACGTCCGAGCGCGAGGCGAGCACCGACACCACGATCTGACCGGTGGCGTAGCGGCAGGCGTTGCGCAGGAGGTTGTCGAGCACCAGCTCCACCTCCGAGTGCGTCGCGAGCGCCCACGCCTGCGCCACGGCGGCGCTCACCCGCGCCTCGGGCGCGCCCGCCGGCAGCCGGTGCACGGCCGCGCGCACCTCCGTGACCAGCTCCACCGGCTCGGCGGGCGGCACCTCGCCGGCGTCGGACCGGGCGAGCGACAGCAGACCGTCGAGCAGCGCCGACAGCCGTTCGGCCTCGGCGAGGATGTCCGTGAGCGTCTCCTGCGCCAGCTCCGGATCCGGGTTCGTCACGGCCACCTCGGCCTGCACCCGGATCGACGCGACGGGCGAACGCAACTCGTGCGCCGCGTCGCCGGTGAAGCGCCGAAGCCGGCTGCTCACCTCTTCCTGCCGGGCGAGCAGCGCGTTGAACTCCTCGGCCAGCGCCCGCAGCTCGTCGTGCGACGTGGGCAGCGGCAGCCGCGAGCTGGGCGGCAACGAGCGCACCAGGCCCCGCATCCGGGCGACCGGCCGCAGCGCGAAGCGCACCACCAGCCACGTCGCGAGCCCCGCCACCACCGCGCCGACCAAAGCGACGATGACCAGCCACAACCCGCCGGCGTGCACGGCCGCGGCGAATCCGACGAGGCCCGCGCCCGCGACGACGAGCCGCTGGCTGCCGTCCGGCGTGCTCACGACCTGGCCCCGCCAGCGGTCTCCGTCCGTCTGCACCGGCACGCCCGCCTTGAGCTGCCCGATCGCGTCGCCGCTCAACGGCGGGCGCGGCCGGCCGTCGACCGGCGCTCCCGAGATGTCCAGCACCCGTACCGAGACCGGGTCCGCGTCCGCCGGCGGCCGGCCCGCCGAGACCGAGGCCGACGCGGGTCCGAGCGCCGTCGTCAGCTCGTGGTCGACGGAGTCGACGAGCAGCGAGTCGAGCCGGCCGGCAGCGAGCGTGGCGAGGCCGAGCAGGCAGGCGAGCGTGATCGTGGTGGCCAGCACCGTGATCCGCACCTGAAGCGACCGGCCCCGCCACCAGGACGGCGAGCCGATCACATGACCTCGTCCAGCTGTGCGTCGGACGCGAGGTAGCCGTGGCCGCGGACGGTCCGCAGCAGCGCGCCGGCGCCCACCGCGTCGAGCTTGCGCCGCACGTAACCGACGTAGACCTCCACGAGGTTGCGCGTCACGGCCTGCTCCTCGCCCCAGACCGCGCGCAGGAGCTCGTCCTTCGTGACGACCGTGCCGGCGCGGCTCACGAGCACCTCCAGCAGCCCGAACTCGCGCGGCGACAACGGCACCTCGGCACCGTCCCAGCGCACCTGCCGCAACGCGCGGTCCACCTCCAGCGAGCCCAGGCGCAGCGTGCCGCGCGAAGCGTCGGGCCCGGCGCGCCGCAGCACCGCGCGCACCTGCGCGACCAGTACGACGAAGGAAAACGGCTTCACGAGGTAACCGTCGGCGCCGAGGTCGAGCCCGTCGGCCTGGTCGACCTCGCCGTCCTTGGCGGAGACGAGCAGGACCGGCGTCGTCACGTTCTCCGCGCGCAGCTGCTGCAGCACGCGGTAACCGGACAGGCCGGGCAGCATGATGTCGAGCAGGATCACGTCGAACGCGCCGGTGCGCGCCAGCCGCAGCCCGGACGGCCCGTCGGCCGCCGTGACCACGTCCATGTCCTCCGCGCGCAGGCCGCGTTGCAGCGCCTTGAGCACGCCCGGCTCGTCGTCGACCACCAGCACCCGAGGTTTCACGAGGTTCATCATGGCCGGTTTGCGCAGGTCGTGCGCGAGCTCTCAGCGCGATCTCAGCCGCGGAGGCCGAGCATTCAGGGGTATCTCAGCCTCGAGAGGGAAGCGTCGGTTCCGGGAGCCGAGCACACTGGGGCTCGGAAACACAGGGAGAGACGACATGGATCCGAAGAAGAAGGCCATCACCGCGGCCGTCGTCGGCACCGCTCTGGGGGTCGGGGGGCTCGTGGTGGTCGCGATGCCGGCTTCGGCCGGCGACGCGCCGAAGCTGCCGCAGATCAGCGCCGAGGACCTGGTGCAGTCGGTCATGACGGCCAACCCCGGTCCGTTCGACGGCACCGTGAGTGTGAGCAACGACCTCGGCCTGCCCGCCATGGGCGCGGCCGCCGGCGCGGTCCCGGGGATGAGCGCGCTGAACATCGACTCCGCGCACGTGTTCAGCGACGGCGCCGGCAAGGCCAAGATCTCGCTGACCAACGGCGCCTCGCAGGAGACGATCGTCCGCGACGGCACGACGGTGTGGGATTACCACTCCAGCAACAACTCGGCCACGAAGACGACCATCCCGGCCGACGTGGCGACGAAGCACGACATGGGTGCCGGCGAGATGGCCGACCCGGCCACGGCGACCAAGGAACTGCTGGCCAAGGTGCGCGAGAACAGCACCGTCTCCGTGGACGGCACGGCGAACGTCGCCGACCGCCCGGCCTACGAGCTGGTCTTCACCCCGAAGCCGACCGAACGCACGCTGCTGCGCGAAATCCGCGTGGCCGTGGACTCGCAGACGCGCATGCCGCTGCGGCTTTCCGTGCTGAGCAACGGAACCACCGCGCCGGCGTTGCAGGTGGCGTTCACCGACGTGAAGTTCGCGCCGCAGTCGGCCGACCTGTTCGCCTTCACGCCCCCGCAGGGCGCCAAGGTGACGGAGAAGACCGCGAAGGTCGACGACCAGACCAAGGCGATGGCCCACGAGGCCAAGCAGGACACCAAGCTCGTCGGTGACGGCTGGGACACCGTCATCACGGGCAAGGTGCCGGCCGACGCGCTGTCCGGCAAGAAGCCGGCCGGTGCCTCCGGGGCCGAGGGCCGCAACGTCGACCCGCAGCAGCTGCTCAGCCGCTTCGCCAAGCGCGTGAACGGCACCTGGGGCAGCGGCTACCTGTTCACCACCAAGGTCGGCGGCGCGGTGCTGACCGACGACGGGCGGTTCGCCGCCGGTGCGGTGCCGGAGCAGGTGCTGTACGAAGCGCTGGGCCAGAAGTGACCGAGACCGAAGTGGTCGTGACCGGGGCGGGCATCTCCCAGGAGGTGTCCGCCCCGGCGGTCCCGCTCGCGGCGCGCACGCGCGGGCTGCGCAAGGTCTACCGCGGCACGGTCGCCGTGGACCACGTCGACCTCGACGTGCCCGAAGGCGCCGTGCTCGGGATGCTCGGGCCCAACGGCTCGGGCAAGACGACCACGATCCGCATGCTGCTGGGCCTCGTGCGGCCCACCGAGGGTGAGGTCGAGCTGCTCGGCCGGCCGATGCCCGACGGCGCGCCGCACGCGCTGCCCGACGTCGGCGCGCTCGTGGAAGGCCCGGGCTTCCACCCGTTCCTCTCCGGGCGCGACAACCTGCTGCGCTTCGCGGCCGCCGAGCCGCGGCTGGCGTCGGGAGCGATCCCCGCGGCCGTGGACGGAGCGCTGGAACGCGTGGGCCTCACCGTCGCCGCGCGCCGCCGGTACAAGGGCTACTCGCTCGGCATGAAGCAACGGCTGGGCCTGGCCGCGGCGCTGCTCGTGCCGCGGCGGATGGTGATCCTCGACGAGCCGACCAACGGCCTCGACCCCGCCGGCACGCGCGAGATCCGCCGGATCATCGCCGAGCTGCACGCCGACGGCTGCACCGTGCTCGTGTCTTCGCACCTGCTCGCCGAGGTCGAAGCGACGTGCACCCACGTCGCCGTGCTGCAGTCGGGCACGGTCGTGGCGCAGGGCGAGCTGGCGGAGCTGCTGGAGTCGGGCAACGCGGCGCTGCTCGTGCGGACACCCGACGCGGAACACGCGGTGGAAGTGTTGCGGGAGAACCGGATCGGGGCCCGGCTCACGCCCGACGGCGTCCGCGCGGACCTCACCGCCACGCCCGCGCCGCGGGTCCTGCAGGTGCTCGTGGGCGCCGGTGTCGAGGTGCACGAGGCGACTCGCGCGCGAACCGGGCTGGAGGACCTGTTCGCCCGGCTCACCGAAGGTGCGAACGGCTCGGAATCCGAGGGGGAAGCATGACCACCGCCGACGTACTCATTCCCGCGGAGGCGGCATGAACACCGCCGACGTACTCACTCCCGCGGAGGCGGCATGACTACCGCGACGCTCACGGCACCCGTGAGCCGCACGGGCCACGACACGGTGCCGCTGCCGCGGCTGGTCGCGGCCGAGCTGCGCTGGATCTTCCGCCGCCCGCGCACGCTGGCCGTGCTCGCGCTGCTGGCCCTGGTGCCGATCGTGATCGGCATCGGCCTCACGCTGGTCGGCGACAGCGGTCCCGACGGCGGCCCGGCCGACGGCGACGCGGCGCTGCTCGCGTCGGCCGTGAACAACGCGCTGGTGCTGCCCATCGCCGCGCTGACGATGACGCTGGCCCTGCTGCTTCCGCTGGCCTCGGCCATGGCCGGCGCCGACGCGCTCGCGGGCGAGGCCGCCCACGGCACGTTGCGCGCGTGGCTCGTCGCTCCCGTCAGCCGTGGCCGGCTGCTGGTGGTGAAGGCCATCGGCGTGGCGGTGGTGTGCGTGGTCGCGGTGCTGGCCATGTGCGTCACGGGCGTGGTGACCGGGCTGATCATCAACGGCACCGGATCGCTGTTCACGCTGTCGGGCACCACGCTGTCGCTCGGCGCGGCGCTGGGCCGGATCCTGCTGGTGGCGGGCTGGATCGTGCTGCAGCTGTGGGCCGTCGGCGCGGTCGCGCTGGCTGTGTCGAGCTGGACGGAACACCCGATGCTCGTGGTCGCCTCCGTGTTGGCCGGCGACATCGTGTTCACGATCCTGGGGTTCCTGACCTCGCTCGACTGGCTGCACCCGTTCCTGCTCACGCGCAACTGGGCCGAGGCCCCGACGGAGATCCTGCAGGACCCGATCGGCGGCTCGATGCTCAGCGAGGGCGCGCTGCGGGCGGCTTGTTACATCGTGGTCGGCCTGTCCCTGGCTTACGGGCGGCTCGCCACGCGCGACGGCTGACGGGGGTTCAGCCGACGACGGCGATCCCGTCCGGGTCGAGTTCGAGCCGGACGGGATCGCCGGCACGCAGGTCCGCCGTCACGGGGGCGACGGCGTCGACGGTGTCCTTATCGGAAGGGCCGTTTTCGAAATAGTCCTTTTCGGACAGTCGCACGACCAGCCGGAGGTGCTCCCGCCGGTGCACCGCGGCCGTCACCTCGCCGGTCACGCCGGTTTCGGCCACGCGCAAGGCATGCGGCCTGAGCCCCAGACGCACCGGACCGTCTTCGAGCTCCGGGAGCGCGACGTCACCGAGACCGGTGTGCACCACGCCGCCCGCGGCCACCCCGTCGACGAACGACGTGGCGCCGAGGAACTTCGCGACGTCGTCGTCCGCCGGGTTGCGCCACACCGACCGCACGGCGCCTTCCTGCCGGATCTCGCCGGCGTCGAGGACGGCCACGCGGTCGGCGAGCGTGAACGCCTCTTCCTGATCGTGGGTGACCAGCAGGGCGGTGATCTTGCTGCGCCGCAACAGGTCCGCGAGATCGATGGCGAGCTGCTCGCGCAGCCCCGCGTCGAGGCCGGACAGCGGTTCGTCGAGCAGCAGCAGCCGCGGTTCGGGCGCGAGGGCGCGAGCCAGGGCCACGCGCTGCGCCTGGCCGCCCGACAGCTCGGTGACGCGCCGGCGTCCGAACCCCTTGAGCCCCACCAGTTCCAGCAGCTCTTCGACGCGGGCCCGGTGTTTCGTCTTGGGGATCCCGTGCATGCGCAGGCCGAACGCGATGTTCGCGGCGACGTCGCGGTGCGGGAAGAGCTGGCCGTCCTGGAAGACCAGCCCGAATCCGCGCCGGTGCACGGGCACGGTGGCGAGGTCGGTGCCGTCCCAGCTCACCGAGCCCGACGTCATGGGCTCGAGGCCGGTGATGGCACGCAGCAGCGTCGACTTGCCCGAGCCGGACGGGCCGAGCAGGGCGAGCACCTCGCCGTCGGCGATGTCGAGGCGCGCGTCGCGGACCGCCGCGAACGAGCCGTAGTGGACCGTGAGGTCCCGCACCGTGAGCGCCATTCAGAACTCCCCCACCGTGCCGTGCCCGCGAACGGAGCCGAAGCGGTCGATCAGCGCGACGGCCGCGACCGTCACGACCATGAGCAGCGCGCACGCGGCGTACGCCATCTGGTTGTTGAGCTCGCCCGGGCGCGAGATGAGCGTCGCGACGGCGACGGGCAGCGTCGGCGCGTCGGGGCGGGCGAGGAAGCTCGTGGCGCCGAACTCGCCGAGCGCCACCACGAAACCGAACCCGGCGGCCGCGACGAGCGAGCGCGCGGTGAGCGGCAGGTCGATCTCGCGCCACACGCGGGCCGGGCTCGCGCCGAGCGTCGCCGCGGCCTGGCGCAGCCGCACGTCGACGGCGCGCAGCACCGGCAGGATCATCCGCACGACCAGCGGGATGATCACCAGCGCCTGCGCGAGCGGCACGAGCAGCGGCGACGTGCGCAGGTCGCCGGGCAGCGCGTCGAGCGTCACGAGGTAGCCGAAGCCGACCGTCACGGCGGAGACGCCCAGCGGCAGCATCAGGGCGGCGTCCATCGTCTCGCCCATGCCGCGGGCGAGGCGGCCGGGTGCGCGCCGCAGGGCGACGAGCACGACGCTGGCCAGGACGCCGACGGCCATGGCGAGCAGCGTCGCGTCGGTGGCGGCGGCGAGCGAGTTCTGGGCGGCGACCCAGCCGGAGACCTGCAGCGCGTCGTCCGTGCCGGTGCTCGCGAGTGCGCGGAAGCCGGCGAGGCTCCAGCCGTCCGGTGTGGACACCGACTCCAGCAGCAGCGCGACGATCGGCGTCATCAGCAGGGCGATCACGACCGTGGCCGCGCCGACCGTCCACCATTCGCCTTTTCTCGGCCGCCGGGGCGTGGCCTGCTTGAGTTTCACGGCGTTCTCACGGCGGCGCCGGGCGATCGCGCCCAGCGCGAGGGCGGCGAGGACGGCGGCGAACTGGATGAGCGACAGCGCGGCCGCTCCGGAGAGGTCGAGCAGGTCGACCGTGCGCAGGTAGATCTCGGTCTCGAGCGTGCGGTAGCGGCCGCCGCCGAGGATGAGCACCACGCCGAAACTGGTGGCGCAGAAGAGAAAGACGACCGCCGCGGCCGACGCGACGGCCGGGCCGAGCGCGGGCAGCGTCACCGTGCGGAAGGCCCGCCACGGCGAGGCGCCCAGCGCGCGGGCGGCTTCGGTCGCACGCGGGTCGAGGTGGCTCCACAGCCCGGCGACGGTCCGGGCGACCACGGCGACGTTGAAAAACGCGTTGGCCAGCACCAGCGGCAGCACACCGCCGTCGGGCCACAGCGCGCGGAACGCGAGCCCGACGACCACCGTGGGCAGCACGAACGGCACCAGCACCAGCGTGCGCGCCAGCCCGACACCCGGCAGCTTCACGCGCGCGAGCACGTAGGCCACCGGCAGCCCCGCGACCACGGCGACGACTGTCGACGCGGCGGCGCTGACCAGCGTGAACGCGGCGAGCTGCCACGTCTGCGCGTCGGCCAGGACCGTGTCCACGCCGCCGGCCGAGAAGCCGCGGCCGAGGATCGCGACGACCGGCCACGCGAAGAACACGACCAGGAACGCGACGGGCAGCAGGCCGAGCAGCGCCAGGCCCGCCGTGCGCGCGGTCTGCGCCGGCGTTACGCGCCCATGAGCGAGCGCCATTCACCGATCCACTTCTCACGGCCGGCCTGGATCTGGTCGGCGGGCAGAGTCGCGGGGTCCTGGGGCAGCGGCGCGGCCGCGGCCCAGCCGGCGGGCAGGTCGACGCCCTCGCGGGCCGGGTAGACGTACATGTTGGCCGCGACCGTCGTCTGGAACTGCTGCGACAGCAGGAAGTCGACCACCTTCTGGGCCTGCGGCACCTGCTTGGTGCCGGCGAGGACGCCGGCGTACTCGATCTGGCGGAAGCACGTGTCGAGCAGCGCCTTGGTGCGCGGCTTGCCGTCGTCGCCGATCTCGGCGGCCGGCGAGGACGCATACGAGACCACGATCGGGCGCGGGCCCTTGCCCGAGGAGCCGGAGAAGTCCTTGGTGTAGGCCTCTTCCCAGCCGCTGTCGACCTTGACGCCGTTGGCCTTGAGCTTGGCCCAGTAGTCGTGCCAGCCCTGCTCGCCGTACTTCGCCACGGTGCCCAGCAGGAACGCCAGCCCGGGCGACGCCGTAGCGGGGCTCTCGGCGACGGTGAGGTCCTTGTACTTCGGGTCGGCGAGGTCGTCGTAGGTCTTGGGTTCGGGCAGGTGCTTGCTCGCGAAGTAGGCGGGGTCGATGTTGACGCAGACGTCGCCGACGTCCACGGCGCTCAGGCGGTGCTGCGGATCCGCGGAGTACCGCTGCGGCCCGCGGTCGGCCTCGGGGCTCGTGTACGCCTGGAACACGCCCTCGCCCAGCGCGCGCGAGGCGAACGTGTTGTCGACGCCGAACGCCACGTCGCCGATCGGGTTGGCCTTGGTGAGCACCAGTTTGTTGGTGAGCTCCCCCGCGTCGCCCGATTTGAGGATCTTGAGCTTGATCCCGGACTGCCGCTGGAACGCGTCCAGCACGTCCTGCGGCGCGACGAACGAGTCGTGCGTGACGAGCGTGACCGTCGGGGTCTGCTGGGCGTCGCCGCCCGAGCTGCCGCCGGACAGCGAGCACGCGCTCGCCAGCGCCGTGACCGTGGCCAGGCCCAGCACCGTGCGTGCGGTCCGCGGAATCATCTGCCCTCCTTGCGCCGATGCGGGGAGAGCAGCCCTCCCTGCGCCGGCATGATCCGGAATCAGGTGCGAACGGTCGCGGGTCTCGGGCACCCGCCTCTCAGCCCGGCTGCACCGGACTCCCGTGGCAACCGTGCAGCGTAGCCCAAACGGGTTCACCATTGGACACATGGCGCAACTACTGAGCGACTCCGAGATCTCATCGGCCCTGGCCACCGTCCCCGACTGGCGCCGTTCCGGCGACTCCATCACCCGTACGGTCGACCTCCCGTCCTTCCCGGACGCCGTGACCTTCGTGGTCCGCGTCGGCTACCTCGCCGAAGCCGCCGACCACCACCCGGACATCGACATCCGCTGGCGCACCGTGACGCTAACCCTCTCCACCCACTCCGCCGGCGGCCTCACCTCGAAGGACTTCGCCCTCGCGGCCCAGATCGACTCCCTGTGATCTGCCCGACCCCGGCGACACCTCCCGCGGGCTGACACGTCCCCTCTTCGTACGGACTTCCACGGAGGGGACTTTCATGACCCAGGCGATCATCGTCGGCACCACCGCGTTCACCCTGATGGTGGCCTCCGCCGCCGCGGTCCTGTGGCGCACTTTCCGCGCCCATCGTGATCTCGACCACAGGCCGTAACACCACCCTTGATCAGCGCGCTATCCCAGCGGAATCCGCCCACCCCGCCCCGCTAGGACCCGCGATGAACAACTCGCCCACTGCCCTCTCCGCCACCCAGCGCGCCTGGATCACGCTGTTCGCGACGTCGTTCACGCTGGCGGCTTTGGTGGTGCTCGGCCTGCTGGGCTGAGCGCTTCTTTTCACTCTCCGAAGCACGCGGCGCCCGACGAACATCGGGCCGCCTCGAAGAGGTACTCCGCCCCCCGATTTCGTGAATTCGGTCCGCACCTTCACCAGACCCGGCGAATCAGCACCCGAAACGCCCAGTTTTGGCTAAGGTGGTTCTTTCGTCGGCTCCTGACGCCCGCCGACGAGGCAGGACTGGACATTGCGAAGCCCGAGGGGGGACCTCGACATGCCCGACTTCACCGTCGACATCGGCGGTTTGCAGGCGCTCGGCAAGAATCTCGACCACGTCGGCGAGAACATCGAGCAGGCCACCAAACGCATGGAGGACATCGGCCCCGATTCGATCGGGCCGGACGACCTCGACGAAGCGTGTGCCGACTTCACCTCGGACTGGTCCGGCGGGCTGAAGAAGATCAAGGAAGCCGTCACCGGCATCAAGGGAGGCCTCGACAACGCGGTCCAGGGTTATGCCGAACTTGAAGAAAGCCTCAAGAGCTCACTCCAGCGCATGGCCGCCAAGGTCGAAGAGGCGACCGCCGGATGAGCGACGCCGACTACCCGGCTCTCCGGTTCGACCCGGCGCGCGGCAATGTCAGCACAGTTCGTGAACTGGCCCGGCAGATCAAGGACACCGCCACCTACACGGACGAAGCCTACAACGTGCTGAAATCCATCCAGGACAAGAAAGACGTCTGGACCGGCGACGCCGCCGAAGCGTTCGCCGGCAAGCTCGACCAGCTACCCGAATACCTCGACAAGGGCCAGAAATCGCTGACGCTGGCGGGCAAAGCCCTTGCCGATTGGTCCGACCGGCTCGACGCGCACCAGCAGAAAGCAAAGCAGCTGGAGGAGGAGTGCCGGAAAGCTCTCGGGGACGCCGAGGCGAAGAACTCCGCAGCCGAGTCCGCCCGCGACCTTGCTCTGCAACAGCCTGACAACGCCACGATGCACAACGAGGCGGCGGACAAGATCAGCGCGGCGAACTCCGCTTGGGCCAGGGTGGACGATCTCCGCAGGCAGGCCGAAGACGTACGCGATGCCTGGGAAGACGACGCGGACACCTGCGCGGACGCGCTCAAAGACGCCGCGGAGGAGGCTCCCAAGGAGTCGTTCTGGGATTCGCTCGGCGGCATGTTCGACGACATCGGTGGATGGTTCAAGGACCACCTCGGCGATATCGGGGACATCGCCGGCATCGTGTCCGCCGTGGCGGGTGCGTTGGCGTTCATCCCCGTCCTGACCCCGATCTGCGGTCCGATCGCGCTTGGTGCCGGCGCCGTCGCGCTGGCCGCACACGGCGCGGACATGGCGGTCAACGAGAAGTACGACGACCCGAACGCGTGGGTCTCACTCGGCGGGGACGTCGTCGGGCTGATCCCCGGCATCGGCGCGGTGTCAAAGGGATTCAACGCCGCTGGTGACGCCGTCGCCGGCGTCGACCGCCTGGTCGACGTCACCAGGGCAGGTGGCGCGCTGAGCACTGCGAGCGACGCCGCGGTGGCGGGCGGACGCGCGTTCGCCGACGAAATGCCGCGAGTGATCAGCGAGATGAAGGACCCGAGCCGGGCCGCACAATGGCTGGCGGACAAGGCGATGGGCACCGGTGCGCTCACCGACCCCGCGCTGACGCAGAACGTCGCGAAGGCGTTCGAAGGCGGAACCAACGTCGCCTTGCAAGTACCGTCGGCAGCGGGCCTGTTCGACACGCACGACGCCACGACCGACGCCAAGAACGCAGCCGGCTGGGGCGGTTTGGCCACCGGCATCCTGACCGCGAGGTGAGCATGGGAATCTCGGACCTGCTCAATCCCGGACGCACCGAGGCACAGCTGGCCTTCAAGGTGCCGGAACAGTTGCACGAGATCGACCTGACGGAGAATCCGGAGATCAGGATTCGGCGAACGTACGACCGGCTCCGTGCATCGTTGCACGGGCTCACCGAGCGGCAGGCACTGCATCTCGCCTACAGCCAGGAATACCTGATCGCCGAGCTGAACGACCACGGTGGCGTCTACTTCGGACTGTGCTGTGCCCGGTCCGAGACCGACCCCCACCGGATCGTCACCGCTCAGTTTTCGGTCACCGTCCACGCTGCGGACCTGCACGCGGAACGTCCGCTCGCCGGCGCGGCGGGAGGTCTGCGCGCGCCCGGTTCTCCACGCGAAGTGGTCCTGGAGCGGTTCCCCGCGGGTGACGGGCTGATCGTCGCCGAGGAGCTGATCGTGACAGTGCCGTTCGGTCCGCTCGGCGAACCGGGTCCTGCCGAGCACCGGGTCCGACAGGCACAGGTCAGTTTCGCGTGCCCCGAGCGCCGCCGGATTGCCACGTTCGGTCTGTCCAGTGAGAGTCTCGAGGACTGGCCGTACCTGATGGTGATCCTCAATGGGATCGTGAACAGCGTTTCGTTCACCGATCAACCGACCAGATCGATCACCGCGACACTGGATGCGTGAACCCAAGATGACGAGGAGGGCACGGTGACCAACGTGATCGGCGCGAGCGTGGTCGCCCTGGTCGCGCTGAGTCTGCTCGTCGACCGGCTGCGGCGGCGTACCCAGCGGCTGGGCAAGGCCGTCGAGCAGGTGCACCGCGAGCTGGCGAAACTTCGCCCGGGCTCCGAGACGGCGTTGGTCGCCGTGTGGTCGGCGCACCCGTTGAGCGACCATATGATCAAGGAGCTCGCCACCGCGCGTGGCTACCGGTGCGTCGGCGAGCGGATGACCTACAACGGAGCACGCGGCCTCGAGTTCAAGCCGCCTCAGCAGCGACGGAAGCTGTCACTGGATGTCTGACAAGGTCGCCGACTCCATCGCACTCTGGCTGCTGCTGCCCTCTCTGGCACTGGTCGTGCTGGTCCTCGCCGCACAGGTGGCCGGCACTCCACGGGCGACCCGGCGACGCCGTCGCGAAAGTCAGCTGGGCCGGCTGCGGAACCTGCGCACCGGCACTTCCTTGCACCTCGACTGGCTGGAGTACCGGGAGATCCCCAAGCCCGAACTGCTCGACGTACTGGCCAGGCAGGGCTGGACGCTACGCACCGAAGACGTCGGCGAGACGGCCTGGACACTGCACTTCGCTCGGCAGACCGAGCCTGCGGAAGTCGGCAGTGCCCGTACTCGCCTGGCGGGCGAACTGGCCGCCGCCGAGCCGGACGTCCACGGCCGCTACCTCTTGGACGCCAGCCAGTACCCAGACCTCCCCCTGTCCGACGTCCGGCATGCCGCCGAATCCGCGGGCTGGGAAGTACGCCGAACAGCACAGGACAGCGCACGCCCCAGCCTCGAGCTGGCCCGGCCCGGAACGACTACCGTTCACGACCTCACCGACGGGCCTTTCACGGTCGCCGGTGAGCCACCGTCGGCCACGGCCCTGGACGCCGCCCGGCAGAAGCACAAGCTGTACGCGCGGCAGTTCGCCAGGCAGGTGAGGCTGGCGTTGTTCTACGGCTTCATCGGCGTCTTCGTCCTCGTCGGCACGCTCACCTCTGCCGACGGCAGCACGTTCTGGCTGCTCCTCGCCGTGTCACTCATCGTGCTCGCACTCTGCGGCCTGGCCGTGGCGAAAGCCGCCACCGTCCGACAGCGCCGACGCACAGAGCTGGGCGAAATCCTCGACGACAACATCTGACCAGGCGAACTCCACGAGATCACCGCAGTTGAGTCGCGTCCATCCATCTCTTCCAGGACCGCGAGCGGGGCTCAGACGTTGAACCTGAACTCCACCACATCCCCATCCGACATCAGATAGTCCTTGCCCTCCATCCGCACCTTCCCCGCGGCGCGCGCGGCGGCCATCGAGCCGGCGTCCATCAGGTCGGTGTACGACACGATCTCCGCCTTGATGAAGCCGCGCTCGAAGTCCGTGTGGATGACGCCCGCGGCCTGGGGGGCGGTGGCGCCCTGGGGGATGGTCCAGGCGCGCGATTCCTTGGGGCCCGCGGTGAGGTAGGTCTGCAGGCCGAGGGTGTGGAAGCCGGCGCGGGCGAGGGCGTTGAGGCCGGGCTCGGCCTGGCCCACGGATTCCAGCAGCTCGCGCACGGATTCTTCGTCGTCGAGTTCCAGCAGCTCGGACTCGACCTTGGCGTCGAGGAAGACGGCGTCGGCGGGGGCGACGAGCTTTTCCAGTTCCTCGCGGCGCGCGGCGTCGGTCAGCACGCCCTCGTCGGCGTTGAAGACGTACAGGAACGGCTTCGTCGTCAGCAGGCTCAGCTCGCGCAGCGACTCGAAGTCCACTTCCTTCTGCGCCTGGAACAGCGTGCGGCCGGCGTCGAGGATTTCCTTGGCGCGCTGCGCGTTCTCCAGCGCCGGGCGCGCCTCCTTCTTGGTGCGCGCCTCCTTCTCGAGGCGCGGCAGGGCCTTGTCGAGCGTCTGCAGGTCGGCGAGGATCAGCTCGGTGTTGATGGTCTCGATGTCGCTCGACGGGTCGATGCGGCCGTCGACGTGGACCACGTCCGGGTCGTCGAACACGCGGATGACCTGGCAGATCGCGTTGGCCTCGCGGATGTTCGCGAGGAACTTGTTGCCCAGCCCGGCACCCTCGGACGCGCCCTTCACGATGCCCGCGATGTCCACAAAGGACACGACAGCCGGCACGATCTTCTCCGAGCTGTACATCTCCGCCAGCTTGTCCAGCCGCGGGTCCGGCAGCGGGACGACGCCGACGTTGGGCTCGATCGTCGCGAACGGGTAGTTCGCGGCGAGCACGTCGTTGCGCGTCAGCGCGTTGAACAGGGTGGACTTGCCGACGTTGGGCAGGCCGACGATACCGAGGGTCAGACTCACGACAGTAAAGTCTACGTGCCCGGCAAACGCCCCGGCCGACCCGGTAACGCCGTGTCGGATTCCCGCCAGCCAAGCCCGCGACCTGCTGGCACCATCGACCACATGGCCACCCAGACCGCCCCGCTCTGGCGCGACACCGAGCGCTGCTACCGGGCCGTCACCGCCCGCGACCAGCGGTTCGACGGCCAGTTCATCATGGCCGTGCGCACCACCGGCATCTACTGCCGCCCGTCGTGCCCGGCGATCACGCCGAAGGCGCAGAACGTGCGGTTCTTCCCCACGTCGGCCGCCGCCCAGGCGAGCGGCTTCCGCGCGTGCCGGCGTTGCCTGCCGGACGCGGTGCCGGGTTCGCCCGACTGGAACGTCCGCGCCGACCTGGCCGCCCGCGCCATGCGCCTGATCTCCGACGGCCTCGTCGAGCGCGAAGGCGTGCCCGGCCTCGCGCGGCGGCTCGGCTACTCCGAGCGCCAGCTCGGCCGCGTCCTCACCGCCGAGCTGGGCGCCGGCCCGCTCGCGCTCGCCCGCGCCCACCGCGCGCACTCCGCGCGGCTGCTCATCGAGCTCTCGGCGCTGCCGCTGACCGACGTCGCCTTCGCCGCCGGGTTCTCCAGCATCCGGCAGTTCAACGACACCATCCGCGAAGTCTTCGCGACGACGCCTTCACAGCTTCGCGCCGCTTCACTGCGGCGCGGACGTCGCGCCGAACCCACCGGCTCGACACGGCTCAGCTTGAGACTCCCGTTCCGCGCGCCGTTCGACGCGCAGGGCGTGCTGCGTTACCACGCGTCGCGCGCGGTGCCCGGGGTCGAGGCCGTCGAGAACAGCGCCGAGGGCATCACCGGCTACGGCCGCACGCTGCGGCTTTCCCACGGCCCCGGCCTGGTCTGGCTCTCGCCGCAACCGGATCACGTCCGCTGCGACCTGGCGCTGACCGACCTGCGTGACCTGGGCAGCGCCGTCTCCCGCGTGCGGCGGCTGCTCGACCTCGACGCCGATCCCGAAGCCGTCGCGCGTGTCCTCGGTGCGGATCCGGTGCTCGCGCCGCTGGTCACGAAGGTGCCGGGGCTGCGCGTGCCCGGTGCGGTCGATGGGCCCGAGCTGATCCTGCGCGCCGTGCTCGGCTCGGCCGCTGCCTCCGTCGCCGCGCTCGGCTCGCGGGTGCCGCCCGGTGACCTGCCGATGGACACTCTGACCACGCTGTTCCCGGAGCCCGACGTCGTGGCCGCCGCTGACGTGAAATCGCACGTCAAGACGGTCGCCGCGGCCTTGGCGGACGGCAGCCTCGACCCGCACGTCGGCCGGGACCCGGCTGAGCTGCGGGCGGAGCTGCTCTCCTTCGGCGTCGAGGCCGACTACGTCCTGATGCGCGTGCTCGGCGCCCCCGACGTCCTGCTCGCCACCGACCCCGCCGTACGCCGCTCCGCCGCCGCCCTCGGCCTCGACCTTCCCGGCGCGGCCCGCGGCTGGCGGCCGTGGAGCTCGTACGCCACCCGTTACCTGCAGACCTTCGACCCCGAGGAGAACCTCTCGTGAGCACGGCCTTCTGGTCCACTGTGGACACCAAGATCGGCCCCTTCACCGCCGTCGTGGCGGGCGACGGCGCCGTCCTCGCGTCCGGCTGGACCGCCGACGTCGCCGACCTGACCCCGCTCATCTCCCCTTCGCTCGCCCCGGCGACCCTCACCCAGCGCCGCGACCTCGGCCCCGTCACCACCGCCATCCGCCGCTACCACGCGGGCGAACTGGACGCCGTCGACGACATCGCGGTCCGCCAACGCTCCGGCGCCTTCCACCAGCACGCCTGGGACACGCTGCGCAAGGTCCCGCCGGGCCGCCCGGTGAGCTACGCCGAGTACGCCACCCTCTCGGGCAGCCCCACGGCCGTCCGCGCCGCCGCGTCGGCCTGCGCCCGCAACGCCGCCGCCCTCTTCGTGCCCTGCCACCGCGTCGTCCGCACCGGCGGCGCCGTCGGCAACTTCCGCTGGGGCACGGCCGCGAAGCGGTGGCTTCTGACGCACGAAGCCGCCTGACCGGGCAGGCGGCCCGCCGCCCGTTCTCGACCACGGCTGCTGCGCTCCCGGAACGCGCTCGCCCGCCTAACCACCGGGCCCCGGCGACACCATCGGCTTCTTCCGCCGCAGCTACCGCCGACCGCCGACCGCCGACCGCCGACCGCTCAAGGGAGAGGCTGCCCGAGCGGGCACACCGCTTCTCGGCGACAGCCCGACGGGCCTCCCCACTGAACCGGGCGGCGGCATTGCCTTCTGCCACCACAGCTGACACCGACTGCCAGCCGCTCACGAACGAGGCTGCCTGAGCGGTCCCGTCTCTCGGGCAGCCCAGCGGGCCTCTCCCACCCTGCTACTGAACCCGGCGGCGGCAGCTTCTTCGCCACAGCTGGCACCGACCGCCGCCGGCCCCCGAGCGAGACCCCTGAGTGGGCCCGCTTCTCGACGACACCCCAGCGGGCCCCGCCCGCCTTGCCGCTGAACCGGGCGGCGACATCGGCTTCTCGGGCCGCGGCTAACACCGACTGCCAGCCGCTCACGAACGAGGCTGTCTGAGGGGGCCCGTCGCTCCGGCGGGCTTCCCCGCGCCTCGCGGCTCAACCGGGCGGCGACATCAGTTCTCCCGCCGGCGCTGACGTCGACCGTTGGCCGTTCAGGCGGCGGCTCGCGCAGGCATGCCGCGTTTCTCAGCGGCCGCCCCAGGCCCCGCGCCTCGGGGTTCGGCCCGCGCGTCGTGCTGGGCGCTACGCCGTGCGGAGTTCGATTCGCGAGCCGGTGCGGGATTTGTGCACGCGGAGGCGGGTCGGGATGCGTTGGCGGAGTTCTTCGACGTGCGAGACCAAACCGACGACGCGGCCGCCGGCGCGGAGTTCGTCGAGGATGTTCATCACGACGTCGAGGGTTTCGGCGTCGAGGGTGCCGAAACCCTCGTCGACGAACAGGGTGTCGAGCAGCGCGCCGCCGGTTTCGCCGGCGACGACGTCGGCCAGGCCGAGCGCCAGCGAGAGCGACGCGAGGAAGGATTCGCCGCCGGACAGGGTCTTGGCGGGGCGGATGGCGCCGGAGTAGTCGTCGAGCACGTCGAGGCCGAGGCCGCCACGGGTGCCGCGCGCGCCGGCCGCGTCGGAGTGCACGAAGGAGTAGCGGCCCTGACTCATCGTGCGCAGGCGGGCGGTGGCCGCGAGCGCGACTTCCTCCAGCCGGGCGGCGAGCACGTACGACCGCAGCGACATCTTGCGCGAGTTCTGGCCGCGGCCGTTGACCACTTCGGACAGTGCGCGCAGCTCGTTGTACTCGGCCTCGACGGGCGCGAACTCCGCGAGCGCCTTGCCCATCCGCGCGGCCAGTTTCTTCAGCTCACCGTGCTGCGCCGACACGAACTTCAACGCCGCGAACGCCGTATCCGCCCGTTCGCGCGCGGCCTTCGCCACCTCGACCAGCGGCGCGACCTCCACGACGTCGTCGGGCGAGATCCCGAACAGCTCGGGCTGCGCCAGCAGCTCCCGCGCCCCCGCGGCCGTCGCCTCGGCTTCGGCGAGGCCTTGCTCGAGTTTGGTGACCTGCTCGTCGGACCGGACCGCGCCACGCATCTCCTCCAGCGTGGCGAAACCCTTGGCGTGCAAGGAGATCTCGACCAGACCGTGCTGCTCGGCGAGCCTGGACTCCGCACCACCCACTGCCGTACGCGCCTCCGCGACGGAATCCAACGCGCCCGCCAACGTGAGCAGATGCCGCCGGCGCGCCGTGACGTCCGGGAACTCACCGCGCCCTTCGAGTAGCCGCTTCGAGCGTTCGGCCAGCCGTTCCTCCAGCGCCCGGACCTCGGCTTGCGCCTCCGTGACGGCCTGGTCGGCCCGCCGCCGTTGCTCCGCCAGCTGGTCGGCTTCCTGCTCCAGCGTGACGACCTGCCGAGCGAGCCGGTCCTTTCGCGCGGCCTGCTCGGACAGCGCCCCCACGCCGGCCCGAGCCTCCGCCAGCTCCGCCGCCACGGACTCGGCCGTCCACTCGCCCAGCCGCTCGCGCAACGCGTCCAGCCGCGCCTTCGCCTCCTCCAACGCGGACACCACGCGCTGCCGCAAGGCGCCGGCCTTCTGCTCCGCCTCTTCCGCGGCCCTTTCCTCGGCGGGATCCACGAGCTCGGCCCCGTGCCGCGCGGGCGCCGGGTGCTCCGCCGAGCCGCACACCGGACACGGCGCACCCTCGGCGAGGCTCGCGGCCAGCTCGGCGGCCATCCCTTCCAGCCGACGTTCCCGCAGGTCCAGCCGATGCTGACGAGCCGCCTGATGTGCGTCCACGACCTCGCGCAGCTTCGCCTCGCCGCGCCCGACCTTCGCGACGGCCTCCGGCAGCTCCGCGGCCGCGCGAGAAACAACCGTCAATTCGTCGACGCGCGCCTTCGCACCGTCCAGCTTCGCCGCCGCTTCAGCCGCCGACGCCGCCTCACCTCGCACCGCCGTGAGCCGCTCGGGCACCTCCGCGAGCCGCGTCTGCAACTCGGTGACGCGCTCGGCCGCCGCGCCGGCCGCGGCCTTCCGCTCGTCGCGCCGCTCGGTGTCCACACGCTGCTGCTCGGCCTCCGCGACCAGCTCGGCCAGCGCGCCCGCCTCCTCGCGCAACGATCCGGCGCGCTCACGCAGGTCCGCCGACGCGAGGCCGACGGAGTCGAAACCCAGCTCCCCCAAGGCCCGCGTGTGGTCGGCCTCGGCGAGCTGCGCGTCGCCCAGCTCCGAAGTCCGCCGCTCCAGCAGCTCGACCTCGGGCACCACGGCCGACGCCCGCCGCGCGGCCGCGATCTCCTCGGTCCACTCCGCGCGTTCGCCCGCGGTCTCGGCGATCTGCGCGAGCCGCGTGTGCGCGGTGCGGACGCGGCGGATGCGGTCGGCGTCTTCCTCGGCTTCCCGCAGTGTGGTCTCGGCCTTGGTCGCGGCCGAACGTGCCTGTGCCGCTTCGGTTTCCGCCGCTTCGGCGCGTGCGGCGACTTCCGCGAGCACGGCGTCGACCCATTCCGCCTGGTCTTCTTCGGGCGGCTCCTGCTGCGCTTCCTGGGCGTAGCGCGCGACGAGCTCCCGCAGCTCCTGCTGGCGCTTTTCCAGTGCCCGCCCGCGTTCGGCGCGCAGGTCGGCGAACCAGCGCTCGACGTCGGAGAACCGCTCGGTGCCGAAGAGCCGCTCCAGCAGCTTCTCGCGCTCGGTGGTGTCGGAGCGCAGGAATTTCGCGAACTCGCCCTGCGGCAACAACACGACCTGGAAAAACTGCGCCGCCGTCATCCCCAGCAGCCGCTCGACGGTGCGCGCGACCTCGTCGATCCGGATGATCCCGTCGGGCGGCAGCCCGGCCGGCGGCTCGCCGACCCAGGTCAGCGACACCTTCGCCTGCTGCGTGGTGAATCCGTCGCCGCGTTTCTTGGCGCGCTGGTACTCGGGGCTGCGCACAATGCGCAGCCGCTGGCGTTGCACCGTCAGCTCCAGCACGACCTCAGTGAGCTGTTCGGGTGCGGCGACGTCGCACCGCAGCCGCTTCACGTCACCGCGCGCGCCCGGGACCACGCCGAACAGCGCGAACGCGATGGCGTCGAGCAGCGTGGTCTTGCCGGCGCCGGTGTCGCCGTGCAGAAGGAAGAGGCCGTCGGCGCCGAGTGCGTCGAAATCGACCACCTCGCGGCCCGCGTACGGACCGAACGCCTCGACCTCCAGCAGGTGCAGCCTCACAGTTTCGCCACCGCCGCCCGGTTGGCCGCTTCGAGCGCGAGAAACACCAGCCGTTCCTCGGTTTCCGTGGGGAGCGCGCCGCGGCAGTCGTCGAGGAAGCTGCGGGCGATCTCGATGTCGGTGCGGCCGCGGACGGCGTCGGCGTACTTCAGCTGCGCGCCTGCCAGCCCGCCCTCGGGCTCCCAGTCGAGGTGCACCGCGTACGGGAACCGCTCGCGCAGGCGGCGCATCGCGTCGACCGGGCGCACGCGGTCGGTGACTGTGACCGAGAGGAAGTGGTCGCGCCATTCCTCGTGTTCCGGTGCGTCGAGCAGCTCCTGCAGCTCGCCGCGCAACGTCGCGAGCGGGCGCGGCACGGGCAGTTCGTGGCGGCGGACCCCGGCGAGCCCGGCCGCGTCGAGGTCGACGAGCCAGACCGATTTCCGTTGGCGCGCTTCGGAAAACGAGTAGGCCAGCGGGCTGCCGGAGTAGCGGAGGTGCTCGGCGAGCGTCTGCGGGCCGTGGAGGTGGCCGAGTGCGACGTAGTCGACGCCGTCGAAGACGTCGCCCGGGACCTGTTCGACGCCGCCGACGGCGATGGTGCGTTCGGATTCACTGCTCGCGCCGCCCGTCACGAAGGCGTGAGCCAGCACGACCGAGCGCGTTTTCGGCCGCGTGCCAAGGTCTTCGCGCACGCGGCGCATGGCTTCGGTGAGCACGCCGGTGTGGCCGCGCGCTTCGGGCACACCCAGCGCGTGGCGCGACGGCTCGGGTTCGAGGTACGGGATGCCGTAGATCGCGACGTCGCCGTGTTCGTCGTTCAGCAGCACGGGTTCGGCGAGGCCCGCGATCGTGGCGCGCAGGTGCAGACCGCCGGCCGCCGCGAAGTCCGCGAAGGCGCCCAGCCGCGCCGCGGAGTCGTGGTTGCCGGGTGTGATCACGAGCTGCGCGCCGGCCTGGCGGATGCGGCTCATGGCCTTGGTCGCGACTCGGACCGCTTCGGCCGAAGGGACCGCGCGGTCGTAGATGTCGCCTGCCACCACCACAACGTCGACGTGCTCGCTCGTGACGAGCTCGGCGAGATGGGTGAGGACGGCCTCCTGCTCGGCGAGCAGGTCGGCGCCGTGGAACGTGCGGCCGACGTGCCAGTCGGAGGTGTGGAGGAGTCTCACGGCAACCACGGTAAGAGGCGATCACGACGAAACCGCGGAGACTCGCCGGAGAGCCACTCGAACGTGTGTACGAACCCTATCAGGGCCCTGGTGGACACGCCGACGGCCGAACCGGTGAACGCGCTGGTCAGCTACGCAGCGCGACCGCGCTTGCCGGTTTTTGTCGGTGCGGTCCGCCATGATGTCGGCGTCGATCGGTACCGGCCGTTCCGACTGGTCCGGTTGATCGGGCAGGGCTTGATCGAGCAGGGGCTTGGTCGGGCGAAGAAAGGAGACTCGGGTGGAGACGGTGATCACGACCGCGGCCGTCGTGCTCGCGCTGCTCCTGTGCGTCGCGGTCGCGCTGCTGTGGCGGCTCTACGGCGACGGCATGCGCCGGGCCGACGCGGCGGCGCGGCTCGTGGCGGCCGAGCGCGCGAAGAACGACCAGCAGCAGCTGGCGTTGCGGCGGTACGAGGTGGCGTTCGCGTCGATCAGCGGCCGCGGTGAGCTCGGTGAGCAGGTGCTGGTCGAGACCGCGCGCGCGTTGGGGTTGCGCGAAGAACTGCATTTCACGCTGCAGACCGACCTGGCCGGCGGCGGCAGTGTGAAGCCGGACATGGTGCTGCGCGTGGGCGGCGGCCGCACTGTGCCTGTCGATGCGAAGGCCAGTATGGCGATCTGGGCCGAGGCCGTGGAGACCGACGACCCCGAGGAACGGCTCGACGCGTTGCGCGCCCACGTGCGCCAGATCCGGTCCCGCGCGGCCGAGCTCGCCGGCAAGGGTTACCAGCGCTGGGCCGACGCGATCTACGGCACGATCATGTTCGTCCCGTCCGACGCGGCCGTGGTCGCCGCGCTCGACACCGACCCGGAGCTGCTGCGCTGGCTGATCGACCGCCGGGTGTTCCTGTGTGGACCGACGGGGTTCGGCGTGCTGGCGTCGGCGGCCTTGTTCGCCGCGAGCGACCGGGCGCTGGTGGAGGACGTCGAGCAGGTCCGGGCGGGAGCCGCTGCGGCACACCGCTCGGCGGGCAACGCGGTCGAGGCGCTCAACCTCACGAGTACGCACCTGCAGCGGTTCCTCTCCGCGCGACGGCGCGAACTGGAGGCGCTGGAGAGCTTCCGCGCGACGGTGGCACCCCTGACGGACGCGTCGGGCAGCCCGTCGCCGGTGCCGGAGGTGCGGAAGGGGGACGAGTTGGCAGCTAGCTGAAGACGGCTTCTTCGCGGCGGCCCTTCGCCGGACGGCCTCTGGCGGGTGGAGGCCTGCCTCGATGATCGCGCCCGTGAGGCGGCGTCCGGACGGACGCGGCGGACAGTGCGGTGTCACGCTTTCGGTCACAGCTGATCGCCAGGGCAGCTGGCGGCAGGGATCGTACGGCCCGCGGCAGGCGCTTGGACGGCACGGCTCCTGCTCGGCACTCTGCGCGGGATGCTCGGTGCACAGCGTCCAGTGCGCGTGGCTGGTGGTCTGCGGCCCCGGTAGCTGAACCGCGGCAACCCGTAGCGCGCCAGCCAGGCGTGGCCGGTAGCTCGGCGCCGGTGCCGGACGTGCCGACAGCGCGCCGCACCGGAGGCAGCGCGAGACGGCGGCAGCCTTGCCCGGCGTGGCTCGTGATCGCGGCAGCTGAGGCGGCACGGCTCGTCACGGTGCGTTCCGACCGCGGCCGGTTCGGGGTCGATGGGGCATTTGCGCTGCCCGGGGTTTGGTTCAGTCGCTGTGAGGTTTCCGGGTAGCGGGAACGTTCCGCGTAGCCGACCGCCGCGGCCGGTGCGCGACGGGGCGGCTGGCGTCCGAGCGACGACGGGACGGCCGGTCGGACCAGACCAGTGGGCTGTATCCGCAGGTCAGGTGACCAGACCACGGACAGGGCGCGATACGCGGCGAGACGGGCCGCGGGACACCACGTGTTCCGGCTGCCGGCAACTCACGTCACGCTGCCGGGTGGCTGGTCAGGGCGGTCTTCGGCAGTGGCAGCAAGATCGTGACAAGTAACGGCTACGGTGTTGCCTCGTGACCGCGATACGCGATCGCCAGAGCGATCCTGATGCCGAAGACGCCACCGTGCCCTGGGACGAGCGTCTCGTCGTCGGCGAGAGGCGCGGCCTGCCTTGGTGGGCGGCTGTCCTCGTGGGCTTCGGCCTGGCCGTGCTGGGCGCCATCATCGACGAGAAGACCAAGGGCAGCCTCGACTTCGTGTTCAAGGCCGGCTACTTCCTGGGCGCTGTGCTCGCGGTGGGCGCGGTGCAGAGACGCGCTCTGTTCGGACCGATGGTGCAGCCGCCGCTGGTGCTGGCCGTCACGGTGCCCGGCGTGGTGCTGGTGACCGGCGGATCCGGCTCGGGCAGCGACACCCTGTCGAAGCTGCTCAACATCGGCACGCCGCTGATCAACGGCTTCCCGACGATGGCGATCACCACCGGCGTCACGCTGCTGTTCGGGTTCTTCCGCATCTTCCGCGAACGCGACCCCGACGCCGCCGTGAAGCTCAAGAACGGCAAACCGCCGCGCGACCGCGAAGACGGCGACGAGCCGCCCGCTCGCCCGCGCACGCGCCCGCCGGGCTCGGGTCGTCCCGCCGGCGCCGGTCAGGCCCCGCCGCCCGCCGGCGCGCGCCGCCCGCCCCGCGACCGCGACCTCGACAGCCCGCCCCCGCGCCGCCCCCGCCCGCCCGCGGACCCCGGCGCCCGCCCGCGCCGCGAGCCCGGCGACCCCGCCCCCCGCGGCGCACGCAAGCCCCCGCCGGACGGCCGCCGCCCCCGCCCACCCGAAGGCGACCCCCGCCGCCGCGACCCCCGCGGCGACGCGCCCCCACCCCGCCGCCGCCCCCGCGCCGACGAACCACCACCCGGCCGCCCGCGCCCGCCGCGCCGCGAACCCCCGCGCCGCCCCCGCCCCTGGGACGACGAATCCTGACCGGACAACGTTGACGGCCGGCCCACCCGGCCCGGCCCACCACGAAGGCCGCCGATCCACCCCGGATCGGCGGCCTTCGCACATCCGCCACCTGTGGCGAAGTCCCTGCCCTGCGCCCTGTCCGCCGGACCCACAACCGGGAGCGACTCCAAGAACGCAGGGGCGAGAACAAACCGGCTTGAGGGCTTCGACAACCCGAAAGCCGCACTCGACACCCAGGACCGCACCGCCAACCCCGCGAACCGCCGCGAGTATTCGCCGGCTCACCCCGAGGGCTCCGGGTTCGGGCGGCAACACCTAAGGCCGGCTGCACGCAATCTGAAGCCGCGCTCAACGCCCGATCGCGGCCGTTCCGGGAAGCCTGCGCATTACTCCTAGGAGCTCAACCCGAGGACCTCAGGCAGCAGCAATCGCAGAGCCATCGTGAAGCACCCGGCACCGCCGCCGGCACGTCGATTCACAACGTCGGCCCACATCAGCCGACCGCCGCTTGCGCCTGGCATCGAACGCCAAGGCCGGCAGCGGTCGCAATCCGAACTCATCGCGAGAAACAGGCTCGGCAGAGCATCAGCTCCACGCAACCCGCAGCCCAGCAGTAACTCGTCGCCCGCCCGAAATCCGAGGCGCAGCACACGAAAAAGCCGCGGCGCCCGCCGGAAAACCGGCGACCGCCGCGGCCTCAAAAAGCCAAGCCCTCGTCAGGACTCCGACTTGGCGGCCTTCCGGAGCTCCTTCGGCAACGCGAACGCAATCTTCTCGTTCGCCGTCGTCACCTCGTCGACCTGGCCGTAGCCGCGCTCGGCCAGCCAGGTCAGCAGGTCCATCACCAGCACGTCCGGCACCGAGGCACCCGAAGTCACCCCGACCGTCGACACGCCCGAAAGCCAGGACTCGTCGACCTCTGAGGCGAAGTCGATCAGGTACGACGCACGCGCGCCGGCCTTCAGGGCGACCTCGACGAGGCGCTTGGAGTTCGAGGAGTTCGTCGAGCCCACCACCAGGACCAGGTCGCACTCCGGCGCCATGGCCTTCACGGCCACCTGGCGGTTGGTGGTGGCGTAGCAGATGTCGTCGCTGGGCGGGTCGGCCAGGCCGGGGAAGCGTTCGCGGAGCTGGTCGACGCGTTCCATCGTCTCGTCGACCGAAAGGGTGGTCTGGGAGAGCCAGATCACCTTGGACGGGTCGCGCACGTCGACCTTGTCGACGTCCTCGGCCTTGTCCACGAGCTGCACCTTGTCGGGCGCCTCGCCCGCGGTGCCCTCGACCTCTTCGTGGCCTTCGTGGCCGATCAGCAGGATGTCGTAGTCGTCCTTGGCGAAGCGGTTGACCTCTTTGTGCACCTTCGTCACGAGCGGGCAGGTCGCGTCGATGGTGCGGAGGTTGCGGTCGGCCGCCTCGGCGTGCACGGCCGGCGAAACACCGTGGGCCGAGAACACGACGAGGGCGCCCTCGGGCACCTCCGACGTCTCGTCCACGAAGATCGCGCCGCGTTCGCGCAGGGTGTCGACCACGTGGCGGTTGTGGACGATCTCCTTGCGCACGTACACCGGCGCGCCGTAGAGCTCCAGCGCCTTCTCCACGGCGATCACCGCGCGATCCACGCCGGCGCAGTAGCCGCGCGGCTTCGCGAGCAACACGCGTTTGGCGGCGCCGGACTGGGAGATCGTCGGGGTACCGGCGGGCTCGGTTCCGGGACTCGCAGAAGTCATGCCCCCAGGGTACGGGCTGTGCCGTACCGGCTTCGAAGTCCTCTTTCGGATGACGTCGGCGGCCATCCGGGCTGTGCCGGGAGTCACGTCCTGTGCCCCAACCCACCCGTTCGGTTGGGCAGGATGGCCCACATACGGCACGCTAGACGGCATGAAGCCACTCCCGCTCCCCCTCCGGGTCGCCGCGGGCCTCGCCGTCACCACCGCCGAGCGGGTTCGTGAGCTCCCGAAGCAGATCACCGGCCTGCCCGTGACTGTCGTCAGCCAGGTCCTCCAGCTGTCCATGCGTGTCCAGCAACACGTCACCGAGCTGGCGATCAAGGGCGACGACGCGCTGTCCGGCCTCCGCCCGGTCGAGGACACGCCGAGCTGGGCGACGTTCGACGAGGACGTCGAGCCCGACCTGCCGACGCGTCCCACGCTGGTGCCCGTCGACGACCTGCCCGAGCCGCAGGCCAACGGCCACCGCCCGAACCTGCCCGGGCTCACGGACGAAGCCGACGACCCGTGGACGCAGGAAGAACGCGCCCTGGCCGAGGACCACGCCGACGGCGAGAACGACAGCACCGGCGGCCCCGCGGGCCTGGCCGGCTACGACGACCTCACGCTGCCCCAGCTGCGCGCCCGCCTGCGTCGCCTGACCGTGCCGCAGCTCGAGGAGATCCTCGACTACGAGAAGGCCAACGCCGACCGCGCGTCGTTCGTCGGCATGCTCGCGCGGCGCATCGGCAACGCGCGCAAGGCGGAAGAAGAGGCGGGCCAGCAGGGCGACGACGCGGAAGGCCAGTGAGCAGCGACCCCTCGACCAGCGCCGAGAACCCCTGGCCCGTCCGCACCGTCGCGCGCAAGATCGGCGACTGGATCCACCGCCTCGGCGCCGTGTGGGTGGAGGGCCAGGTCACGCAGATCAACGCGCGCCCCGGCACGCAGACCGCGTTCCTGACGCTGCGCGACCCGTCGGCCGACGTCTCGATGTCCGTGACCGCGCCGATGTGGCTGGTGCGCGAGCTCGCGACGCCGCTGCGCGAAGGCGACCGCGTGGTGGTGCACGCGAAGCCGTCGTTCTTCTTCGGCCGCGGCACGCTCAGCCTGCGCGCCGACGAGATCCGCGCCGTCGGCATCGGCGAGCTGCTCGCGCGCATCGAACGGCTGCGCAAGCTGCTGGCGGCCGAAGGCCTGTTCTCGCCCGAGCGCAAACGCCCGATTCCCTTTCTGCCCCAAGGCATCGGCCTCATCACCGGCCGCGCTTCGGCGGCGGAGCGAGACGTGCTCGTCAACGCGCAGGCCCGCTGGCCGCACGTGCTGTTCAAGGTCGTGAACACCGCCGTGCAGGGCCCGCAGGCCGTGCCGCAGATCCTCCGTGCTCTGTCCACACTGGACAAAGACCCGGAGGTGGACGTGATCGTGATCGCCCGCGGCGGCGGCAGCGTGGAGGACCTGCTGCCGTTCTCCGACGAGGCGCTGTGCCGGGCCGTCGCGTCCGCGGGCACGCCGGTGGTGAGCGCCATCGGGCACGAGCCGGACACGCCGTTGCTCGACCACGTCGCCGACCTGCGCTGCTCCACGCCGACGGACGCGAGCAAGCGCATCGTGCCCGACGTGCGCGAGGAGACCGCCCGCGTCCGCCAGATGCGCGACCGCGGCCGCCGCGCGCTGCACGGCTGGGTCGACACGCAGACCCGGCTGCTCACCCAGCTGCGCAGCCGCCCGTCGCTCGCCGACCCGCTGGGCCCGGTCCAGCGCCGCCTCGACGACGTCGAGATGCACCGCGAACGCGGCCGGCGCGCCATGCTCGGCCTGCTCGCCAAGGACCAGGCCGAAATCGCCGGCGCGCGCGGCCGGCTGACCGCCCTCGGCCCGGCCGCGACGATGGCCCGCGGCTACGCCGTCGTGCAATTCACCGACGACGCAGGCAACCTCCAGGTGCTGCGCTCCGTCTCCCAGATCGAGGACGGTGCACGCCTGCGCGTGCGGATCGCCGACGGGGCGATCCACGCCGTCGCGGAAACGCGCGAGACGGAAGGAGACGGGCCGTGACCACCAGGGCGCCGGCGTTCCTCCCGCTCACCGTCGACGCCGCCGCCCGCCTCGACGCCCGCGCCCTGCTCCACCAGGCGCGCGTCACCGACAGCGCCGCCAGCGAATGCTGGACGGCCCTGCTCGCCGGCTGCGGCACCGCCGCCCGCCGCCAGCTCGGCCCCCAGCTGCGCCGCCTGTCCGAGGCCACGTCCGTCCACGTCGGCACCCGCTGGTGGTTCGCCGAGGGCGCCGACCACCGCCGCCGCGTCGCGAGCGCCCAGGAAACCCTCGAGGACGCGATCGCCGAAGGTGACGGCCAGGAGTTCGCCCTCGCCTTCGTCGGCTACGACAACGCCATGGCCAGCGCCCTCGTCTGCCGCGAGCAGTCCCGCAACCCACCGCCGGCCCCACCGCCCCCGCGAACGGGCGGACGGCACCGCGTCGATCACCGGTCGTGACAGCCCCGGGCGCGGCCGGCCCGTGGCAGCGCGGACGCACCACTCGGTAGCCAAGCTCAGCGCGACCGGCCGAGACGCGACCGAACGGTTACCGACGGTGCGCGCCAAGGGAGCCTGATCGCCTCTCGCTGACGCCGCCGTGGTGACGCAGGAGAATCGGTCCGCCCCAAGGTCCGCGCACAACCGCCTCGACGGGCGTCTCACCTCACGCAGGCGGGAGGCCTTGCCCAGCCGGCCCAGCGGTCCAGCGCCGACCATCACCAGCGCGGTACTGTGCCCGAACAGCCCGTGCATCGGAACATCGGAGAGCGTCGAGCGTGAGCGAAGCAGGCAGCGAAACCGCCGGACTCGGTTACGAGCAGGCGCGCGACCGGCTGGTCGAGGTGGTCAGGGAGCTCGAAGCCGGCGGCCTGTCCCTGGAGCAGTCGCTGGCGTTGTGGGAAAAGGGCGAGGAGCTCGCCAAAGTTTGCGAGCGTCACCTGGAGGGCGCGCGCGAGCGGATCGAGGCGGCGTTGGCGTCCGTGGAGAATTCCGACGACGCACAGTGATGTGCACCATGCGCGACTGAATCGTTCAGGTGACGCGATCATCTGAGACACTGTTCTCCCGCCGTATTCCGCGATCCGGGAGGCCCGCATGAGCACCGCCAGTGACCCACGTCGCGAAGCACCCGACCGCAACCTCGCCATGGAGCTCGTCCGCGTGACCGAGGCCGCGGCGATGGCCGCCGGCCGCTGGGTCGGCCGCGGCGACAAGATCGGGGGCGACGGAGCCGCCGTCGACGCGATGCGCCAGCTCGTCTCCACCGTCTCGATGCGCGGCGTGGTCGTGATCGGCGAGGGCGAGAAGGACGAAGCGCCCATGCTGTTCAACGGCGAGGAGGTGGGCAACGGCGACGGCCCCGACTGCGACGTCGCGGTCGACCCCGTCGACGGCACCACCCTGATGGCCAAGGGCATGCCCAACGCGCTGGCTGTGCTGGCCGTCGCCGAGCGCGGGGCGATGTTCGACCCGTCGGCCGTGTTCTACATGGAGAAGCTGGCCGTCGGGCCGGACGCCGCGGGCAAGGTGGACCTCGCCGCGCCGATCGCGGAAAACATCCGCCGCGTGGCGAAGGCCAAGAACTCCAGCGTCGGCGACGTGACCGTGTGCGTGCTCGACCGGCCGCGCCACGAGCAGATCATCAAGGAGATCCGCGAGGCCGGCGCGCGCATCCGCTTCATCTCCGACGGCGACGTCGCCGGAGCCATCGCCGCGGCCCGTCCGACGACCGGTGTCGACATGTTGATCGGCATCGGCGGCACCCCGGAAGGCATCATCGCCGCGTGCGCGATGAAGTGCCTCGGCGGTGAGCTGCAGGGCCGGCTGTGGCCGAAGGACGAGCTCGAGCGCGAGAAGGCCCTGGCCGCCGGCCACGACCTCGACCGCGTGCTCACCAACGACGACCTCGTGCGCGGCGACAACATCTTCTTCTGCGCCACCGGCGTCACCGACGGCGACCTGCTGCGCGGCGTGCACTACCGCGCCGGCGGCGCCACCACGCAGTCGATCGTGATGCGGTCCAAGTCCGGCACCGTCAGAATGATCGACGGTTACCACCGGCTGGAGAAGCTGCGGGCCTACTCGTCCGTGAACTTCGACGGCAACCTCGACGTGCGCGAGGACGAAGACGTCGTCCCGCCCCTGCCCTGACCCCAAGGAGTTCGCCCGGTGCCCAAGCGGTTGTTCGCGCTGCTGCTCACGTTCGTCGCGGGAACCGCACTCACCGCCGGCAGCGCGGCCGCCGGACCGGCCATCGTCGGCGGGACCGGCGCCGACGAGCCCTACCCGTTCGCGGTGTCCATGCACACCGAATCGGGCACGCTCTTCTGCGCCGGCTCGCTGATCGCGCCCGCGTGGGTGGTCACCGCCGCCCACTGCGTGTCCGGAAAGGACCCGGCGACGCTCACGTTCCGCTTGGGCACCAACGAAAGCGACTCCGGCGGCGAAACGGCCCAGCCGGCCGAGATCGTGCTCAACCCGCACTTCAACGCCGCCACGCAGACGGGTGACATCGCGCTCGTCCGCCTCGCCGCGCCCGCGAAGACGGCGCCGATCGCCGTCGGCGCCGCCGCCGCGCCGGGCACTCCGGCCCGGGTGCTGGGCTGGGGCCAGACCTGTGCCACACCCGGTTGCGGCGATCCCGTGCCGACGCTGCAGCAGCTCGACACGCACCTCGTCGAGGGCGCCAACTGCACGTCGTCGTTCGACGGCACGGCCGAGCTCTGCACCGACAACCCGTCCGGCAAGGCCGGTTCCTGCTACGGCGACTCCGGCGGCCCCGAGCTGACCCGCGACGGCGACCGCTGGACGCTCATCGGCGTGACCAGCCGCCCCGGCAACGGTTCCCCGACGTGCGCGACGGCCCCGTCGATCTACACGTCGGTGGTCGCGTACGAACCGTGGCTCTCGTCGAAGACCGGCTGAACCACCTGACCGCCTGATTCACCGGACCGGCTGGATCACTCGGCGTTGCTGGAGTGGCCCGGGAACAGGTGGGCGTCCGGGTCGAGCGCCACCGCGATGTTGTTCACGGCTGTCGCCGCTTCGCCGAAGCCGGTGGCGATGAGCTTCACCTTGCCCGGGTAGTGGGCCACGTCCCCGGCCGCGTACACGCGCGGGCGGGCCGTCGCCATCGTCGAGTCGACCGTGATGGCGCGGTGGTCGATCTCCAGGCCCCAGCTCTCGATCGGCCCCAGATCGGCCGTGAACCCCAGCGCGGCGACCACGGCGTTGGCCGGCAGCGTCAGGTCCTCGCCGCCCTTCACCGACACCTCGACGCGCTCCAGCTCGCCCGAAGGCGACTCGACGAACCGCGTCACCTCGGCGTCGGTGACCAGCGGCACGCCCAGCTCCCGCACCTGCCGCACGATCGACTCGGCCGCGCGGAACTTCCCGCGCCGGTGCACCAGCGTCACGCTCGCCGCCACCGGGTGCAGCGCCAGGCACCAGTCGAACGCCGAGTCGCCGCCGCCGACCACGACCACGTGCTGCCCGGCGTGGACCTGCAGCGACGGCACGAAGTGCACCATCCCGCGGCCCAGCCAGCCGTCGCCCGCGGGCAACGGGCGGGGCGTGAACTCACCGATCCCGGCCGTGATCAGGACGGCTCCGGCACTCAGCACGTCGCCGCCGTCGAGGGTCAGCTCGATGCGGTCTCCCACCGTTTCCAGCTTCTCGGCCTTGCGGCCCAGCAGGTACGCCGGGTTCCACGGCGCCGCCTGGTCGACGAGGCCCTGCACCAGGTCACGCCCGCGGACGGCCGCGAAGCCGCCCACGTCGTAGATCATCTTCTCGGGGTACATCGCGGTGATCTGGCCGCCCGGTTCGGGCAGGGAATCGACCACGGCCATGGAAAGGCCGCGGAATCCCGCGTAGTAGGCGGCGAACAGCCCGGTGGGCCCGGCGCCGATGATCACGAGGTCGTAGTCCATACAGCTCGCTCCAGCCAGTGGTGGTTGGCGGTGATCGAGAACACACCCGATCCTAGTCCGATCTCACGGGTGAAATACCGGTTCGGCGTGGGCGACGCCACCACGCCGTTGTCACGAATCAGGGCCAGAATCGGGGGTATGGCAGAACAGGAATACCGGATCGAACACGACACGATGGGTGAGGTCCGCGTCCCGGTCGACGCGCTCTACCGCGCGCAGACGCAGCGTGCCGTGGAGAACTTCCCCGTCTCCGGCCGCGGTCTCGAGCGCGCTCAGATCCGCGCGCTGGGCCTGTTGAAGGCCGCCGCCGCGCGCGTGAACCAGAAGCTGGGCGTGCTGGACGCCGACGTCGCGGAGGCCATCGCCGCGGCCGCCGACGGCGTCGCCGAGGGCAAGTACGACGACCAGTTCCCGATCGACGTCTTCCAGACCGGCTCGGGCACGTCGTCGAACATGAACGCCAACGAGGTCATCGCGACGCTCGCCACGCGCGCCCTCGGCCGCGACGTGCACCCGAACGACCACGTCAACGCCTCGCAGTCGTCCAACGACACCTTCCCGACGACCATCCACGTGGCCGCCACAGAAGCCGTGCTCACCGACGTCATCCCGGCCCTCGAGCACCTCGCCGGCGCGATCGAGACGCGCGCGCAGGAGTGGGCCGGCGTCGTGAAGTCCGGCCGCACGCACCTGATGGACGCCGTGCCGATCACGCTCGGCCAGGAAGCCGGCGCGTGGGCCGCACAGATCCGCTTCGGCATCGAGCGCCTGCAGTCCGGCCTGCCGCGCCTGGGCGAGCTGCCCATCGGCGGCACCGCCGTCGGCTCCGGCCTCAACGCTCCCGACGGCTTCGGCGCGGCCGTGTCCGCCGAGCTGGCCGCGCTCACCGGCCTGCCACTCACGGAGGCCCGCAACCACTTCGAGGCGCAGGCGACGCAGGACAGCGTGGTCGAGACATCCGGCCACCTGCGCACGATCGCCGTGTCCCTCAACAAGATCGCGAACGACCTGCGCTGGCTCGGTTCCGGCCCGCGCACCGGGCTCGCCGAGCTGGCCCTGCCGGACCTCCAGCCGGGCTCCTCGATCATGCCGGGCAAGGTCAACCCGGTCATCCCGGAGGCGACGCTGCAGGTCGTGGCGCAGGTCGTCGGCAACGACGCCGCCGTCGCCTTCGCCGGCGCGGCGGGCAACTTCCAGCTCAACGTGAACCTGCCCGTCATCGCCCGCAACGTCCTCGAGTCGGCCCGCCTGCTGGCCGCCGTCTCGCGTCTGCTGGCGGACAAGGTCTTCAACGGCGTCACCGCCAACGTCGAGCGGACCCGGCAGTACGCCGAGGGTTCGCCGTCCATCGTGACGCCGCTGAACAAGTACATCGGCTACGAAGCGGCCGCGGCCGTGGCGAAGCAGGCGCTCAAGGAGCTCAAGACCATCCGCGAGGTCGTGATCGAACGCGGCTTCGTCAAGGACGGCAAGCTCACCGAGGCGCAGCTGGACGAGGCGCTCGACGTGCTGCGGATGGCTCGCGGCGGCGAGTAGAGATCTCTTCACGAAGAGCGGCCCGCTTCCTTTCGGGGAGGCGGGCCGTTCGTCGTTTCACCGCGCCGGGTGGCCACCGGACCGGTCACCGCAAGTGGACGAGGGGTATCTCTGCGCACAAATTCATTCCGGCGTATCGCTTGATTGTGCGCGAATCATCAGGCTGGTAACGTCGTTCACTGCTCTGATTTTCTTTTCGGCGGAGCGATTTGATCAATTCCGCGGCGAAGAGAGAGCAAGCAGTTGGGAGGCTGCGATGGCGACGTACCAATATCGATGCGCACGGGACGGCGTCTTCGAGGTGCGCCTGCCGATGGGGACGGCCGCGCCGAGATCGTCGTGTCCGGTCTGCGGCGGCGAAGCAGCCCGGAACTACTGTGCGCCGATGCTTTCGCTGGCACGGCGTGAGCTGGTCACGGCCATCGACCACACGGAGAAAACTCGCGACGAGCCGGCCGTGGTGTCCGCGGTGCCGCCCGCTCGCGGCCGGTCGCGCGGGCCGGTGCCGACACCGAACCCCGCGCTGCGACGTCTGCCGAGACCTTAGGCGAACGCGGCCCAGCCTGCGCCCTGCCGGGCAATGGCCCGCTCGCTGGGCCGGCGAAGAAGAACTGCGGCTGATGCCCGGGTGCTCTGCGGAGCCGCCACGCTCCGCGTCGCGGAGGTGCTCAGCACGCACAAATACGGTCGCCTACCAAGCCGTCGGGAGATGCCATGCCGCAAGTTGTTTTTTCACTCGATTCCACGAAGAAATTCACCGAACAAGAAATTGTCGGCCACAACCGGTGGCACGGGGACATTCCCGCCCAGGTTCAGGTCAAGCCGGGGGATTCGTTCCGCGTCCACTGCCGCGAATGGTTCGACGGCGCGATCCACAACGACGATTCCGCCGAAGACGTGCTGAACGCACCGCTGCCCGGCGTGCACGTGCTCAGCGGGCCGATCGCGGTCGAGGGCGCCCAGCCGGGTGACCTCCTCGTCGTCGACATCCTCGACGTCGGCCCGATTCCGCAGGAGGACTCGGGACCGCTCGCCGGCCAGGGCTGGGGCTACACCGGGGTCTTCGCCACCAAGAACGGCGGCGGTTTCCTCACGGAGTGGTTCCCCGACGCCTACAAGGTGGTCTGGGACTTCATGGGCGGGGTCGCCACCTCACGGCACGTTCCGGGCGTCTCCTACACCGGCATCGTGCACCCCGGGCTGATGGGCACGGCTCCGTCCGGTGCGCTGCTCGCCAAGTGGAACGCGCGCGAACAGGCACTGATCGACACCGACCCGAACCGGGTGCCACCGCTGGCGCTGCCGCCGCTGCCGGATTCCGCGATCCTCGGCAGCCTCACCGGCGCCGAGTTCGACCGGGTCGCGGCCGAGGCCGCACGCACCGCGCCGCCGCGGGAGAACGGCGGGAACCAGGACATCAAGAACTTCACCAAGGGAACCCGGGTGTTCTACCCGGTGTTCGTCGACGGCGCGAAACTCTCGATGGGCGACCTGCACTTCTCGCAGGGCGACGGCGAGATCACGTTCTGCGGCGCCATCGAGATGGGCGGGTTCATGGACCTGCACGTCGACCTGATCAAGGGCGGGATGGAGACCTACGGCGTCTCCGAGAACGCGATCTTCATGCCGGGCAACGTCGACCCGCAGTACAGCCAGTGGCTCGCGTTCTCCGGCACCTCGGTCACGCTCGACGGGGTGCAGCACTACCTCGACTCGCACCTGTCGTACCAGCGGGCCTGCCTGCACGCCATCGACTACCTGCAGAAGTTCGGCTACAGCGCGATCCAGGCGTACATGATCCTGGGCTCGGCGCCGATCGAGGGCAGGCTCTCGGGCGTGGTCGACATCCCGAACTCGTGCTCCACCGTGTACCTGCCCACCGCGATCTTCGACATCGACGTGCGCCCGTCGGCTTCCGGCCCGGCGCAGGTCGAGCAGGGCATGAGCGTGCCGACGGCGAGTTTCTGACGCCGACGCCGGCCCGGTGACCCGGGCGGGAGGCGGCTGGCCTCCCGCCCGGTCCGGCACGTCGAGAACACACCCCATCCGCCGGAGGAGGCGGTCATGACCACAGCACCACCGGAACGCGGCCATCACGGACCGTGGCGATGGATCAACGGCACCATGCCCGAGGTCGACGAACGGGCGCTGAAGGTGCCCGTGGTCGGCTTCGTCGAGTACTGCCTGCGCGGAATCGGGCAGGTGGTGTTCATGAACAGCCCGATCACGGGCGCGTTCATCCTGCTGGCCGCCTGGCTGCAGCAACCGTGGCTGGGGTTCGGGGCCACGGTCGGGGTGGTGGCTTCGACGCTGGCCGCGCTGGCGCTGGGGTTCGACCGTGACGCGATCCACGCGGGTCTCTACGGGTTCAACGGTGTGCTCACCGGCCTCGGGCTCGCGCTGTTCCTCGCGCCCGAGTGGGACGGGATCGTGATCCTGTGGATGATCCTGCTCAGCGCGGTGTCGTCGATCCTGATGGCCGCGCTCGCGGCCGCGTTCGGCGGTGCGTGGGGTGTGCCTCCGTTCACGCTGGCCTTCAACATCACCACGCTCCTGTTCTTGATCACCGCGCTCCACATCACGCGCGGGCGGCTCAGCGACGCGATCGCCCCGGCGGCACCGCAGGTGAACGGGCCCGGGGTGCGGACGTCATTGCGGGCGAGCGCCGACGCGGTCGGCAACACCGACGTGGTGGCCGTGATCAACGCGATCTTCCGCGGCATCGGGCAGCTGTTCTTCTGCAACAGCCTCCTCGCCGGTGTGCTGATCATCGTCGGGATCGCGTTCTGCTCGCGGATCGCCGCCCTCTTCGCGCTGGTCGGCTCGGCCGTCGGCATGCTGACCGGCATGGCTCTCGGCGCCGACGGCGTGCTGATCTACAACGGGCTGTGGGGCTTCAACTCGTTCGACGCCGCGCTGGCGATCGCCGGTGTGTTCTACGTGCTGACGTGGCGCTCGGCCATTCTCGGTGTCCTGTGCGCGATCTTCACGGCCCTGTTGTTCGGGGCCATCGGGTCGATCTTCGTGCCGTGGGGCCTGCCCGCGCTCACCCTGCCGTTCTGCTTCGGCACGCTGACGTTCGTGCTGCTGAAGGACACGTCGAAGTTCTTCGAGTGGGTGCCGCCCGCCGAGGTCGTCACGCCGGAAGAACACGTGCGGCGCTCGCACCGCGAACACGCCATGGCGGCGTCCGGCAACGCGCACCGGCAAACCGACGCCGCGTGACCTGTCCGGTCACACAACAGAACGGGCCCGCGTGGCGGAGACGACCCGAAGCCGTCCGGCCGCCTGCTGGTGCAGTTCCGCGACGACCCGAGCCGTTTCTTCGTCCGCCGGCAGGAAGACGACCAGCTGCTGCGAGTCCTGCGCGAGCTCCAGCGTTTCCCGGTTCAGCCGTAAGGAACGTCCGCCCGGGTGGTTCAACCGCAGAACCCCGCGTGGTGGCACGACGGTCGAGTTGAGGCGGCTGGTGAACTCCGCGCCGACGACGGGCGCGAGTTCCGCCGTGAGCCACTCCGAGTTCTCGACCGCGGGCCCCAGCCACAGGTCGAACGCCTGCTCGTCGGCGACCGCGGCCCAGTCGGCGAAGAACGCTCGGGCGCGGGGGTCGGTGAAGACGTAGCGGGTGAGGTTCGGCGCCTCGGCGTCGAGCAGGCCGGTTGCGCTCGTCACCGCCGCGAAGCCACTGGTGTGGGCGAGAAGGTCGCCCACCCGGTTGGTGACCACGGCGATGCCGGGTTCGAGCAGGCGCAACGTCTGCAGCACCGAAGCACGCACCTCTCGCGGTGGCTGCACGGGCCGGATTCGGGCCGTGCACTCGCCGCCGGTGATCTTCGAGAGGTAGCGCAGGTGGGTGCGTTCGGCGGGGCCCAGGCTGAGCGCGTCGGCGAGGGCGTTCACCACCGGCACGGACGGGTTGCGGTCGCGGCCCTGCTCGATCCGCGTCAGGTATTCGACGCTGATGCCGGCCCGCGCGGCGAGGTCCGCTCGCCGCAGGCCGGGCGAGCGGCGACGGCCGTGCGAAGGCAGCCCCAGCGTCTCGGGCTGGGTGCTGTCGCGCTTGGCCCGGATGAAGTCCCCCAGCGGCGTCCCCATGTCATCGAGCATAAGCCGGTTCGGGCGGGCTCAGCGTGGCCGTGGCGGGGCCAGCCTGAGCGCGGTCTGGTTACCGCTTCGGCCGGAGCGCACGGTGGTGACCATGGCAAACAAACTCGTGATCATCGTCGGCAGCGTCCGCGACGGCCGGTTCGGTCCGGCCGTTGCCTCGTGGGTGGCCGAGCGGGCCCGGGAGCACGGCGGGTTCGAGGTCGAGGTCGTCGACCTGGCGGACGTCGAGATCCCGCTGTCGCTGCCCGCGGAATCCCCCAAATACGCGGGCGATGGCTACCCGCGCCCCGCCGGGATGGCGGTGCTGACGTCGGCGTTGGAGAGCGCGGACGCCTTCGTCATCGTCACCCCGGAGTACAACCACAGCTATCCCGCGTCGCTGAAAGCGGCCATCGATTGGCACTTCACGCAGTGGACGGCCAAGCCCGTCGCGTTCGTCAGCTACGGCGGCGCCGCCGGTGGGCGGCACGCGGTGCTGCACCTGGAGAACGTGCTGACCGAACTGCACGCGGTGACCATCCGCGACGGGCTCGCGTTCCCGAACTACTTCACCGCCTGGGAGGTCGGCCTGCCGCTCGACCCGCAAGCGCCTGCGTACGCGAAGACGCTGCTCGACCAACTGGCCTGGTGGGCGGGGGCGCTGCGGCGGGCGCGGGAGGCCGAGCCGTACCCCGCTTGAGGGTGTTTTTCCAGGTCAGATGCCGTTCGCCGGGAAACTGTCGGTGCCGCGGGTCATGATGGTCGGGTGCTGCTCACCGAGATCGTCACCGCGTCCGCCGAGCTGGCGGCCACCCGGTCGAGGAAGGCGAAGATCGCCACCCTCGCCGCGGTGCTGCGCGCCGCGGAGACGGCCGAGCTGCCGGCCGTGATCGCGTACCTCACGGGGCAGACGGCGCAGGACCGGCTGGGCGCGGGGTGGCGCACGCTCGCGGAGCTGGCCGTCGAGCCCGCCGAAACGCCGACCGTCGAGGTGCGGGAGGTCGACGAGGCGCTCACGGAGGTCGCGGCGGCTTCGGGGGCGGGGTCGGTGAAGCGGCGCGCGGAGGTGCTCACCGCGCTGTTCACGCGGCTCACTCGGGGCGAGCAGGAGTTCCTCTTCCGGCTGGTCACCGGGGAGCTGCGGCAGGGTGCGCTGGAGGGCGTGATGGTCGACGCCGTCGCGGCGGCGGCCGAGGTGGACGCCGCGGACGTGCGGCGGGCGTTCATGTTGTCCGGCAAGCTTTCCGTCACGGGCTACGCGGCGATGACGGGCGGCGCGGCGCGGCTGGCCGAGTTCCGGCTCACGCTCGGGCGCCCGATCAAGCCGATGCTCGCGTCGCCCGCGGAATCGCTCGACGAGGCGGTGGCGGAACACGAGCACGCGATCGTCGAGTACAAAATGGACGGTGCGCGCATCCAGGTGCACCGCCAGGGCACGGAAGTGCACGTGTACACGCGGACGTTGCGGGAGATCACGGCCAGCGTCTCGGAGCTGGTCGACCTCGTGCGGGCGCTGCCGTGCGAGTCTGTGGTGCTCGACGGCGAGACGCTCGCGCTCACCGACGACGGACGGCCGCGGCCGTTCCAGGAGACGATGAGCCGCTTCGGCAGCACGCGGGAGGAACAGGTGCGGGCGCTGCTGCTGCGGCCGTACTTCTTCGACTGCCTGCACCTCGACGGCGTGGACCTGCTCGACGCGCCGCTGTCGGAACGCAACGCGGCGCTGCGGAAGGTCGCGGGCGAGCACGTGATCCCCGGCGAGGTGGAGCCGGCCGACGCGGCGGCGGTGCTCGACGCGGCGATGGCGGGCGGCCACGAGGGCGTGATGGTGAAGGACCTGGCTTCGCCGTACGCGGCGGGGCGCCGAGGCCGCGCCTGGCTGAAGGTGAAGCCGGTGCACACCATCGACCTGGTCGTGCTCGCGGTGGAGTGGGGCCACGGGCGGCGCACGGGCACGCTGTCCAACCTGCACCTGGGCGCGCGCGACCCGGACGGCGGGCCGCCGATCATGGTGGGCAAGACGTTCAAGGGCATGACCGACGAGCTGCTGGCGTGGCAGACGAAGCGGTTCCAGGAGATCGAGACCCACCGCGACAGCTACACCGTGTACGTGCGGCCCGAGGTCGTCGTGGAGATCGAGCTCGACGGCGCGCAGATCAGCACGCGCTACCCCGGCGGGCTGGCGCTGCGGTTCGCGCGGGTCGTGCGGTACCGGCCGGACAAGGAAGCGGCCGACGCCGACACGATCGACACCGTGCGCGGTCTCCTGCGGGGCGATCGGGCCGAATGACATCCGGACATCACCGGTCAATTCGCCCGGTCGTGGCCGAAAGGCCAGACGAAAGTCGATGTTGTGCCCTCCGGCGATGCATGAGAGTGGGCTGTACCGCATCGCTCACCACTGGGGAGACGACATGACTTTTCGGGTTCGGGCCGCCGCCCGGCCGATGACCCTGCTCGCGGGTGTCGCGCTGGCCGTCACGGCCGTGGCGGCTCCGGCCGGCGCGGCCACGAACGCGCCGGCTCCGCCGCTGCACCACTTCTCGGCGGCGGCGAAGTCGTTCATCGGCGCGCGCACGGTGTCCGAGCGCGTCGCGAAGCTCGACGCCGCGATGTCCGCGCTGCCCAGGGAAAGCGTCGCGTACAACGCCACGAAGCTGTGGAACCAGGGCATCACGGGGGCGGGCGCCACCGTCACCACGCTGGTGTCGTTCGGCGACGACCAGGTGAAGCAGGTGCTCGACGAGTACTCCCAGCGCCACGGCCTGCCGCCGGCCAACGTCGAGGTGCTCCAGCCGTCGGGCTCGGTGCCGGCGTGCACCGACCCGGGCGTCGACACGGCGACCTGCGAGTCCTGGGGCGGCGAGACCGACCTCGACGTCACGATGATGCACGCGATGGCGCCCAACGCGAAGATCATCGTCGCCGCGACACCGGTCGCCGAGACGCAGGGCTTCACCGGTCTGCCCGAGATGATGAACGCCGTCGACTACCTCACGAAGCACAAGCTCACCGACGTGATCTCGATGAGCTTCGGCACCACCGAGGAGAACTTCCCGTCGTTCCAGTCCATCAAGACGCTCGACCCGGCGCTGGAGCGCGCGAGCAAGGCGGGCATCACGATGGTCGCGTCCTCGGGTGACGACGGCCCGACCGGCGGTTTCCTGCAGGGCCCGGGCAACTACCCGTACCGCGTCGCGAGCTGGCCGGCCAGCGACCCGCACGTGACCACCCTCGGCGGCACGCAGCTGCACCTCGACTCCACCGGCGCCCGCACGAAGCCGGACGACCTGGTGAACGTCGCCGACAACGGCTTCGGCGAAGGCGCGGGCCTGTCGAAGGCCTACGCGCGCCCGGCGTGGCAGGACGGCGTCAAGAAGATCACCGGCAGCAAGATGCGCTCGTTCCCGGACATCAGCATGGAAGGCGTTTCCGGCACGTCGCAGTCGGCGCCTCTGTTCGCCGGTGTGCTCGCCCTGGCGGTGCAGGCCAACCACGGCAAGCTCGGCCAGATCAACCCCGCCCTGTACGAAAAGCTCGGCCCGAAGGGCGCCAAGGCCGGCATCGTCGACGTCACCACCGGCGACAACAGCCAGGACGGCGTCGAGGGCTTCACCGCCGCCCCGGGCTTCGACATCGCCAGCGGCTGGGGCACGGTCGACGCGTCGGTGTTCGTCCCCGCCTTGGTGAAGGCGCTCCGCTGACGCGGCCCTGAACCACTCCGGCGAAGGGCGCGGCCTGCGGGTCGCGCCCTTCGCTGCGGTTGTCGCCGAGGCAAGTGGCGAGCCGCTTGACCAACCCTGCGCCCGTGCCTCGCCCTCGGCGGCGCCCGCCGCACCAAACAACGACCGCCGCCGAACTACTCACTGAGCGACGCGACCTGAGCGTTCGCCGAGGCAGGTCAACAGCTCCCGACGAGCCGCTCGAACACCTCCGCCTCCGCCCGGTCCCCTGCTGCCAGAGCCAACTCGGCAAGCAACGGCCGCAGCTCAGCTGCGCCAAGGCCAACCGACGCCGCAACCAACCCGGGCTCGACCTCCGCAGTCAGTCCCAGCCGCACCGCGAACTCGGCCACCGCCCGCTCAGCCGGCACACCGGGCCGCAACTCCGCCAGAGCAGCACGCGCCCCGACGGCTGCGTCGCCGTACGCGTCCAGTACGAGCGGCAGAAAATGCGCGTACAGCAGGCCTCGCCCGAGCCCGTGCCGCGTGGACACCAGGTCACAAAGGTGGTGCACCACGCCGGGCCGGCGCAGCTCGTGCAGTGCGTGCCCGGCCAAGCAGGCGCCGGCCAAGGCGTCTTGGCGCGTCGGGAGATCACCGGCGCCGCCCGTGAGCGAAGGCAGGCTGTCCCACAGCAGAAGCAGGCCTTCCCGGGCCGACGCGAGTGCTTCCTCGCTCGCCGGGTGGCACAGCACCTCCAGGCAGTGCGCGACGGCGGCGATGCCACTGCCCGCCACGACTTCGCGGGGCAGCCTGGCGACGAGCTCGGGGTCGTAGACCACCGCGCGGGGCAGAACCCGGTCGGACGTCCCGGTTTCCTTGCCGCGATCGGTGGTGACGAAGTAGCGCGACGTGCGCTCCGCGCCGGAGAAGGTGGTCGGGACCGCGATCAGCGGCAGCCGCAGCGCGAGCGAAACGATCTTGCCCAGCCCGATCGTCGAGCCGCCGCCGATGGCCAGGACCGCGTCGGCGTGGGTTTCCTGCGCCGAGCCGACGGCGAGGTTGGCCTGGTGGGCCGGTACGTGCGCGGGCACGTCCGACCACCGGCCGACGTAGCGCCCGCCGAGCAGCCCCGGCAGCAGGACGACGGCCGGATCCGCCGACCGGGCTGCCACCGCCATCACGCGGCGGCAACCCAGGGCGTCGGCGACCGCGGGAAGTTCTCGCAGGGATCCCTTGCCCCACACCAGGTTCTGCTCAACTGCCGCGTCGCGGGATCGGCGGACGGGTTCAGCGGTCCGCGCCACCGTGGCCGTCCGGGGTGTACTGCAGCAGGTGCTGCCCGTAGACGTCCGAGCCGATCGCGGCCAGCGCCGCCGGCACCGGCTCGGGGTCCTGCAGGAACGGCTGCGCGACGTCGCACGGGTGCTGCCACGTGGCGAACTCCAGCGCGATCTTGTTCACCGGGTCCTCGAAGTAGATCGAGTGGCAGAACCCGTGGTCGAGCTCGCTGTTGACCTTGATCCCGTTCTCCTCCAGCACCGATTTCGCGTGCTGCAGTTCGCCCTCGGAAGGCACCGTGATCGCGAGGTGGTTACCCGCCCCGAGCAACGAGTTGTCCGCCGCGATCTCGACGTCCTTGAACTCGAAGAACGCGATCGTGTCCTGCTCGCTGATGCGGAAGAAGTAGTGCCTGCTGCCGGCGAGGTTCCCGGGCACCGCACCGGGAAACGGGTCCGGGTCGGGCAGCTGCAGCGTCACCACGATGGGGAATCCGAGAATCCCGTTGTAGAACTTCACGGTTTCTTCCATGTCGTTGGTGACGAAAGCCATGTGATGACACCCGGTCGTCCGAATACCCATGACGATTCCTCTCACTTTTCCCGGCGATGTGATAATGACGGTACGCGTAATTTTGTTTCCACGTCAACAAGATTTCCACGACGGCCCCAACGGCCCAACGAGCACGCTCGGTTACGGTGGGGGTGTGACCGCGTCGCACGGGGAACGCCCGGTGCCCCACCTGACGGAGGACGAGCTGCTCGCCTGGCGCGGGCTGCTCGAACTCGAAGCGCGCGTGCTCGGCGTACTCGACGCCGAACTGCGCGCGGACCACGACCTGTCGATCGCCGAGTTCGACACGCTCTACCAGCTGTGGCTCCAGCCCGGTGGCCGGTGCCGCATGAAGGACCTCGCGGAGAAACTGCTGGTCAGCCGGGGCGGCGTGACCAAGCTGATCACCCGGCTCCACAGCCGCGGGCTCGTGGCCCGCGTGTCGCAGCCCGGTCACCAGGCCGTCGACGCGCAGCTGACCGAGGCCGGCGAGGGGCTCCTCACGAAGGCGATGGACACCCACTTCGACGGCGTCCGCCGGCTCGTGACCTCCCGGCTTTCCGCCGCGGAGCTGCACACCCTCCGCACGGTCACCGAACGCCTGCGCGAACCGCCTGCCTGAGCACCCCCGACGGGGTGGCACCGGCCGTTTCAGCTGAGGAAACGCGGTGGTGAACCGTAATCTCACCGCATGCCACCGACGCGACTGACCCGGACCTGGTTCGGGGTGACGGCCCTCGTGGTCCTGATCGGGCTCGTCACGCAGGGCTTCGTGAGCGCGGGAACGCCGGGCCGCTATCCCTCAGCGGGCGCGCGCGTCGCCAACATGTTCGCGTACTTCACCATTGAGTCGAACGTGCTGGTGCTGCTGGCTTCCGTCGCGTTCGTGGCCGGCGCGCGGGCCCACGGGCTGCTGCGCGTGCTGTGGCTCGACGCGCTGATCGGCATCGCGGTGACCGGCGTGGTCTACCACGTCGCGCTGTCCGGGCTGTTCGACCTCAGCGGCGCGGCCCTGTTCGCCGACGTCATGCTGCACACCGTGTCGCCGATCATCGCGGTGCTCGGGTTCCTCGTCGCGTCGCCGCGGATCCTGCAGTGGCGCACGGTGGCGTGGTCGGTCTGCTGGCCGCTTGCGTGGCTGGCGTTCACGCTGGTCCGCGGCGCGCAGGGCGGGTTCTACCCGTACCCGTTCGTCAACGCCGCCGAGCTCGGTTACGGCCGCGTGGCCGTGAACTGCGTGCTCATCGCCGTGCTGTTCGTCGCGCTGGCGAGCGTCGCGAAGGTCCTCGACGGCTGGCTCACGCACGCACCCGCCGAAACGCGTTCAGCGGATCGTTGATCCCCGTGTGCGCCAGCGCGCGCCACGCGCCGCGGCCGCGGTCGGCCGGTTTGCCCGCCGCCAAGCGGTGCAGCTGCTGCGTGTGCCACTGGACTTCGAGCAGGCTGTCGGCCAGGCGGATCCCGGTGTGCGGGCACAGCCGTTCCGCGCGCACGTCCTCGCCCGCGAGCAACCGCCCCGGCAGCTCCGGGTCGACGGTCAGCGGCCGGCCCAGCCCGATCACGTCCAACGCCCCGGACCGCAACGCGTCCGCCATCCCGGCGGCGGTGGTGAAGCCGCCGGTGACCATCAGCGCGACGTCGCTCACCTGCCGCGCTTTCGCCGCGTAGTCGAGGAAATACGCCTCGCGGCGCGCGGTGCTCTCGCGTCCGGAGCCCATCATCACCGCCTTTTCGTAGGTACCGCCCGAAATCTCGAGCAGGTCGATACCGGCGTCGCTCAGTGCGCGGACCACGCGCAGCGACTCGTCCTCGTCGAAGCCGCCGCGCTGGAAGTCGGCGCTGTTGAGCTTCACCGACACGGGCACGCTGTCGCCGACCGCCGCGCGCACGCGGCGCACAAGTTCCAGCAGGAAGCGGCTGCGGTCGCGGCCCCACTCGTCGTCACGGAGGTTCGTGAGCGGGGAGAGGAACTGCGAGATCAGGTACCCGTGGGCGCCGTGCAGCTGCACGCCGGCGAACCCGGCGTCGACGAACGTCCGCGCGGCCAGCGCGAAGCGGTCCACGATCGTCTCGATCTCGTCGCCGGTCAGGGCGCGCGGCGCGGCGAACGCGGTCCGGACGCCGCGGTTGCCGAACGGCACCGCGGACGGCGCAACCGGTTGGCGGGAAAGGAATCGCGGGCTTTGGCGGCCCGGATGGTTGAGCTGCGCCCACAGCTGCGCGTCGGTGCCGGCCACGCTGCGCGCCCACGGCTCGTAGGCGGCGGGATCGGGGACGGCGGGCAGCGCGACGTTGCGGGGTTCGCCGAGCGCCGTGGGGTCGACCATCACGTTGCCGGTCACGAGCAGGCCCGCCCCGCCGTGCGCCCACGTGCGGTACAGCTCGGCGAGCTCGCGCGTCGGGGCGTTGCGGCGGTCGCCGAGCTGCTCGCTCAGCGCCGACTTCCCCAGGCGGTGGGGCAGGACGGCGCCGCAGCGCAGTTTGAGGGGTTCGGCCAGCAGTTCCCGAGCGGCGGTCATGGGCACTCCCGTCTTCACGGCTAACTTACCGGCAGTAAGTCTACCGGAAAGTAGGTACCGGCGGTATGGCTGCCGGACGGGCGCCGGGGCACTAGGGTCTGCAGACCATGACGGCGATAGTGCAGAACCTGGTCACGTCGGGCGTGTTCGAGCTCGACGGCGGCAGCTGGGAAGTGGACAACAACGTGTGGATCGTCGGCGACGACACGGAGGTGATCGTGATCGACGCGGCGCACGACGCCGACGCCATCGCCGACGTGGTCGGGGACCGCGCGCTGCGCGCCATCGTCTGCACCCACGCCCACAACGACCACGTCAACGCCGCCCCCGCCCTCGCGGAACGCACCGGCGCGCCGATCCTGCTGCACCCGGCCGACCGCGTCGTCTGGGACCTCACGCACCCGGACCGCGCCCCGGACGGCGACCTCACCGACGGCCAGACCATCACCGTCGCCGGCACCGACCTCAAGGTGATCCACACGCCGGGCCACGCCCCGGGCGCCGTCTGCCTCCACGCGCCCGACCTGTCCGTCCTCTTCACGGGCGACACCCTGTTCCACGGCGGCCCCGGCGCCACCGGACGGTCCTATTCGGACTACCCCACCATCGTCAAGTCCATCCGTGAACGCCTTTTCCCCCTCCCGGACCCCACGTCCGTCCGCACCGGCCACGGCGAGGGCACGACGATCGGCGAGGAAAAGGCGGCGTCGAAGGACTGGCCGGAGAGCTAAGCCAGCCGGCCCAACGCGTCGGCAGCAGGGCTGCCCGGTTCGGCGTGGTAGATCAGCACGTCCCACTCCCCGCCCGGCACCGTCACCACCTGCCGCCCCAGCGACAGCTCACCCGCCACCGGGTGGCGGAAAACCTTGCGCGGAGCGGCGTTCGTGCGGACGTCGTGGCGGGGCCACAGCCGGGCGAAGTCCGGGCTCGCCGCCAGCAACTCGGCGACGAGGGCGTCCAGCGCCGGATCGAGCAGCGCGGTCCGGGCGCGGAGCATCGCGGTCACGTTGCGGGCCATCGCCGCCCAATGCGGGTGCAGCGAACGCACCGAGGGGTCGAGGAAAAACGCGCGGGCGAGATTCGTGCCCGGCCGGTACATCGGCGCCAGCGCCACGGCGAGCGGGCTGGCGGCGAGCACGTCCATCCGCCGTCCCCACACGAGCGCCGGGGCGGCGTTGTGCTCGACCAGTTCACGCACCCCAGCCGGCAGCTCGCCGCCGGTGACGCGGGGCGGTGACGCGAGTCGGTGCAGGTGGGCGGCGCCGTCGTCGCCCAGGCGGAGGGCGCGAGCCAGCGCGTCGAGCACCTGCGGCGACGGGTGCCGGTCGCGGCCCTGCTCGAGGCGCACGTAGTAGTCCACGCTCACGCCCGCGACGGCGGCCAGCTCCTCTCGCCGCAGCCCCGGCACGCGGCGCGGGCCGGCGTCGGGCAGGCCGACGTCGGCGGGGCTCACCAGCGCCCGCCGGGCACGCAGGAAGTCGCCGATGGCGTTCACGTCCCCAGGTTAACCGCGGGTGGCCCTGTCGCGGCCTGGTGACCGCCGAGCCCCGCGACGACGCTGGCGGCCATGATCACAGCCCTCGTGAGCGGCGCCAACAAGGGTCTCGGCCGCGAAATCGCCCGCGGTCTGGCCCGCCGGGGCGCCACCGTCCTGCTCGGCAGCCGCGACCTCGCCCTCGGCGAGAAAACCGCCGCCGAGCTCCGTGCCGAAGGCCTGGCCGTGACGCCGGTCCGGCTCGACGTGACGTCCGCGGCGGACATCGACGACGTCGCCCACCACCTCGAAACCCGCCACGGCAGGCTCGACGTCCTCGTCAACAACGCCGGCGCGCGCTTCTCCGTCGAACCCGCCGAGCTGACCGCGGAACACCTCCGCCGCGCCTACGAAACGAATCTCTTCAGCGTCGCCGCCGTCACGCACCGGATGCTGAACCTCCTGCGCGCCGCCGAAGCGCCGCACGTGGTCAACGTCGCCAGCACCTCAGCGTCGCTCGCCCTCACCACCGCGGAGGGCTCGCAGTTCGCGGCCGCGACGGACACCATCGCCTACTCGTCGTCGAAAACCGCGCTCGTCATGCTCACCATCCGCTACGCGACCACGTTCCGCGCCGACCCCGCGTATGCGCACTTCCACGTCAACGCCGTCACCCCCGGCTTCATCGCCTCCGACCTCAACGGCCACACCGGCCCCCGCACCGCCGAACAGGGCGCGCGCGTGGTCCTCGACCTGGTCGCGCAGGGCGCCGCGGCACCGACCGGGATGTTCCTCAACGAGGACGGGCCCGTGCCCTGGTGACCTCAGGGCGTGGTGCCGGCAGAACTCAGCCGCGGCGCCGCCGGTTCGGCGCGCACGCGCGTCTTCGCTTCTCCTGCCAGGTCGCGCGCCCACTTCTGCAAGCCGGGGACGTCGATCCCGTGCGGCGGCGCGGCCGCGAACGGCTCGAGGTTCACCGCGGCGCGCTCCAGCAACGCGACGGCGCCCGTGCCGTTGCCGCGCAGGGCGTGGGTCATGCCGACGGCCAGCTGCGCCAGGCCGCGCCACAGCTCGCGCTCGGGGCCGTCCGTGGCCTTCCACGCGTCTTCGAAGACCTCGTGGGCGTGGAACGGGCGGCCCTCGTCGAGCAGCTGCTGGGCTTCGGCGAGCGTCCCCGCCGGGGTGCGGACCACGCCTTCCGGCTGGCGGGCGACGCCATCGGCGCCGTACGGCAGGGGCCGGCCGAGCCCGTCGCGCGGGCGGGCGTTGCGCGCTCGGCCCGTTTCGTCGCGATCACGGCCGTTCATAACGGCATTGTTCCACGGGTCACGCCGGGTTCGCGTCCGGAGCTTCCGGCACGTAGTCTGGGGACTCGTGCGCTTTCTCGACGGGCACGTGCCCCCTCACGACCTGACCTACGACGACGTGTTCCTGCTGCCGAACCGCTCGGACGTGGAGTCCCGCTTCGACGTCGATCTGTCCACTGTGGACGGCACCGGTGCGACGATCCCCGTGGTGGTGGCCAACATGACGGCCGTCGCCGGGCGGCGGATGGCCGAGACGGTGGCCCGCCGCGGCGGCTTGGTGGTGCTGCCGCAGGACGTGGACACCGCCGCGGTGGCCGAGATCGTGACGTGGGTGAAGAGCCGCCACACCGTCTGGGACACCCCGCTCGTGCTCACGGGCGGTGACGCCGTCGCCGACGCCCTCAACCTGGTCCACAAGCGCGCCCACGGCGCCGTCGTGATCGTGGACGGCGAAGGCCGCCCCGTCGGCGTTGTCGACGAAGCCGCGTGCGCGGGCGTCGACCGCTTCGCGCGCCTGGCCGAGATCGCGCAGCCCGCGACCGTCGCCGTGCCGCTGGACACGCCGCCGCGCGAGGTCTTCGACCTGCTCCACACCCACGGCGGGCGCCTCGCGCTCGGCCTCGACGCCGACGGCCGCCTCGCCGGCGTGCTGACCAGCGTCGGCGCGCTGCGCGCGGGCGTCTACACCCCGGCCACCGACGCCGGCGGCAACCTGCGTGTGGCCGCCGCGATCGGCGTGAACGGCGACGTGGCCGCGAAGGCCGAGGCCGTGCTGGCCGCGGGCGTCGACACGCTGGTCGTCGACACGGCCCACGGGCACCAGGAGAAGATGATCGCCGCGCTGAAGGCCGTCCGCGCGATCTCGCCCGCGGTCCCGGTGGTCGCCGGCAACGTCGTCACCGCCGAGGGCACCCGCGACCTCATCCACGCGGGCGCCGACGTCGTGAAGGTCGGCGTCGGCCCGGGCGCCATGTGCACCACGCGCATGATGACCGGCGTCGGCCGGCCGCAGTTCTCCGCCGTCGCCGAGTGCGCTGCCGCCGCGCGCGAGCTGGGCAAGCACGTCTGGGCCGACGGCGGCGTCCGCCACCCGCGCGACGTCGCACTGGCGCTCGCCGCGGGCGCCTCGGCCGCCATGGTCGGCTCCTGGTTCGCCGGCACCCACGAATCCCCGGGCGACCTGCGTTACGACGAGCAGGGCCGCCCGTACAAGGAGTCGTTCGGCATGGCGTCCAAACGCGCCGTCGGCGCCCGCACCCGCACGGACAACGTGTTCGAGCGCGCCCGCAAGGCGTTGTTCGAAGAGGGCATCTCGACGTCGCGCATGGCCCTGGACCCCAACCGCCCCGGCGTGGAGGACCTGCTCGACTCCATCTGCTCGGGCGTGCGCTCGTCCTGCACCTACGCCGGCGCGCGCACGATGGAGGAATTCCACGAGCGCGCGCTGCTGGGCGTGCAGTCGGCCGCCGGGTTCGCGGAGGGACGGCCGCTGCCTTCTGGCTGGTGAGGACGCGTTTGTCGCCACCCGAACCTGGGTGGCGACAAGCCAGTCAATGCTCTTCGTAAAGCACTGCCCTCGGCCCGCCGGCAGCCCATGCGAAGTAGTCCCGCCACATCGACCAAAGCACCTCGCGCGGGCCATGGACTGTACCCGCGAAACTCACCCACTTGTCATGTACGTCGAGGGCATCGAGGCGAACTTCAGCCCAGCCTGGCTTAGCTACCGGGGAGAAGTGCCGCTCGGGCATATTCCCCGCGATCTTCGGTAGCCACGTCTCGAAGTCAAACGACAGAGTCACGCCGCCCTCCGAGTGGGAGGAGCTGCCATCTTCCACCGTGGTGGAGGAATCAAGATTCACCTCAGTCAGTGGAACGCACAACAAGGCGTCAGTCGACTTCAGGAAATACCACACCAATTCGACGAGCTCGCGACACTCAGCGACCGCCGGTGGAACCGCATCCTGATGCTCCACGGCGTTGCGGATCAGCATCAGCTTGCCCAGCATGAACTGCCGAGAGACGTTCAGCCGCTGCAATGTTTCCAGATCCCCGATCTTCCTCTCTCCCACGACCTGTCTCAGCCGGTTGAGCTGGTACATCTCGCGCAGAGATCGCACCCGATGGTCGATTGCCCGCTTGAGAGTGGTGACAATGTCAATTCGATGGAACTCCGACGTCGCTACGTCCAGCAACTCCTCGGCGTGCCGCCAATGGCGGTAGGCACGCACAGCGACCGCCTCATCCTCGACGGAGCTGGTCGCTCCCGGCCGAGCCCAGCCGCGCCACACCATCTTGAGCCAAGCCGGGCGGTCTGCGCAGAGTTCGATCTGGCTCACGAAGTTTGTATGTCCGTTCTCCGGCCGACGTTTGGCCGGGAACCTGAAACTACCGTGAGCCTGCCCGCCCCAGTTTCGGGACGGGCAGGCTCACGAGCGGATCAGCCGTGGTCCTCCAGCATTTCCGTCACCAGCGCCGCGATCGGCGACCGTTCCGAGCGCGTCAGCGTGACGTGCGCGAACAGCGGGTGCCCCTTCAGCTTCTCGATCACCGCCGAGACGCCGTCGTGGCGGCCGACGCGGAGGTTGTCGCGCTGGGCGACGTCGTGCGTGAGGACCACGCGCGACGCGGTGCCGAGGCGGGAGAGCACCGTGAGCAGCACGTTGCGTTCCAGCGACTGGGCCTCGTCGACGATCACGAAGGAGTCGTGCAGCGAGCGGCCGCGGATGTGGGTCAGCGGGAGCACCTCGAGCATGCCGCGGTCGAAGACCTCGTCGAGCACGTCCTGGCTGACCAGCGCGCCGAGGGTGTCGAACACCGCCTGCGCCCACGGCTGCATCTTCTCGCTCTCGGACCCGGGCAGGTAGCCGAGGTCCTGGCCGCCGACGGCGTAAACCGGGCGGAACACCACGACCTTGCGGTGCTGGCGGCGTTCCATCACTGACTCGAGGCCGGCGCACAGCGCGAGCGCCGACTTGCCGGTGCCGGCGCGGCCGCCCAGCGACACGATGCCGACGTCCGAGTCGAGCAGCAGGTCGAGGGCCACGCGCTGTTCGGCGGAGCGGCCGTGCAGGCCGAACGCCTCGCGGTCGCCGCGCACCAGCCGCACGCGCTTGTCCGCCGTGACGCGGCCCAGGGCGCTGGAGCTGCCCGCGAGCAGCCGCAGACCGGTGTGGCACGGCAGCTCACCCACGTCGGGCAGGCCGTACTCGACCGGGTCGACGGTGCCGCCCGAGAAGAGGCTGTCGATCAGCTCCTGAGGAGCGTCCACGTCGGCCATGCCCGTCCAGCCCGACGGCGTGACCTCGCCCGCGCGGTACTCGTCGGCGGCCAGACCCACGGCCCCCGCCTTGACCCGCAGCGGGATGTCCTTCGTCACCAGCGTGACCGACGGCCGTTCCACCGCGAGGTTGAGCGCGCACGCGAGGATGCGGTGGTCGTTGGAGTCGGTCCGGAAGCCCACGGGCAGCACCGACGGGTCGGTGTGGTTGAGCTCCACCTGCAGGGTGCCGCCCTCGTCGCCGATCGGGATCGGCGCGTCGAGCCGGCCGTGCTTGAGCCGCAGGTCGTCGAGCAACCTGAGCGACTCGCGGGCGAACCAGCCGAGCTCGGGGTGGTGGCGCTTCGCCTCCAGTTCACTGATGACGACCAGGGGCAGCACGACCGCGTGTTCGGCGAACCGCGTCACCGCCCACGGGTCGGAGAGCAGCACAGACGTGTCGAGCACGTACGTGGACTGCCCGGATTCGGGCGAGATCGAGGCTTTCTCCGGGCCAGAGGCACCGGTCGAAGAACGGCCAGAGGCCTTGCGGGGTGAACGCTGCGCAGTCACGACGGCATCTCCCTCGAGGGCGTGTTGCACCCCACGCCCGCACTCGCTGGGCCGGGCACCTCCCTGGCTGGGTCCGTGCTCCCTGACGTTGGCTACGTCAGCGGGCACGGCCACGAGGGCCGGGTGCCGGCCCCCTCGTGCATCGTGTGGGCGGCTGTGCCGCCCCCTCGATCAACGCCACGACCAGGGCCTCCCGCGAGGACCCGCACGGAACGCGTGCCCTCACTTCCGGAAGGTACCGACGGATCGCGGTTCGTGCAGGCAGCCACACAGGTGATTCGCTCATTCGTCACCTCACCGTAGGTCGTCCGACATCGACACCCCGTCACTGTCACGCTGCGTCACCGAGTCAGCGATCGAGCGATCACGCGGTGGCATGATCATGGAAAAAAGATCACCGAACGCGTTCACGAGATCAGCGCAAAGGCTTGTACCACGGGCCGGACGAGAATGCAGTTCGCGTCCTGAAGACAGGACCGGACCGGGTGAACCACGCGATTTCGGCCTCACACAATGGGCGTACGCGGCATTCATTTCGGGCCCGGCGAGGGTAATTTTCTCACTGCGGGACACACCACCGGAAACTTCGGTGCCCCGGATCCCAGATATCTCTACCTAGGAGTGTGCGAAGTGCTGAAGAAGGCTGGAATCGTCGCCGGTGCCGCTGCGGGCCTGATGATGATCGGCGGCACGGCGTTCGCCTCGCCGGCAGACCACGGCTACACCCCGGACCCGACGTTCGGCGACGCCTACGCGACCTTCATCGAGGGTGGCGGGGCCCTGGGCTTCGGTGCCGCCTCGCTGGTCGCCGGTGCCTACACGGGCATCGCCACCACCCCGGCGCTGGTCCTCCACTCGCTGGAGCACCACGGCTGATAGCCGACCTCGGCTACGGAAGAGCCCCCGGAGTTCCGACTCCGGGGGCTCTTCCGCTGTGCCCGGGTTTTCTCCGACCGGGCGCCTCAGGTTCCGAAGCGGCGGTGCCGCCAGGCGTAGTCACGAAGCGCGCGAAGGAAGTCGACGCGCCGGAATGCGGGCCAGTAGGCCTCCGTGAACCAGAATTCCGAATGCGCCGACTGCCAGAGCAGGAATCCGGAAAGCCGCTGCTCTCCTGACGTTCGGATAATAAGGTCGGGATCCGGTTGGCCGGACGTGTACAGGTGTTCCGAGATGTGGTCCACGTCGAGGATTTTCGCCAGCTCGCGGATCGACGTGCCCTCGTCGGCGTGCTGCAGCAGCAGCTTGCGCACGGCATCGGCGATTTCCTGTCGCCCGCCGTAACCGACCGCGATGTTGACCTCCATGCCGGTGCGGTCCTCGGTGCGGGCCGCGGCGGCGGTGAGCTTCTTCGCGACGTCCAGCGGCAGCAGGTCCAGCGCCCCCATGATCCGCAGCCGCCACGGCACGGCGGGACCCGCGAGTTCGTCGGTGACGTCGGTGATGATCTTCAGCAGCGGCTCGAGCTCGTCGGGGTCGCGGTTGAGGTTGTCGGTCGAGAGCAGCCACATGGTGACGACCTCGACGTCGGCCTCGCGGCACCAGCTGAGGAAGTCGGCGATCTTCTTGGCACCCGCGCGGTGCCCGTCGGCCACGTCGGTGAACCCGGCTTCGCGCGCCCACCTGCGGTTTCCGTCGAGCATGATCGCGATGTGCCGAGGATGGCGGCCCCGCGCCTGCTGGATCAGGCGGCGGCCGTAGACGCTGTAGACGACGTCGGACAGGAAGGACCGGAGGCTCACGTCGGCTGAGCGTACGCACCCCCGCGTCACACGTGTGACGCGCCACGGGGGGTGGCGAAAAACCTACGCTCCCGTAGCGTGGGGTCGGTGAGCGTGACGACCGAACCCCCACCGTCCGGCCCTGCGCCAGTGGACACCCGCCCGCGCCTGCGCGGCCACATCCACTTCTGGTCCTTCTTCGGCGCGGTCGCGGGCACCGCCGTCCTGGTCAGCCTCGCCGCGTCGACCGTCTCACCCCTGGCCGCGCTGGCGACGTCCGTCTACGGCCTGACCGTCCTCGGCGTCTTCGGCGTGAGCGCTCTCTACCACCGCCGCCTGTGGAGCCCGCGCGCGTACAAGTGGATGAAGCGCGCCGACCACTCCATGATCTTCCTGTTCATCGCCGGCACCTACACCCCGTTCACCCTGCTGGCCATGTCGAAGCCCACGGGCTACATCATCCTGGCCATCGTCTGGGGCGGCGCCATCCTGGGCGTCGCGATGAAGATGCTGTGGCCGCACGCCCCCCGCTGGCTCGGCGTGCCGATCTACATCGCCCTGGGCTGGGTCGCCGTCTTCGTCATGCCGGAACTCGCCCACCACGCCGGCGTCGCCGCCCTGGTCCTCATCTGCGTGGGCGGCCTGTTCTACACCCTGGGCGCGGTGTTCTACGCGGTGAAGTGGCCCAACCACTGGCCGGAGACCTTCGGGTACCACGAGTACTTCCACGCGTGCACGGTGCTGGCGGCGGTGTCGCATTACATCGCGATTTGGCTGGCGTTGTACGCGTAGCTGCGGTGCTTCGAGGGGTCGATCCTCTCACTCCTCGATCCGGGTTCTCCGGCCCGGATCGAGGAGCATGCTGCCGATGTTCGTCCACTCGAGTCGGTCGCGCCATGCCTTGTCACGGGTGCACCAGCCCCACAGGGCAGCGACAACCTGGGGGCGATTTCTGGCGTATGCCTGGAAGTGCTCCTGCGGGCCACCAGCCCGGTACTCGATCTGATAGTCACCCTGCGGGCGCCGCATCGACTGGATGTAGTGCGCGTCGGGTGCCGCGGTTCGTTCGATGATCAGGAACTGACCCGCGGTTCGCAGGTAACCGACGTCGTTGCGGATCAGGTCTTCAGTGAGGTTGTACTTGGTGAAGCCGTTCGACCACCGCATGATCGCGTCGGACACGACGAGGCCCTCGGGTTCGGAGCTCGGCAAGGCAGCGACTGCCACGGATGGCCGAGCGAGTTGCGCGGAGGGCTCCTCCCAGTAGTCCCGAGCGTCGTCTCCGACCCCGTGATCCCGCGGGAGCGCCAACCACCCAGCCTCGAAGGACGGCCGTCGTTCCCGATGCTCCGGGGGAACGACGCCCACGTTTCCGGTCAGCTTCCGGCGGCCACGAATGAGGTCCCGCGGCTTGCCCTCGCGCACGTAGACCGAGGCCAGCGCCAGGGCTTTCGCCGGCATCATGCCGCCGCCCGATGGAGTACCGCGGCCGCGCAACTCCAGCCAGCACCCCACCGAGCCGATCCGGAGGAGCTCGTCCGTGCAGGTCAAGGCCCAGTGCGCGGTTTCGACCTCGCCGCACTGAACCAGGTAGCCGGCGATGCTCGAATCGCCGGCGTCGATTTGGCTCGTGCTCTACGCCTGGCTCACCGCAGCAACAAGAGCACCGCCGCTCCCACGGTCCCCCGGCTGATCAAAACCAGTAGTGCGTAACGGAACGTCGTCGCCCAGCCGGCTTTGGCGGCGGTGAGCAGGGTGGCGTGGCTGGTCCCCCGGGTGGCTGTCAAGGCCAGGACCTCCAGTGATGGGGATGGAATCCCCCCAGGCAGCGGCAGAACCGGCGCCTGGCCGAAGGGTAGCGGGCGGCCCGGGGTCGCCGCGCGGGGCCGATCAGGTGGCGTCGCGCCAGGTGTGGATGGAGAGGCCGGAGCCGGAGCGGCGGAGCTCGACGGCCGAGGCGTCGGCGAAGTGGGCCGGGACGACCAGTTCACCCAGGTCGGCGGCGCGGGTCAGGACCCGGGTGCGTGTGGTGGCGGCCTGAACGGGGTCTTCGCAGAAGCAGCTGCTGTGCGCGGGCGCCAGGATCTGCACTGGGCTGTGCAGCAGATCCCCCACGAACACCGCGCGATCCGAGCCGGAAGTCAAGCGCAGCAAGGAAGATCCGGGCGTGTGGCCGGGCGCGGACTCAAGGATCAGGTTGCCGTCGATGCGGTACGAGTCCTCCCACAGCACGGCACGATCGAGGACCGGCGTGATGCTGTCGGCGTAGACCAGCAGGCTGCCCTGCAAGCGAAGCGGGTCGACGGAGCGGCGGTGGGCGTTGCGCGGATCGAACCACTCCTGGTCGGCGCGCGGGATGAGGTACGTGGCGTTCGGGAAGGTCGGGACCCAGCCGTCGCCGTCGGCGCGGGTGTTCCAGCCGACGTGGTCGTAGTGGATGTGGGTGTTGACCACGACGTCGACGTCGCCCGGTTGCACGCCGGCGGCGGCCAGGCGTGCCAGGAAGTCCGTGTCGAGGTGGTCGAACAGCGGGATTTGCGGCCGAGTGCGCCCGTTGCCGACCCCGGTGTCCACGAGGATCACCTTGCCCTCGCTGCGCAGCACCCACGTCTGCACGGCGGCGTGGTACGCGTCGGCCTCCGGGTGCCAGTGCCGCGGCGCGAGCCACTCCTCGTTGTCGCGCCAGAGTTCGGCCGGGGTGTCCGGCAGAACGGCGGACACGGGCGCGATGTCGCCCGACCACTCGACGACCTTGGTCACTTCGACTTCACCGAGCTGAATCATGCTCTCGACGTTAAGCCGCACCGATGAGCATTCCAATGCTTCAAATCTGCGAATCGATGCGCAAAAGTCTCATCGCCTTACACTGGGCGCATGGATGTGCTCAGCGACGCGATCGCCGTGATGCGCACCGGCGAGCCGTCGTCCAACCGGCTGCGCGTCGGCGGCGAGTGGTGCTACCGGTTCGCGCCGTACGCGGGCGCCGGGTTCCACGTGGTCCTGCGGGGCACCGGCTGGCTGCTCACCGAAGACGAACCCGTGCAGCTCAGCCCCGGCGACGCCGTGCTCCTGCCCCGCGGCGCCACCCACGTCCTGTCGGCTACGCCCGACGGCCGGCGCGCGGTCCCGTTCGAAACCGCCGTCGACGATCCGGCGGGCGGCACGGATCTCCTCTGCGGCAAGTACCGCTTCGACCACTCGCGAGCGCACTTCCTCGTCGACGGTCTGCCCGACGTCGTGCACCTGCCGGCCCGCGTCGGCGAGCACACCGAGCTGCGCACGGCCATCACGCTGCTCGGCGGTGAGATGCACGGCAGCCGGCCCGGTCGCGACGCCGCCGTCGCCGGGCTGCTGGACCTGCTGCTCGTCTACCTCGTACGTGCGTGGTTCGCCGACCACCCGCAAGCCGGCTGGCCGAAAGCGTTGCAGGACCCCGAAATCGCCGCGGCCCTGCAGGCGTTGCACGCGGACCCGGCGCGCGCGTGGCGGCTCGAGGACCTGCCCGCCGAGGTCGGCCTGTCCCGTGCGACGCTCGCCCGCCGCTTCACCGCCCTCACCGGCCGCGCACCGATGGCCTACCTCGCGTGGTGGCGCATGGCCACCGCGGCGCGCCTCCTGCGCGACGGCGACCGCGCGCTGCCCGCCATCGCGCGGCAGGTCGGCTACGGCTCGCCGTACGCGTTTTCCCACGCCTTCAAACGACATTTCGGCGTGGCCCCGGGCCAGTACCGGCTCAGTCCCGCAGCATAGGCGCGGCCAGGAACTGCGCCGGGATCGCGAAGGCGTCCACCAAAGTCCGAGCGTGCGGGCGCAGCTCGGCACACAACTCGTTCACCGCGGCAGTCACCGCCTTCGACCGCGACGAAGTCAGGCGTCCGTGCTCCAGGAACCACGCCCGGTCCTCCTCGATGGCCGACAGGGCGTACAGATCGCACACCCGCGACAGCAAAGCCGCGGCCTCCGGATCGGCGCACGCGTCGACCGCGCGGGCGAACGCCGACAGCACAAGGTGATCCACGTGCACCCGGCCGGCGCGCAGCACGTGGTCCTGCGCGGCGTTGAAGACGCCGAACGGGTCGTCGGCGGCCTTGCGCAGGCGGTTGGCGACGCCGTCGAGCACGTGTTCCTCGCGGTCCTCGAAGAGGCGCAGTTGCCATTCGCGGTCGAAGAGCACCTCGGCGTCGTCGGATTCCGTCAGGCGTTCGACGAACTTTCGGGCGGAGGTGCGTTCCAACACCGCGCCCACGAGTTGTTCGGCGACGAAGCGCGCGGTCGCAAGTGGACTGAGGTCTTCGAAGTGCTCTTTGTATTGCGTGAGAAGGCCTTTGGCCACGAGCTGGAGCAGAACCGTGTTGTCGCCCTCGAAGGTCGTGAAGACGTCGGTGTCGGCTTTGAGGCCGGCCAGCAGGTTTTCCGACAGGTAACCGGCGCCGCCGCAGGCTTCGCGGGCGGCCTGGATCGTGGCGGTGGCGTGCCAGGTGTTGGCGGCTTTCAGGCCGGCCGCGCGGGATTCCAGCTCGCGTTGTTCCTCTTCGGGCGCGTCGGGCGCGATGTCGTTCAGCTTCGCGACGAGCTCTTCTTGCGCGAAGTGCAGCGCGTACGTCTTCGCGAGCGCAGGCAGGAGCTTGCGCTGGTGGCCGAGGTAGTCGAGGATCACGACCTCGTCGCCGTCGGGACGCTTGAACTGCCGGCGCTGCTCGCCGTAGCGGATCGCCAGCGTCAGCGCGCGTTTCGTGGCGCTGCCGGCACTTCCGCCGACGCTCACGCGGCCGCGGATGAGCGTGCCGAGCATCGTGAAGAAGCGGCGGCCGTCGCTTTCGATGGGGCTGGAGTAGATGCCGTCCTCGGCGACGTCGCCGAAGCGGTTCAGCAGCGCTTCGCGCGGGATGCGGACGTGGTCGAAGGCCAGGCGGCCGTTGTCGACGCCGTTGAGGCCCGCCTTGCGGCCACAGTCCTCGATCGTGACGCCGGGCATGGGCTCGCCGGAGTCGTCGCGGATAGGCACGAAAAACGCGTGCACGCCACGGGATTCGCCGCCCGTCACGAGCTGCGCGAAGACGACGGCGGCGTGGCCGTCGCGGGCCGCGTTGCCGATGTATTCCTTGGTGGCGCCCGGATCCGGGCTGTGGACCACGAACTCCTGCGCCGCCGGGTCGTACGTCGCGGTGGTGTGCAGGTGCTGCACGTCGGAGCCGTGGCCGTGCTCGGTCATCGCGAAGCAGCCGAGCAGGTCGAGGTCCATGATGCGCCGCAGGTACTTCTCGTGGTGGCGCTGGGTTCCGAGGAGCTGGACGGCGCCGCCGAACAGCCCCCACTGCACGCCGGCCTTGACCATCAGCGACAGGTCACCGAGGCCGAGCATCTCGAACGACACCACGGAACCACCGATGTCGCTCTGCCCGCCGTACGCGCGGTCGAACCCGAGCGCGGGCCGGTCCGTGGCGGCGAGTTTGCGCAGCTGGTCGAGCACCTGCGCGCGGTGCGCCTCGATGTCCAGGTCGACGAGATCGCGGAACTCCTCGGCCGACATCTGCGCACGCACACCGCCGCGCAGCTCGGCCCAGCGGCCGTCGAGGACGGCGGTGAGCGCGTCCGGATCCACCTTCGCGGGAACGGCAGGGATGTCCACGGCTCCTCCTCGGTGAGACTGGGCTACTCACTGGTAAGCCTGCTCCCGCCGCCGCGTCGTCGCAGGTCGAGGTGACGAAGACGACTCGATCGTTTGGTGGCTGTCCCGGCGGGGAAAGCCCGCGGCGATGAGTTCGCAAGTCACCGCCACGTGGGTCTCGGCGATCGGCAGTGCCGGCTCACTGCTCGGGTTCGCGTCGTACGTGTGGATCATGCTGCTCAACCGCAAGGACCAGCCCGAGATCCGGCAGCAGGAACAGGCCCACTCCGTGTCCGCCTGGCTCGACGAGGGCGGCCGCCACGACCGCGCCGAGGACTACGTCGTGTGCGTCCACAACGGCGGCGACGCCCCCGCGTTCGACTGCACCGTCACCGTCCGCCGCCCCGACGAGAACACCCCGCACCAACTGCAGCTCGCCATCGTCCCGCCCGGCGCCACCGCCGTGCGCGGCCTGCCCTTCGGCCACGCCCAGCTCCCGGCCGACGACCTGTACTCCACCGCCGCCGTCCCGGGCCTGCAGTTCACCGACTCCCACGGCGGGCACTGGGGCCGCGACTCCGACGGCCTGCTGACGCGGACGGACCGCCGGACTCTGCGGGGACGGTGGCGTTCCCGGGTCTGACCGGCACACTCGGGCGACGGAACGGCCGTGCGGCAACGGAGGGTGGCCAGCTCGCTTGCGGCGGGGACTTTCGCGCCAGACGAGAGTGGCCGGGCGACGGAACCCCACCACAACCGCGCACGCAGCCATCGACAACCGGCCCCTGCGTGCGGGGAACTCTCGCGCCGCAACGAGAACCCGGGCCCGGAGCGTCCCCCGCGAACACCAGCGCGGGAGGGCGACCGAGACTGGCCGGCTCGCCCGCGGCGGGGACTTTCGCGCCGGTCCGGCCACGCCACTACCCGCGCCCGTCAGCCGCCCCATACGCGAAAGGGACCCTCGCACCGAAGCGCGAGGGTCCCCGTCGGTACCCGGCTGTCAGCTCAGGTCCGGGCCTTTCGAGCGCAGGTCGTCGACCTTGGTCATCGCGTCGCGGAGCTCGGCGAGCCAGGTGTCGGCGTGTTCGCCGACGAGCCGGACGGCCCAGGCCAGGGCCTCGGAGCGCGAGCGGGCGACGCCGGCCGCGACGAGGGTGTCGAGGACCAGGCGTTCGGGCTGGCGCAGCCGTGTCATCACGGGCGCGGACAACGTCGTGAACAGCACCTTCGTGCCGCCGAGCTTGGCGCCCCACGCGACCTTGCGCTGGTAGCGGTGCTCGGCCTGCCGGGCGATCTCGATGCGCTCGTCGCGCGTGTCTTCGCGGAACCGGCTGATGCGGCCGTCCTCGGCGGCCGCGCGGGCCGCGTCGTCGGCGTATTCGCCGGTCAGCGCGGGCAGCTCGCCCACGATGATGATCTCCTCGCGGTCGACGGTGACCTCCGGGTCGCCCGTGAACCAGCCGTCCGGGAGGCGGCCGCCGAGCCAGGCGGCCGCGTCTTCGGCCGACGGCACCTCGGCCTGCTGCCAGCCGCCGCGGCCCTTCCAACCTCGTCCCATGTGTTCCACCACCTCGAAGTGCGCGATTACATGATTACCTCGCTACTGAAGCTACGCCGAATACACGTCGGGCAGGGCAGTGTTCACCAGGGGCGGAACTCAGAGCTGCGCGAGCAGGTCCTCCGCCGAGGTCACCGGGCGATCGCAGACGTAGCCGCGGCAGACGTACGCCGCCGCGGCGCCGTCGACCAGCGGGCGGTCCGCCAGCAGCGGCACGCCGGGTGCGTCCGGAGCGCCACCCAGCACCACACCGCCGCCGTGGATCTGTCGCGCGGCCGCCGCGACCAACGCCGCCCGGTCCTCCCCGACGACGGCCACCTGCACCGGCCCCGACTGCGCCGCTTCAGCCACCGAAAGCCAGTGCCCGGCGAACCGCGGCGCCCGGCCGATCAGCAGGCCGGCACGCTGCAACGCCGCATCGGCCGCGTCGCGATACCGCGCGGCCTGCTCGTACCCGCCCAGCGCGGAAGCCGTCAGCAACGCTCCCGCCAACGCCGATGCTCCCGAAGGGCTCGCGTTGTCCGTGGGGTCGGAAGGGCGCTGCACCAACGTTTCCGCGTCGTCCGCGGTGTCGTGGTACGCGCCAACGACGTCCGAAGCGAAGTGCGTCAACGCCAGGTCCAGCAGCCGCGAAGCCTCCTCCAGCCACCGCGGCTCGCCTGTCGCCTGGTGCAGGGCGAGCAGCCCGTCGGCCAGGCACGCGTAGTCCTCGAGGACGCCCGCCGGCACGCCCACCACACCGTCGCGCGAGCTGCGCCGCAGCCGGCCGTCCACGAGATGCGTGGACAGCAGCAGCGAAGCCGCTCCGCGCGCCAGCTCGATCCACTGTGGACGCTCCAGCGCGACACCCGCCTCGGCGAGCGCGGTGATGGCGAGACCGTTCCACGCGGCCACCACCTTGTCGTCCCGCGCCGGCTGCGGCCGCGAAGCCCGCGCGGCCAGCAACGCCTGCCGGACGCGCTCGAACCGGTCAGTGGACTCCGGATCACCCGGCAGCTGCAGGGTCGACGACCCCTTCTCGAACGTTCCGGACTCCGTCACCGAAAACACCGAAGCCGCCCACACGCCGTCCTCGTCCCCGAGCACCTCGCGCAGCTCGGGCGGCGTCCAGACATAAGTGAGACCCTCGACGCCTTCGGTGTCCGCGTCGAGCGAAGCCGCGAAGCCGCCCTCCGCGGTCAGCAGATCGGCCTCCAGGAACCGGACGATCCCCTCGGCGACACCCAGAGCGAACGAAGACCCCCGGCGCGCCAAATGGGCGTAAACCCGGAGCAGCAAAGCGTTGTCGTACAACATCTTCTCGAAGTGCGGAACGATCCACTCGGCGTCCACGGAGTACCGCGCGAAGCCGCCGGCGAGCTGGTCGTGGATGCCACCGCGGGCCATGGCCTCCGCGGTCGACGAAGCGAGCGACAGCGCTTCGGACGAGCCCGTGCGCTCGTGGTGGCGCAGCAGGAACTCCAGCACCATCGACGGCGGGAACTTCGGCGCGCCGCCGAACCCACCGTGGACGGGGTCCACCTCGGCCGCGAGCTTCTCCACGGCGCCGGCCAGCACGCCGGCGTCCACCGCCGAGGCCTGCAACGGCCCGCTCTGCTCGGTGAGGTGCCCGATCAGCCGCTGCGCGCCCTCGCGCAGGTCTTCGGGCCGCTCCGTCCACGCCTCCGAGACGGCCACGAGCAGCTGCCCGAACGACGGGATGCCCGGCCGCGGCGTCGGCGGGTAGTAGGTACCGCAGTGGAACGGCTCACCCTCGGGCGTGAGGAAACAGGTCATCGGCCAGCCGCCCTGGCCGGTCATGGCCTGGGTGGCGGCCATGTAGACCGCGTCGATGTCCGGCCGCTCCTCGCGGTCGACCTTGATGTTCACGAAGTGCGCGTTCATCAGCGCCGCGGTGCCCTCGTCCTCGAAGGACTCGTGGGCCATCACGTGACACCAGTGACACGCCGCGTAGCCGACCGACAGCAGGATCGGCACGTTGCGCTCACGCGCCTCGGCCAGCGCTTCGGGCCCCCATTCGCGCCAGTCGACGGGGTTTCCCGCGTGCTGCAGGAGGTACGGGCTGGTCGCGTCCGCCAGTCGGTTCGCCATGCCACCAGGGTGGCACGGCGCTCGCCGGGCCTCGTCAGGCCCGTCGGCGAACCCGCCCGGCGGGCAGGGTCAGTCGGACTTGGCCCGCGCCGGGTCCGCCGGCTCGGCGACCTTCGCCTCGACCTGCTCGCCCGCGTCGTCCGAAGGCTTTTCGCCCGAAGTGTCGGAACCCTCGGAGGACGCCTCCTCCTTGTCGAAGCTCGCCGGCACCTTCTTCAGGTGCTTGCTCATCGACCGGATGAGGAACGCGACCGCGATCAGGAACAGGATCAGCACCAGCAGGCCGACGGGCGAGGACTTGCCGAAGTCCTCACCCTGGCCGCCGTTGTCACCGCTGTCGGGCTGCTGGGCCAGGAACAGGGCCGACGCCGTCAGCGGGGCGACCGCGACGGCCGGCACACCGAAACTCATGGACTCACCTTCTCCTTGATGCCGGCGAACAGATCATCCTCCGGCAGCGTGCTGTCCACCAGGGAGCGGTTCAGCTCGTACTCCTCGGTCGGCCACGTCTCGCGCTGGATCTCGAGCGGGACCGCGAACCAGCGGCTGGTCGGGTCGATCTGCGTGGCGTGCGCCTTCAGCGCCTCGTCGCGCACCTCGAAGTATTCACCGCACTCGATCCGGGTGGTCACCCGCTCCATGATGTCGGCCCGGTCGGGGTCCCAGGACTTGAGCCACTCCTCGTACGGCGAGGGCAGGCCGGCCGCCTTGAGCGCCGTGTCGAACGCGATCATCCGGGCCTTGGAGAAGCCGTGCACGTAGTACAGCTTGAGCGGCTGCCACGGGTCGCCGGCGTCCGGGAACCGGTTCGGGTCGCCCGCCGCGTCGAAGGCCGCCATCGACACCTCGTGGGTGCGGATGTGGTCCGGGTGCGGGTACCCGCCGTTCTCGTCGTAGGTGATCAGCACGTGGGGCTGGAACTCCCGCACCACGCGCACCAGCGCCTCGGCGGACTCCTCCAGCGGCACCACGGCGAACGAGCCCTCCGGCACCGGCGGCAGCGGGTCGCCCTCGGGCAGTCCCGAGTCGACGAAGCCGAGCCAGCGGTGCTTCACCCCCAGGATCTTCGCCGCCCGCGCCATCTCGTCGCGCCGGATCTCGGCCATGTTGGCCAGCACCTCGGGCCGGTCCATGGCGGGGTTGAGGATGCTGCCCGCCTCACCGCCCGTGCACGTCACGACCATGACCTCGTGGCCCTCGGCGACGTACTTCGCCATCGTGGCGGCGCCCTTGCTGGACTCGTCGTCCGGGTGCGCGTGCACCGCCATGAGACGCAGGTTTGAGGCGCGGTCGCTCGTCATCAGCTCGTCAGCTCGCACCATGTTCCGAACGACCCTTTCGTGTCCCGTTATTCCGTCGTACCCTGCCCCGGCTCCACGCCACCGGAACGGCTCGCGGATACTCGACGACAGGTGGTGCCCCCAGGCGGGCTCCCCCCATTGTCCCCGCGGGTACGACAAGAACGACCGGAGGCCCGGACTTGCAGACCGGAGAGACCGCAACCGCCGAGGGAGACGCCCGTCCGGCGCCGCCCGCGGACCGGTACGGGTCGGCGGGCAAGACGGGGTCGAAACGCTGGAAGCGCTGGGTTTTCACCGCGATCGCGGTGGTCGCGGGCTTCGCCGTGGCGTGGATCGCCTACGTCAACCTCGGCCAGACGTCGATCGACGCAGAGCGCGTGGCGTTCGAACCCCGCCCGGGCAACGCGATGCAGATCACCATCAACGTGACGCGTGACGACCCCGACAAAGCCGGGGTGTGCGTCGTGCGGGTGCAGGACAGGTCCGGCTCCGAGAGCGGCCGGAAAGAGGTGCTGGTTCCCGCCGGGGCCGGCCACAGCCGGGTGAGCACGGTGGTGAAGAGCATCGGGGAACCGGTGACAGCCGACGTGTACGGCTGCTCGTACTCCATACCACGTTACATGTCAACCCCATAGCGGCCAACGGGGTGAAATGCGCGGCGAGTGCCCGCGCGCCGTGGAATGGACCGGCGTCGCTGCACCCTGCCGTGATAAGCTGACACACCAGCACGGCCCGAGGCGGGCCGTGTTTTTCCTTTATCCCAGCCGTGCGGGCGCAGTGAGCCCGTGCGGAGGCCGGCTTGAACACCCAAGCCTGGCAGGCCCGACGAGGAGATGGTGACCGTGAGCGACAAGGTGACCTGGCTGACCCAGGATGCCTACGACAGGCTCAAGCACGAGCTCGACGAAATGATCGAGAATCGTCCGGTCATCGCTGCGCGCATCAACGACAGCCGCGAAGAGGGAGACCTCAAGGAAAACGGCGGTTACCACGCGGCGCGCGAGGAGCAGGGCCAGGCCGAGGCGCGCATCCGCCACCTGCAGGAACTGCTGCGTTCGGCGAAGGTCGGCGAGGCTCCCGAGGACGACGGCACCGCCGGTCCCGGCAAGGTCCTCACCGTGAAGTACGCGGGCGACGACGACGAGGAGAAGTTCCTCCTCGCCACCCGCGAAGAGGGCGCCGAGGGCGCGCTCGACGTGTACTCCCCGGAGTCGCCGCTGGGCAAGGCCCTGCTCGGCGCCAAGGAAGGCGAGTCGCGCGAGTACGAGCTGCCCAACGGCCGTACCCAGCAGGTGACGCTGGTCAAGGCCGTGCCCTACAGCGAGGCCTGACCCACCGCGGTCTCCGCGTACCCGGCTCGCGAGAGCCGGGTACGCGACTAGCGTGGCCCCTGAACACCACTGGGAGGCCACGATGAGCACCGAACCGATGTGCCGCGCTTGCGGAATGCAATACCCGGGACCCCGCGACGACTGCCCGATCTGCGAGGACGAACGCCAGTACGTCCCGCTCACCGGCCAGGCCTGGACCGACCTCGCGACGCTGCGGTCGAGCGGCGAGTACCGCCCGCGCGTCGAAGAGCAGGGACCGGGCGTGATCGGCATCGGTTCCGAGCCCGGTTTCGCGATCGGGCAACGCGCACTGCTCGTGCAGGCCGCCTCCGGCAACTTCCTCTGGGACTGCGCGGCGTACCTCGACGACGCGCTGGTGCAGCAGGTCACCGAACTCGGCGGCATCACCGGCATCGCGATCAGCCACCCGCACTACTACACGACGATGGTCGAGTGGGCCCACGCGTTCGACGCGCCGATCTACCTGCACGAAGGCGACCAGGAGTGGATCGGCCGCCCCGACCCGTCGATCCGGCTCTGGTCCGGCACCACCCTCGACGTGGCCGACGACCTGCGGCTGATCAACCTCGGCGTGCACTTCACCGGCGGCACGGTGCTCCACTGGCCGGCGGGTGAAGACGGCCGCGGGGCCCTGCTGGCGGGCGACATCGTCCAGGTCATCCCCGACCGCACCCACGTCGGTTTCATGTACAGCTACCCGAACCTGATCCCGGAACGGCCGAGCGTGGTGCGCCGCGCGGCCGAACTGCTGGAGCCGTACGCGTTCGACGCGATCTACGGCGCGTGGTGGGACCGGATCGTGCGCAGTGACGGGCACGAGGTCGTGCAGCGTTCGGCGAAGCGGTACCTCGCGCACGCGCTCGACGCGTTCTAACCGCGCGCGGTGCGTTCCAGCAGCGGGCGCACGCGCGGCGGCACCGGCGTGGACAGGGCGATCGAGGTGGACGTGCGCAGCACCCCGTCCACGCCGACCACCTCGTCGATCACGCGTTGCAGGTCGTCGTTGTCGCGCGCCACCAGCCGGACGAACAGGTCGCCCTGCCCGGTGGTGGCGTGCACCTCGCACACCTCCTCGATGGCGGCGAGCGCCTCGGCCACGCCTGCGCGCCGGCCCTGTGCGATCTCCAGCACGGCGAACGCGGTGAGCCCGTAGCCCATCGCGGCGAGGTCCAGCTCGGGCGGGAAGCCGCCGAGGATGCCGCGTTCGGTGAGCCGGTCCAGGCGTGCCTGCACGGTGCCGCGCGCGACGCCGAGGCGGCGCGCGCACTCCAGCACCCCCAGCCGGGGCGAGTCGGTGAGCAGCAGCAACAGCCGGGCGTCGAGCGAGTCGAGCACGGTTCCTCCCTGCGCAGGTTGTCCACGTTGACCGCAGCTTACGGGTTTTCGCTGAGCACATTGTCCAGTGAATTCGGTGACCGTTGCTCAACTTGCCGTGGCGGACCCATGCTTTCGGCATGACCCACACCATGGATCCGCAGGGCGCACTCGACGACGTCAGCTTCGACCAGCTCCGTCAGCTCGTGGGGCTCGTCGAGCACGACGCCACCAACGACCCGTTCCCGGTCAAGGCTCTCGACGCGGTGGTTTTCGTCGCCGGCAACGCGACGCAGACCGCGTGGTTCTACCAGGTCGCGTTCGGCATGCAGCTCGTCGCTTACTCCGGGCCGGAGACGGGCCGCTTCGACCGCAAGGCGTTCGTGCTCAAGTCGGGCTCGGCGCGGTTCGTCATCACCGGCGGCGTGCGGCCGGACTCGCCGCTGCTCGACCACCACCGCCGCCACGGCGACGGCGTGAGCGACCTCGCGCTGGAGACGACCGACGTCGACAAGTGCGTGGCGCACGCCCGAGCACAGGGCGCGACGATCCTCGATGAGCCGCACGACGTCTCCGACGAGCACGGCACGGTGCGGATGGCCGCGATCGCGACGTACGGCGAAACCCGCCACTCGCTGATCGACCGGTCGCGCTACGACGGCGTGTACCTGCCCGGATTCGAGGCGCGCGAGAGCACGGTGACGCGGCCGGAAGGCGCGCCGAAACGCCTGTTCCAAGCCGTGGACCACTGCGTGGGCAACGTCGAGCTCGGCAAGATGGACTACTGGGTCGACTGGTACCACCGCGTGATGGGCTTCGTGAACATGGCGGAGTTCGTCGGCGACGACATCGCAACGGACTATTCCGCGTTGATGAGCAAGGTCGTGTCCAACGGCAACCACCGCGTGAAGTTCCCGCTGAACGAACCCGCCGTGGCGAAGAAGAAGTCGCAGATCGACGAGTACCTCGAGTTCTACGAGGGCGCCGGCTGCCAGCACATCGCCTTGGCCACCAACGACATCATCGCCACGATCACCGCGATGCGGGCCGCGGGCGTCGAGTTCCTCGACACGCCGGACTCCTACTACGAGGACCCGGAGCTGCGCGCGCGCATCGGCGAGGTGCGGGTGTCGATCGAAACGTTGCAGGAGCACAAGGTTCTGGTCGACCGAGACGAGGACGGGTACCTGCTGCAGATCTTCACGAAGCCGATCGGCGACCGGCCGACGGTGTTCTACGAGCTCATCGAGCGGCACGGTTCGCTGGGCTTCGGGAAGGGGAACTTCAAGGCGCTGTTCGAGGCGATCGAGCGGGAGCAGGAGCGGCGAGGCAATCTCTGACGCCATCGGACACAGCCGAGGCAATCTCGGACGCCTTGCGGCGCCACAGGAAACCCCTGATCGGCGTGGTTGTCAAGGATTGAGTGGTACGAGCGGCCCGTTCGCGACGAAAAGTCGCGAGCGGGCCGCTTGCCACGTTTTGTGTCGGTGCGGGCACGTACAGTCGATTCAGGTGCCGGCGAGACCGGTTGACCCGGATGGCAAACTGGGCCGATCGGATCAATTCGGACGGCACCGGAACCTGGGGCGGGCCGGATCCGTCACTGTGGGGAAGTCGGCTCGAGAGGAATGGGGGCCCGATGTCGGACGGCGTCGACGCCAGCCAGCGCATGGTGGACGGCTGGACGCGGCAGCTGCAGGAGACGGCTGCGCGCTACCAGGCGATGGCCGACCGCATGCAGGGCCAGACCGTGACCGAGCGAGCGAAGGACGGCACGGTCGAGGTGACCGTGGATGCCAAGGGGCTGCTGAAGAACCTCGTGATCTCCGAGTCCGCCAGCGGCAAGCGGATGGCGGAGGTGTCGGCGCAGGTGATGCAGCTCGTGCAGAAGGCGCAGGCGCGGATTCCCGAGCTGCTGCAACAGGTTGCGAGCGAGACGCTGGGCAGTGACGCCACCGGGGACAAGCTCGTGGAGGACGCGAAGAGCACGTTCCCCGCGCCGCCGCCGGAAGAGCCACCTCCGCCGCCCGCGCCCGTGCACCGGTTCGGGCCCGAGGACAACGACCCGCCTCCCCCGCCACCGGCCGCACTGCCTCGGCAGCAGACGCCGCAACCGCCACCGCGTCGTCGCCGGGCCGAGACGTCCGACGACGATGATGACTTCGGCGGTTCGATCCTTTCTTGATTCCGGTTTCGCACAGCCATCCTGGGGGATGAAACACCATGGCACCTAAGGGATACGAGGTCGGCAGCGACCTCGAGGCGCACGCGCGCCAGCTCGACGGGATCAGCGACGGGCTGCGCCAGGCCGTCGACGCCGCGAACCAGGTCAGCATGCCCACCGACGCGTACGGCATCCTCTGCCAGCCGTTCCGGGCGATGCTCGACCCGGTGGAGGAGTTCGGCATCAACGCGTTGCAGAACACCGTCACGGCGATGGACGCGCAGGCGCAGAAGGTCCGCAACGCCGCGCAGGCGTACGAGACCTACGAAACCGGCACGACCGACGCCATCGCGTCCACGAAGGTGCCCGACTGATGGCCGACGGCAACCCGCTCGTCGCGCAGGCGAAGCAGGACGGAGACGGTCCCGGGCCGCTCACGGCGGGCAACGGCGACTACGGCTACGCCACGGGCATCGGCGTCGCCGAGTCGGCGATGGACGCGTTCAACGGCATCAAGGACGGCGACTGGGTCTCGGGTGGCCTCGGGGTGCTCAGTCTCGCGGGCGAGATCGCGGGCGCGGCGATCGACCCGTTCGGCTACCTGATGTCGTCGGTGGCGTCGTTCCTCATGGAGCACGTGCAGCCGCTGAAGGACATGCTCGACTCGGTGGCGGGCAACCCGCCCGTGATCCAGTCCTATGCGGACACCTGGGGCAACGTCGCGAAAGCGTTGCAGGACCGGCAGGCCGACTACGCCAACGCGGTGAAGACCGGCACCGCGGAGTGGACCGGCGACGCGGCCGACGCGTACCGCAAGGGCGCGGCGGAGTGCGCGGAGGCGCTCGGCGGGGCCGCGACCGTGGCGAGTGCGATCGGCACCGTCACGATGATCATGGGCCAGGTCGTGTCGTTCGTGCGGGAGACCGTGCGGCAGCTGATCGCCGATCTGGTGGGCAAGCTGATCTCGTGGGTCATGGAGGAGGTCTTCTCCCTCGGCTTCGGCACGCCGCTGGTGGTCGCGCAGGCCGTCACGGCGATCTCCAAGTGGGGCGAGAAGATCAGCGGGCTGCTCACCAAGCTGTGCGACACGATGCGCCGGGTGTCGCCGTTGCTCGGCAAGCTGGCCGACGTCTTCACGAAGATCATCAAGATCCTGGGCAAGCTGGCCGGCAAGGTCACGGGCCTCGACGTGATCAGCACGAAGAACATCAAGGCCGGCGGGTTCGCCCACCACACGGGCGGTGGCGGCGCCGGCGGTGGTTCGCACCACAGCGGCTCCGACGGGGACTCGCCCGGCGGGGAGGGTTCGGACAGCCCGGATGGCTCGCATTCCGGGGACTCGGAGGCCGACAGTTCCCACTCCGGTGATCCGGACTCCGGCGATTCGCGGTCCGGTGACTCCGATTCCGCGAGCTCGCACTCCGGCGACTCGGACGCCGACGGCTCGCACTCCGGTGACGGGGACTCCGCGTCGTCGAGCCCGGACGGCGGTCCCTCCACAAGGGACGGTTCTTCCGGTGATTCGTCGCGCCGGAGCACGGGCAACGGCACCCACGACGCCGGGGGTGACAACTCCGCGTCGACGTTCGGCGGCGATTCGCCCTCGTCCGGCGGCTCCGCGCCGCACAGCACCAGCGGCCCGTCCGGTGGCGGGTCGCCGAGCCACGCCGGTTCTTCGTCGAGCTCGCCGAGCCACGCGGGCAGCTCTTCGCCGTCCGGTGGCGGCAGTTCCGCGCCCTCGCACACGGGCGACGCGCCGAGTGCCCACACCGGTGACGCGCCCAGCTCGGCGCACGCGGGCAACTCGCCGTCCGGCGGCTCACCGTCGGGTGGCTCACCGTCGGGTGGCTCGACGCCGCACAGCAGCGGCGGGTCCGGCGGCGGCGCCCCGGCCCACTCCGGTGGTGGCTCTTCCGGGAGCAGCTCGCCGTCTTCGCACCAGAGCTCGGGCGACAGCTCGACCTCGGCCGCGGGCTACGCGCCGCCGAAGGTCGACGAGCCGGCGCCCAGCGCTCCCGCGCCGCGCACCGGCGATGGCGCCGGTCCGTCGGGCTCCACCGCGCCGAACCAACCTGTCGCGGGCGGCCTGCCGCCGCAGGGTGGTGCGCCGGCCGGTTCGCCGTCCGGTGGCGTCCCCGGTGGCACGCCGGCAGCCCGGCCTGGAAGCGGCGGTGGCTGGACCGGTACCCCGGGCAGCCCCGGCGCTCGTACTCCGGAACCCTCAGGTCCGCGCACCGGTCCCGATCGCGCGCCTTCGTCGCGGCGGCCCGGTGAGGGACCCGAGCCCTCCTCGCGGCGGCCCGACTCGGGTTCGCCGCGCCGCCCGAGTGAGCCGAACCCGCGCTCGCCCCAGAGCCCCGACGGGCCGCGCCGCCCGGGCGACCCGGCGGCGGGCGGGCCGCGGCGGCCGAGTGACACTCCGGAGCCCGCCGCGCGTGGTGGCTCGCCGACCGCGACCCGCCCGGAGGCTGACAGTCCACATCGGACTCCCGACGGCAAGCCCGGCGACCGGACCCCGCGCCACGGTGACCCCGACGATCGGGCTCCCCATCACAACGAGCCCGAGGACGGCGCTCCGCACCACGACACCGACGGTTCACCAGAGCACCACGACAACACCGATCATCACGACAACGCCGACCACCACGATCCGTCCGACCACCACGACACGCCCGACCACGACGGCGGGCCGCACCACCACGACGACGAACCCCTGACACCGGACGAGGTCAACCAGCACCACTCGGAAAGCACGCCGGCGGGCAGCTCGTACCACCGCGGCGACACGGACATGGGCGACCTCCCCCACCGCGTGCAGCCGGATCCGGACGGGCGCTACACCGTCGACGTGCACGTGACGTCCGACGGGCACGCGCGCATCGGCGACCGGCACTACACGCCGGAGGAGTTCGCCGACGTCCTGCGTCACAACGCGGACTACGACGGCCGCCCCATCCGCCTGATCGGCTGCGACGCCGGCTCCAACGACTTCGCCAACCGGCTCTCGCGCGAGCTCGACACCGACGTCATGGCGCCGACCAAACCGGCGTGGACCGACGCGAACGGCCGGGTCTTCTCGTCCGACTACGAAATCGGGCCGGACGGCCGGATGCGGCCGCGGATCCCACCGGACGGCGAGTGGTCCGTGCACCACCCGGACGGCACGTCGCACCACGCCGGCCAGGACGGCTTCGCGCCGGAGTCGCACCACCACGACCCGCACGACGTCGACGCCGACAGCGCCCACGCGCGGGGCGACGACGACGTCAACGGGGGCGTTCCGGAGGAGGAGTTCGACCTCCCGCCGGCGACCCGCACGTACAACCCGGACTCCCCGGAGTTCGACCGGCGGTTCGTGGACTGGGACCGGCCCGACGACTCCGAGTTCGCCGGCCCGCGCCACCGCGACGGCCACCCGGACGTCGACTCGCCGCGCGATCTCGACGACGTACCCGCTCGGACCAGCAACGCCGACCCGGACCCGGACGGCGTGCCGCAGACGCTGCACGACGAGCGTCCGCTGGCGGGCCACGCCGAGTACCGCGTGTCGTACGAAAACGGTGCCACCACGCGGTTCTACACCGACGCCGACGGCCACATCACGCACGTCGAGGCGACGCCCGGCACGTCGTCGCCCAACCACAACCCCGACCTGCGCTACCCGCTGATCCCGGGCGCGCAGTACCGCGTGCCGAACTTCCACGACGCGGACAAGTCGTGGACCTTCCACATCGGCGAGAACGGCAAGCCCGACGCGATGACGGGCGACCCGAGCTTCGACGGCCGCAACGACACCTACCGCGACACCAACTCCCAGAACCGGTCCGGCGGCGAGGGCAAGGAGGCGTTCGCCGACCACGCCGAATACGGCGACAAGTACGAGAAGGTGCGCTGGGCGGGCGGGCACCTCGCGGCCAACGAGATGGGCGGCCCGGGTGAGTACGTCAACATGCACCCGCAGATGGCGGCGTCCAACAGCGGCAACTACCGCGACGGCTGGATCCACGAGGCCTCGTGGCGCAACCAGGAGACGGAGCTCGGCAAGTTCGCGAACACCGAGGGCCAGGACATCCAGAACTACCAGGTCGGCATGCACGGCGACAGCAACGGCGTGCCGGAGAGCGTCACCATGCGCTGGCAGGAAGTGGTTTACAAGACCGACGTCAACGGGCACGTCGTGCTGGAGAACGGAAAACGCGTGGAGATCTCGCGCGTGACCAAGGAGCGCGAGTTCCCGAACAACCCCGCGGACATCAACTTCGGAAAGAACAGGCAGTACAGTGACCGATCCCGTTCCCGCTGAAATCGCTGCGGCACTGGCGAACGCGGCGCCGTCCGGGTGGGCGGAGATCGTGCTGATGGTGTCGGCGACCGTGGTGGCCAACGACTTCGCGCTGCAGGTCCGGATGCGCGACGGCTCCCCCGGCTCGATGGAGCTGCCCGCGCCCGTGAAGGCGGCGTTCCGCGCGCTGCGCGACGAAATGTACGAACCCGGCCGTGGCACATGGTTTTCCGCGAAGGTCGTGCTGCGCCCGGACTCGTCGCCTGAGTTCACCTACGACCTCGACGGCGACCCGAACTGGTGGCCGCCCTTGCACCCCAGCGCGTTCACGCGTGATCTGGAGGCGTACCCGCGCGACGACGAGCACGTGCCGGCGTGGCTGCGGAAGCTGCTCGACGAGGGCGGCGAGCAGGACCGCCTGCGGGCCCAGGAGTGACCACGGGCCCCGTGCCATGATGGGGCCGCCCGAAAAGTCCGAACGATCAGGAGGACATCACCGATGCCGTTCAAGTGGCCGGAGCTGGACCCGATCCAGCAGAACGAGCTGCTGGGTGAGATCACCACGGCCGTGGTCGAAGCCCTGCCGCCGGGCTGGCAGCAGGTGATGATCGACTACCGCATGGTCGGCCGCAATGTCGACGTGGCCGTCGGGGTGAAGGATCCCAGTGGCACGTTCCGCCCGTGGGATCCGCCGGTCGACGTGTGGAAGATGTTCCAGCGCCTGCGCGGAGGCATGTACACCGAGGGCGAGGGGACGTGGTTCTCCGCGCGCTTCGGCATCGAGCCGCCGAGCCGGTTCACGATCCAGTACAACTGGCGCAACGAGCCGGACTTCGACCCGTACCCGGCCGCGGAGCAGTTCGCGATCGAGCAGGAGCGGTTCCCCCGCACCGAGGAGTTCATGCCCGACTGGTTCCGCGAGCGGCTCGCCGCCGCCGGCAACTGACACCACCGCGGGGAGACGCCTTGAGCCAACCGCCGGTACCCCTGAGCCCGGCCCAGCAGCAGGACCTCGTCCAGCGGATCGGCCAGGCGTGCGCCTCGGCCGCGCCACCGGGGTGGCGGCAGCTGCGGGTCGAGTACCGGGCCGTGGGGCGCCACGTCGAGGCCGACGTCGTCACCACGGCCCCGGACGGGCGCGACTACCCGGCCCGCCCGCACCCGGAGGCCGTCCGCCTCCTCGCCGTCCTCCGCGGCGGCATGTACCGCCGCGGCCGCGGCACCTGGCTCAGCGCGACACTCGTGTTCACCCCTCAGCACCCACCTCGCCTCGACTTCCGCCCCGACGTCGAACCGTTGTGGCGCCGCCCACCCCCACAACTCGGCTTCCAGGACGAACTCCGCTTCTTCCCCCGCTCGGACGCCTTCATCCCACCCTGGCTGCGCACCCGCGCAGGCCTGCCACCCCTCCCGGCCCCGTGGACGCCCGACACACCCCCGCCCCCGTCCCCGCCCGACCGCGCACCGACTGCGTACACGGGCCCGGCTGGGGCACCACCGCCCGCCACGCCGCCCGTTCCCGCCGATGCACCTACCACACCACGCCAGGCAGCCGCGGCGGCCACTGGCGCGGACGCGGCTCCCTCACCTCCGCCGGAGAACAACGCTTCCGCGCCACTGCCAACGGACGGCGGCGAAGAGCCCGCGATTCGGCAAGAGGACTTGTCCGCGCCTGTACCGGCGACCGAGGACTCAGCCCCCTTACCCTCGGACACGGCCGTCCCCACTCCGGAAGCCGCTGCCGCTCCCGAGGAATCGGCCGGCCCCGTCGCGACGGTCGAGCCCGGCGTCGCCGATCCGCCGGCGACGACGGTGGCCGGGATGCGGACGCCGCGGGTTTACGACGGGCTCGACGACGCCGGGCGGCCCGTGGTCGAGCGGGAGGCGCTGGCCGAGGCGGAGCGAGAGCGGGTGCTGGCCTACCTCGAGTCCGCGCCGGCGGTGTTGGCGTCGCGGAGTTTCGACGTCGACGCGTTCGATCCGGGGCGCGTGGACGTGGTGCCGTTGACGTTCCGGACGGATGGCAGCTGGGTGTGGCCCGGCGCCGTCGCGTACTACCTGCGGGAGCACGCCGTGGCGCCGGACCCGGAGCTGCTGAGCCACATTCGCGGGCGGCGGTTCGAGGTGCCCGAGGTCGGGGAGTCGGCGCGGCAGCTGGCGCTGGCGGCGGTCACCGGGGAGCCGCCAGTCCACTGAGGACGGTCACGGCACGATGGTGAACCCGGCGTCGGCGAGGGCGGCCTCGACCTCCTTGCAGTGTTCGGGGCCGCGGGTTTCCAGGGCGAGCGCGACGTCGACCTCGCCGAGGGCGAGGCTGCCGGAGATGCGGGAGTGCTCGACGTCGAGGACGTTGGCGCCGAGGTTCTTCACGCACGTCAGCACGGAGACGAGCGAGCCGGGCCGGTCGGGCACGCGCAGGTGGAGCTTGAGGTAGCGGCCGCCGGCCGTCATGCCGTGCTGGATGATCTGCTGGAGCAGCACGGGGTCGACGTTGCCGCCCGACAGGATCGCCACCACGGGCGGCTCGAAGGCGCCCGGGTGCTGCATGAGCGCGGCGACCGTCGCGGCGCCGGCGGGCTCGACCACGAGCTTGCGCCGCTCGAGACACAGCAGCACGGCGCGGGACAGCGACTCCTCGCTGACCGTGACGACGTCGTCGACCAGCGAAGACACGTGCGCGTAGCTGACCGGGCCCGGCTCGCCGACCGCGATCCCGTCGGCCATCGTGTGCAGCTCGCGCAGGCGCACGGGCGAGCCGGCCGCCAGCGAAGGCGGGTACGCGGCGGCGTCCTCGGCCTGCACGCCGACCACGCGGATGTCGGGCCGCAGCCCCTTCACCGCCGCCGCGACGCCGCCGACAAGGCCGCCGCCGCCCGTCGCCACGAGCACCGTCTTCGCGCCGGGCACCTGCTCCAGGATCTCCAGGCCGACGGTGCCCTGCCCGGCGATCACGTCGACATGGTCGAACGGGTGGATGAACACCGCCCCCGTACGCTCGGAGAACGCGATGGCCTCCGCCAGCGTCTCTTCGAGGACGGCGCCGTGCAGGTGCACGTCGGCGCCGTAGCCGCGGGTGGCCGCGAGCTTCGGCAGGGGCGCGCGCAGCGGCATGAAGACCGTCGACGAGATCCCCAGCAGCGACGACGCCAGCGCCACACCCTGCGCGTGGTTGCCGGCGCTCGCCGCGACGACACCGCGGGCGCGTTCCTCCCGGGTGAGGCCGTGGATGCGGGTGTAGGCGCCGCGGATCTTGAACGAGCCGGTGCGCTGCAGGTTTTCGCACTTGAGGTAGACCGGGCCGCCGTGTAGGCGCCGCAGGTCACGGGCGTGTTCCATGGGGGTCACCCTGGTGATGCCCTCGAGGAGCTTGCGCGCCTCCTCGATCCGCTCGATGCTGACCAGTTCCATAGGTCGCGATGATGCCACCGACGGATGGCCGAGGTGCCACCGCCGCGGGACCGGTACTCTGATAACGGCAACCACACGTGATCAGGGAGTGCGACCATGGCCCGCGCGAAAAACGCCACGACCGCTCGTGGGACGCGCGCGACCCGTTCGGCCGGTGTCCTGCCCCTCGTGCTGGGCGTCGCCTCCGCCCTCGCCCTCACCGGCGCCGCCTACTTCACCGTCGACGCGGCCGGCTGCGGCGGCCACCCCCAGTACATCCGCCACGACAACCACGTCGAGCTCGTCGGCGGCTGCATCGACGGCTCCGAGCTCCCGGCCGCGCCCGCCGAGCAGCAGGAGGCGGTCCACCACTCGATGCACACGGCCGGTCCGCAGCCGAGCAGCTACCGGCCCTGACGGGTCTGGACCTCCCTTTGGAACCCCGCGGCCGCTGATCGGCGCGGGGTTCTTGCGTGCTGAGGTCCGCCTCCGTGGCACCGTCACGCCGGCCGCCCAGGGGCACGTGCCGTCCGAGGTACACCTGAGTTATCCACAGCAGATCCCGCCGGCCGCGAGTTGTCCACAAATTTCCTGATCGCCAATTTTGTGCCCGTGACCTCGGTAAACTGGAGCAGGGCAGTCCTCCCGAGGAGGGCGGGGGTGTGGCAACGCTGTTGTGGTGGTGAGGGCCGATTGCCGGGTGGGGTGAGTGACGGCCTGTGCCTCGGGTCATGCGGGGTATCCCGCTGAGGGTGTTGGTTCAGTCGGTGTGGCGGAGTGCGCTGGTGGCGAGGTGGCGCGGGGCGGCTCTGACGCTGGGTTTGGCGCGGGCGAGCGAGTGGGCTTCGGTGTAGGTGACGTCGCGGATCCAGCAGAGTGTTTTTTGGATGTGCCAGTAGCCGCGGGCGTAAGGGCTGAGGCGGCTGGGGTGGGCCCATTGGCCAGTGATGGTGGTGATCCCGATCGCGGTGTGGGTGGTGAGTTGGCCGCTGGTGTGGTGGGTGCTGCGGCGTGCGATGAGAAATGCATGAGTCGCGTGCGGGAACTCGATCGCGGGGTAGCGGAGGAAATCGCCGAGGTGCGAGCCGGCCAGTCACCCGGCGCGCGGTCGCCTCGTCCGGGGCGACCTACCCGCCCTGATGCGGTCGCGGCCAGTAACGCCAGCACGTGGTGCGGGCATCCGCGGACCCCTCGCCGATCGCGGCGAACGAGCGTGCTCCGCGACTGCCGCCAGGACCAGAATTGAGGCCACGGAACGGCGAACACCGTGTCGGTCACACGGGTCTGGTACCTGACACAGGAGTTCACGCAGGTGCATGGCCCATTCCGGATTCGCGTCCGGGGTTATGCGCGGGTTCAACCGATCAAGGATGGCGGGCATGAGGCACGATGCCGCGGGCCCTGCAACCACTCCACAAGACTTTGCCGGAACCCTGCTGAAGACGCCGGGGGGTGTGGCCACCGAGCGAGCAGCCACAGCAGAAACCCCGCGCCACGACGAAGTGGCACGGGGTTTCGCGAGAACGCAGACTCAGCCCAGCGCGGCCGTGAGGTCGGCAACCAGGTCGGTGCCGTCCTCGATGCCGACGGAGAGGCGCAGCAGGTCGTCCGGGACCTGGAGCGTGGAGCCCGCCGTGGAGGCGTGGGTCATGCGGCCCGGGTGTTCGATGAGGGACTCGATGCCGCCCAGGGACTCGGCCAGGATGAAGAGCTTGGTGCGCGAGGCGACTTCCAGCGCGGCCTGCTCGCCGTCGGCGTGGCGGAAGGACACCATGCCGCCGAAGCGGCGCATCTGCTTGGCCGCGACCTCGTGGCCCGGGTGCTCAGGGAGGCCCGGGTAGTAGACCTTCGAGACCTTCGGGTGCTTGGCGAGCGTCTGCACGATCAGCTCGGCGTTGTCGCTGTGCCGCTCCATGCGCAGGGCCAGCGTCTTCAGGCCGCGCAGCGTGAGCCACGCGTCGAAGGGGCCGGGGACGGCGCCGGCGGCGTTGCGGAGGTAGAACAGCTGCTCGCGGACCTCGTCCTCGTTGGTGAGCACGGCGCCGCCGACGACGTCGGAGTGGCCGCCGAGGTACTTGGTCGTGGAGTGGACCACGATGTCGGCGCCGAGGGCCAGCGGCGTCTGCAGGTAGGGCGTGGCGAAGGTGTTGTCGACGACCAGCCGCGCGCCCGCGTCGTGGGCCACGCCGGCCAGCGCGGCGATGTCGGCGATGCCGAGCAGCGGGTTGGTGGGCGTCTCGCACCAGATCAGCTTGGTCTCGGGCCGCAGCGCGGCGCGGACCTCGTCGACGTTCGCGAGGTTGGCGACGGTGTGCTCGATGCCCCAGAGGCTCAGCACCTTGTCGATCAGGCGGAACGTGCCGCCGTACGCGTCGTTGCCCAGCACCAGGTGGTCGCCCGGGCGCAGGGTCGTGCGCAGCACCGCGTCGGACGCCGCCATGCCGGACGCGAACGCCAGCGCGTGCCGGGCGCCTTCCAGCGAGGCCAGGGCCTGCTCCAGCGCGGTGCGCGTGGGGTTCGCCGTGCGCGAGTACTCGTAGTCACCCTCGCGGGTGCCGCCGACGCCGTCCTGCGCGTAGGTCGACGTCTGGTAAATGGGCACGATGACGGCGCCCGTCCGCGGATCGGGCTGCTGCCCGGCGTGGATGGCACGTGTTTCGAAACCCAGCACGGAGTAGTCGTCGACCATGGTTCCAGGGTACGGCCCGGTACCGACAATCCCGCCAGGTGGGATGGAATTCACGCTTGCCTGGACCTGTCGTCGCAGGTCCCGCCGGTGCGGTCCCGCAGTGCGCCGGCGGGACCGTTCGTCACCAGCTTTGTTGCGGAGGGTAGGTGCCCGGGTACTGCGGCTGCGCCGGCGCGCCGAGGCCGACCCACAGCTGGGTCGGCTTCACGATCGCGAGGACCAGCGTGGCCACCGGCGGGATGAGCCCGACGAGCGCGCCGGCGATGCCCACGCCCAGGAACTCGGCCGACGAACCGAGAGCGGTGGCGCCCGCCGCGCTGAGGATCACCGAGATCAAAGAGAACGCGATCGAGACGCCGCAGCCGATGATCACGCACATCCGGCCCGCGGGCTTGTGCATGATCAGCGCGATGGCGCCGTAGAGCAGCAGGCCGGCGAGCGCGAGGTCGACGACCAGCGAAATGATGAAGAGGATCTCCGTCCCGTGGAACGTCGCCAGCCCGACGATCGAGCTGATCACCCCGAGCAGCGCGACGATGCCACCCAGGATCGCCAGCACGGCCGCGGTGATCGCGGTCCCGCCGCCCGGCTTCTGCTGCAGCATGCCCGGTCCGCCCGGGTACGCGGGGAACGGCTGGCTCGGCTGACCGTACTGCTGGGGGTACTGGCCGGGCACCGGCAGCGGTCCCGAGTACGGCTGCCCCGGCATGGGCTGCGGACCGGAGTAGGGCGCCGGCTGCTGGCCCGGGTACGGCTGGCCGTAGGGCTGCTGACCGGGGAAGGCCTGTGGGCCGGAGGGCTGCTGGCCGTACGGCTGCTGCGGATTCTGCCCCTGGCCGGGGTTCTGGGGATAGCTCACGGAAGTCCTCGGGAATCCGGCCCCCACCGGCTGCGGGGAGATGTCCTCGTATCGTGCCAGGCTGGAGACGTTTGCGGGGCGAAAATCACCACTGTCCGGGCACGTAGGTCCGGTACCTGAGATACGAGAACGTCTGGCGCAGCGCCGCCAGCACCAGCACCAGCGGCGCCAGCACCACCAGCACGGCCCGGTCGACGTCCGCGAACGAGTTCAGCGCGAAGACGGCCTCGAAGTAGGCCGCGTAGCCGCCGTTGCCGAGCGTCGGCTCCAGCAGGATCGCGCCGATGGCGATCACCGCGCCGAGGATCAGCAGCACGGCGCCCGCGGTGGCGCGGAAGATCGCGGCGAGCGCGCCGACGAGCAGGAAGAGGCCCGCGCCCAGGTAACCGCCGAGGTCCACGAGTGTCCACACAGGAAGGTCGCCGAGACTGAACCCCGAAGGGATGTCGATGAACAACGTCACCGGAAGGTAGCCCGCCGCCCCGGCCGCCACGAGCCCCAGCAGCGCCGCGACCAACGCCGTCGCCCCGGACGGACGCCCGCGCCGCGCCGGCGGTTCCCCGTGCGCGGGACCTGACCGCTGCTGCGCTGGAGATCCGTACGGGCCGCTCAACTCTGCTCCCCCTCGGGCCGAAGGCGAAAACGAACGGCTCACCCTAGCCCGGAAATCGCGATCATGGACGAGAAATGGTGAAGCGATGAAGAACCAGTGCCCGTTTCGCCCAGGTCGGGTAATGGCCCAAGATCAGGAGGGTAGGGGTGTTACTGAAAAACGGCATTTCTCAATTTTTCGCAAAGATCCGCTGTGTGGGTGACGCGGTGGGGCGTCGGGGGCTCCGCGCTATCGGAGCGCAACGGGATAAGTGCCGACAGTGGGGAAAAGTCCGCGGAGACGGGCTTCGGTCGTGGGGGCTTGCAATACCGAACGGTATTCGACGAGCGGCCTTGTCTGCCTGATCCTCAACGCCACTGCCGACAACAAGTTCGCGGCACATCGCGAAACCGAACAGCGCTCCGAGAGTCCGGCCGACGAGGCAAACGCCCGCGGCGACGGAACTCAGCGACTCGCCACGACCGGAACTTCCCCACACAGCGCACCGCACAGGTTCAGCCATCGACGGTCCCGAACGGCCACGACTGACTTCGCAAACACAACACCGGCCGGGACACCGAACCAACCTCAGGGGACGGTCGGCTGCCGGCGCAGTGAAGGTTTGCAGAGCCCAGCAATCCACCACCGCGCGGCGCCAGTGGGCACTGGCGCACGGCAAATTGCAGACCGCAGCCCGCAGTCATCGCCGGGCGACGTCGCCCTCAGCACGAGCGCAACCGCGAGCACGGCAACGCAACGGCATGCGCAAGTCGACCCGCGAATCAGCGGAACAGAGTCAGTGCCTGGCGGTGACGCGGCGAGCGACCCAACAACGAAACGACCTCGCCCTCAACACGAACGCCACCGCGAGCACGACAACGCAAAGGCATCCGCGAGTCGACCCGCGAAAGGACGGCCGCAGGCGTCGCCAGCAGGTGGCGCGGCGCGCGACGGCGCGAGCAGAGCGACGTCAGTCTCAGCGCAAGCGCCGCTGCGGGTAGGGCCGCGCGCGGGCACGCGCAAGTCGACGTGCGGAAGGGCCGCCCGCAGTCGTTGCCCAGAGGCGGCGCGGCGGGCGGAACGACATCGGTTTCAGCGCGAGCGCCAGTGCGGGCACGGCAGCACAGAGGCGAGCGCGACTCGACCCCAGAACGGCGGCCCGCGGTCAGCGCCCGGCGGCGGTGCGAGGCGACGGGGCGACCTGCTGTCGGTGCAAGTCCCTGGACAGCGAAAGGCCCCTTCGGTGACATCCACCGAAGGGGCCGTTCACGTGAAGCTCAGCTGGTCACCACTGCTGTTGCTGCGGTGACTGGCCGTAGCCCGGGGGCTGCTGCCCGGGCGGGGGGCCGTAGCCCGGGGGCGGCTGTTGGCCGGGCTGGCCGTAGCCGGGGGGCGGGCCGTAGCCCGGAGGGGGCTGCTGGCCGTAGCCGGGCTGGGGCTGGCCCGGCTGGGGGAAGCCGCCGCTGCCGGGCTGGTCGCCGGGCTGGCCGTAGCCGGGCTGGGGTTGGCCGTAGCCGCCGGGCTGGGGGAAGCCGCCGCTGGCCGGGTTGGGGGTGCCGGGCTGCTGGCCGAAGCCGGGCTGGCCGAACGGGGGTTGTTCGCCCGGCTGGCCGAAGCCAGGCTGACCCGGCTGACCCGGCTGGCCGGGCTGACCCGGCTGTCCGGGCTGACCCGGCTGGCCGCCGAAGCCCGGCTGGCCGAAGCCCTGCTGCGGCTGGCCGAAGGGGCCCGGCTGGCCGAAGCCGCCCGCGCCACCCGCGGGGCCGCCGAAGCCGCCCGGGGTGCCGCCGCCGAGGCCGACGAACTGGGCGGTGGGCGGGATCAGGCCGAGGAGCCCGACGATGAAGATCAGGATGCCGAAGATGAGCGTCGGCATGCCGATGCTGTCGGCGCCGTTGCTGCCGGCCTGGTCGAGGAGCTCCTGGTTCGGCGTGGAGCCGGCGATGAGCAGGATGCCGAAGACGCCCAGCAGCACGCCGCCCACGGCGACCACGATCGGCACGATCTTCTTGATCCCGCCGCCGAGACGGCCGGCCAGGATGAGCCCGGCGCCGCCCGCGATGGAGACGACCGCGCCGACCAGGACCATGATCACGTAGAACCAGATGGCGCCCGGCGAGGCGAGGCCGGACTGGCTGAGCAGCTCGTCGACCTTCGCGTCACCCGCCGACTGGCGGGCCTGGTCGAGGCTGGACGAGTAGTCGCTCGCGTCGCCCATGTAGAGGAACGACCAGATCAGCGACAGCACACCCAGCAGCGCCACGACGCCACCGGCGATGAAGCCGTACATGCTGTTGCCGCCACCGGACGCGGCGGGCGCGGCGCCGAAGGCCGGCGGCGCTCCGAAACCGCCCGGCTGACCCGGCTGACCCGGCTGGCCGAACCCGCCCTGCGGCGGCGCGCCGAACGCACCCTGGCCCTGGTCGAACCCTCCCGGGGCACCGAAGCCCTGCGGCTGGCCCGGCTGACCCGGCTGGCCGAAGCCACCAGGAGCGCCCGGGGCACCCGGCGCACCGGGCTGTCCCCCGAAGCCCGGCTGGCCGAACCCGCCACCCATGGCAGCGGGGTTGTCGGCCGCGCTCGGCGGCGGGGAGTACGGGATGGCCGGCGGCTGCGAGCCGGGCGGGACGAGCTGCGTCGACTCGGCGCCGAAGTGGCTTTCGCCGCCGGCGTTCGCGTCACCGGGCCGCACGACCTGCGTGGGCTCGGGGGCTTCGCCGAACAGTCCGCCTTCGCCCGAAGACGGGGCCGACGGGTACGGCTGGCCCGGCTGGACCACCTGGGTCGGCTCCGACGCGCCGAAAGGACTGTCCTGCTGAGGTGTGGGACCACTCGGTGGGCCCTGCGGCGGCTGCTCGCCGCCGTCCCCGGGCTGGTTCGGTGGCTGCGGAGCACTCATGTGGGTCTTGAACCCCCTTGACGAGGACGCGAAAAAGTTCTATCGCGCCCACGCTATCGGATAGCGGGGCAGGGCGCTCGGAACGCCCCGGCCCGCTTTGCCGATTTGTCGTCCTTAACGCCCAGCCAGGAAGCCGAGCAGATCGTGCCTGGTGACGACGCCCGCGGGCTTGCCGTCGATCAAGACCAGCGCGCCGTCCGCGCCCTCGAGCGCCTTCATCGCGGAGCTGACCTGTTCGCCGGCGCCGATCGTCGGCAGCGGCGGGGACATGTGCGTCTCCAGCTTGTCCGCGAGCTGGGCCTTGCCGGTGAACAGCGCGTCGAGCAGGTCGCGCTCGTTGACGGCGCCGACGACCTCGGCGGCCATGACCGGCGGCTCCGCGCTGACCACGGGCATCTGGCTCACGCCGAACTCCGACAGGATCGCGACGGCCTCGGCCACGGTCTCGTTCGGGTGCGTGTGCACCAGGCTGGGCAGGGAGCCACTCTTCTTGGTGAGCACGTCGCCCACCGTCGCGCCGGAGGAGTCGGGCGGGAGGAAGCCGTAGGACGACATCCAGTCGTCGTTGAAAACCTTGGTGAGGTAGCCGCGGCCGCCGTCGGGCAGGAGGACCACCACGACGTCGTCCTCGGTCAGGCCCTCGGCGAGTTTCAGCGCGGCGGCCACGGCCATGCCGCACGAACCGCCGACCAGCAGGCCCTCCTCCACCGCGAGGCGGCGGGTGGTTTCGAACGAGTGCGCGTCGGAGATCGGGATGATCCGGTCGGCGATGCCGCGGTCGTAGGTCTCGGGCCAGAAGTCCTCGCCGACGCCCTCGACCAGGTACGGCCGACCGGTGCCGCCGGAGTAGACGGAGCCCTCGGGGTCGGCGCCGACGACCTCCACGCGGCCGTCGCTGGCCTCCTTGAGGAAGCGGCCGGTGCCGGAGATCGTGCCGCCCGTGCCGACGCCGGCGACGAAGTGCGTCACCTTGCCCTCGGTCTGGCGCCAGATCTCGGGACCGGTGGAGAGGTAGTGGCTCTCCGGGTTCGCGGGGTTGGCGTACTGGTTGGGCTTCCACGCGCCGTCGATCTCGCGGACGAGGCGGTCGGAGACGTTGTAGTAGGAGTCGGGGTGCTCGGGCGCCACGGCCGTCGGGCACACGACGACGCGGGCGCCGTACGCGCGCAGGACGTTGCGCTTGTCCTCACTCACCTTGTCCGGGCAGACGAACACGCACTTGTAGCCCTTGCGCTGCGCGACCATGGCCAGGCCCACGCCCGTGTTGCCCGACGTCGGCTCCACGATCGTGCCGCCCGGCTTGAGGGCACCCGACGCCTCGGCGGCCTCGATCATCCGCAGCGCGATGCGGTCCTTCACGCTGCCGCCCGGGTTCACGTACTCGACCTTCGCGAGCACCAGCGGCTTGAGCCCCTTGGTGAGGGAGTTCAGCTTGACCAGCGGGGTGTTCCCCACGAGGTCGACGATGTGCTCGGCGTACTCCACGACTGCGCTCCTGCCCTTCCGCGCCGGATCTCGGCGGCGACGCCCAGCCTAAACGCTGGACCTGCGGCGCTGTCCACTCAGGCGGACGCCCGATAGTGGTCCACGTCGCCTTCGGCTTTGCGAGACGCGGGACACGCGGCACTATGGTGAGCAACCGCTTAGCGCCCGCCGTTGTCACCGACCCGAGGAAGTGTCACGCCATGCCCGAAGCCGTCATCGTCTCCACCGCCCGCTCCCCGATCGGCCGTGCCGCCAAGGGCTCGCTGGTCAGCATGCGCCCCGACGACCTCGCCGTGCAGATGATCCGGGCGGCGCTCGACAAGGTGCCGCAGCTGGACCCCGCCGACATCGACGACCTCATGCTCGGCTGCGGCCTGCCCGGCGGCGAGTCCGGGTTCAACATGGGCCGCGCGGTGGCCGTCGAGCTCGGGTACGACCACCTGCCCGGCTGCACGATCACCCGGTACTGCTCCTCCAGCCTCCAGACCACCCGCATGGCGATGCACGCGATCAAGGCCGGCGAGGGTGACGTGTTCATCTCCGCGGGCGTCGAGACGGTGTCGCGCTTCGCGAAGGGCAGCTCCGACTCCTGGCCCGACACGCACAACCCGCTCTTCGCCGACGCCGAAACGCGCACGAAGGCCACGGCGGAGTCGGGCACGGACAGCTGGTCCGACCCGCGCACGGAGGGGAACGTCCCCGACGTCTACATCGCCATGGGCCAGACCGCCGAGAACCTGGCGCGCCTCAAGGGAATCACGCGCGAGGAGATGGACGAGTTCGGCGTGCGCTCGCAGAACCTCGCGGAGAAGGCGATCGCCGACGGCTTCTGGGCCAAGGACATCACTCCGGTCACCCTCCCCGACGGCACCGTCGTGTCCAAGGACGACGGCCCCCGCGCCGGCGTGACCATCGAGGGCGTCTCCGGTCTGAAGCCCGTGTTCCGCCCCGACGGCCGCGTCACCGCCGGCAACTGCTGCCCGCTCAACGACGGCGCCGCCGCCGTGATCGTCATGTCCGACACCAAGGCGCGCGAGCTCGGCCTCACGCCGCTGGCCCGCATCGTGTCGACGGGCGTCACGGGCCTGTCGCCGGAGATCATGGGCTACGGCCCGGTCGAGGCCTCGAAGCAGGCACTCGCCCGCGCGGGGATGTCCATTTCGGACATCGACCTCGTCGAGATCAACGAGGCGTTCGCCGCGCAGGTCATCCCATCCTACCGCGACCTCGGCATCGACCTGGACCGCCTGAACGTCAACGGCGGCGCCATCGCGGTCGGCCACCCCTTCGGCATGACGGGCGCGCGGATCACCTCGACGCTGATCAACTCGCTGCAGCACCACGACAAGCAGTTCGGGCTGGAGACGATGTGCGTCGGTGGCGGGCAGGGAATGGCGATGGTGCTGGAGCGCCTTTCCTGAGTTAGAACGCGGACGAAGGGCCGCTCGCGACGTTGTGCGCGGGCGGCCCTTTTGCTGTCCCTGAGGCGTGATGCCTGACGACCGACGCGGGGACACCGCGGCGAACAGCAGACTCGTCGGAGGCGGTGCGTCTCGCGCGATTCCCATGGAGCCGCAGAGCAAGTAAGCGGCAGCTATCCGGCCGGTTCGGCGCGAAGTAGCCAATCGCTCGCCCGGTGATCCCGTGACACCAAGGAAACCGGTCACCCTGACAAATCACACCGCGGCTGCCGCTCGGGTGGCGGGGCGGGATCGCACGAGGAAACCCCAGCCAGCACAGGAAAGGGCCGCCCGCGGCAAGCGCGAAGCGGCCCTCCCCCGTGGAGCAAACCAAGTCAGTGCAACGGCGCCGCCGGCACCGGAGTGGCCGCGTCGTCGGAGCCGGTGGCAGGGGGCGACGGGATGAAGCGCTTGTTCGGCAGGAAGGCGGCGGGCACCAGGCAGACCGCCAGGATCACCGTGGCGATGAGGAAAGGCGTCGCGAAGGCGCCGGCGGCGAGGGCGGAGGCGGCGGTGTGCGTGGCGGGGTTCAGGGTGGCCGCGGTGGCCGCCAGCTGGCCCTGGTTGGTGGGGACGCCGAAGCGCGAGCCGAGCAGGGCGGCCAGCACGATGGACATGATCGCGGAGCCGATGGCGCCCGACGTCTGCTGCAGGATGCTCGTGGTGGTCGAGGCCTTGGCCATGTCCTCGGAGCGCAGCGTCTGCAGGGCGGCGGACGTGATCGGCATCATCGTGCAGCCCATGCCGAGGCCCATGACGAACGCGGCCGACAGCAGCAGCGCGTACGGCGTGGTCGACGTGACCTGCGTGAACGGCACCATGCCCACCACGATCAGCGCCAGGCCCGGCAGCACGATGCGGCGGGCGGCGAACTTGTCGAACAAGCGGCCCGCGATCGGCATCATGATCATCGCGCCGAAGCCCTGCGGGGCGAGCAGCAGGCCCGCGTGCAGCGCGGATTCGCCGCGCACCAGGGTGAAGTACGTGGGCAGCAGCAGCATCGCGCCGAAGAAACCCATGCAGAACACCGAGAGCGTGATCATCGAGACCGAGAACGTCCGGTTGCGGAACAGGCCCAGGTCCATCAACGGGTCGGCCACCCGCAGCGCGCGCAGCACGAAACTCACCAGCAGGACGACGCCCGCGACCGCCGGCAGCCACACCTCGATCGCGGTGACCGTGCCCGTGGACGGGATGCGTGAGACGCCGAAGATCAGCGCCGCGAGGCCCGGCGACACCATCAGCAGGCCCGCGAAGTCGAAGCGGCCCGACTTCGTCGCCTTGTCCTTCGGCAGCAGGCGCAGCGCGAGCACGAACGCGACGATGCCGATCGGCACGTTGATGTAGAAGATCCAGCGCCAGCTCACGGCGTCGACGAGCCAGCCGCCGAGGATGGGACCGCAGATCGGGCCCAGCAGCATCGGCACACCCAGCACGGACATCACGCGCCCGATGCGCTGCGGCCCCGCCGTGCGCGTCAGGATCGTCATGCCCGCGGGCATCAGCATGCCGCCGCCGAGGCCCTGCACGACACGGAAGATGATCAGCGACTCGACGTTCCACGCCAGCCCCGCCAGCATCGAGCCGATCAGGAACGTGCCGATGGCCAGCAGGTACAGCCGTTTGGTGCCGAAGCGGTCCGACGCCCAGCCCGTGACCGGGATGACCGTGGCCAGCGCGAGCATGTAGCCCGTGGCGACCCACTGGATCGTGTCGAACGACGTGGAGAACTGGATCGTGAGCTTCTGCAGCGCGACGTTGACGACCGTGGTGTCGAGGATCGCCATGATGGCGCCGAGCACCACCACGGAAGCGATCTTGAGCACTCCACGGTCGAGTTTGTCATCGAGCCCGGCGGCGCCCGGCGCGGCCGGGCTCGGTTGTGCGGACATGCGGTGGACCATCCCCATCGTTCGGAAGCGAAAGGTCACGCAAGCCCCAGTTCGGGTCCCCCTTGCGTGACTTCGTCGAGGCTAGAGGACGCCACCGACAAAAAGCCATCGATTTCGCCCGAAGCACCACGTAGACGACTTTTCGCGTTCTCCGGCCGGCCACGGAAAGTCCTCCACCTGCGCTGATGCGGCCAGGAATTGGTCCCGCACAAGCACTCTGCGTACGCGCTCCGTCGCGCGAAGAGCGATTTCCCCGCGCACAGAACGCGTACACAGAAAAGGCGCCCCGTAGTACACGGAGCGCCTTCTCGGGATTCCTACGCGAGCACTAGTCGCGTAGGTAGGACAACAGCCGCAGGATCTCGAGATACAGCCACACCAGCGTGGTCATGAGGCCGAAGGCCGCGAACCACGCCCACTTGGCCGGCATCCCCGAACGGATCATGCGGTCGGCCTGGTCGAAGTCGAGCAGGAAGCTGAACGCCGCGATGCCGATGACCACCAGGCTGAAGATGATCGCGATCGGCCCGCCGTCGCGCAGCGGGTTGAAGCCGAAGAACAGCGAGGTGAGGAGGTTGACCAGCATCAGGACCACGACGCCACCCACGGCGCCGACGATCCACTTGGTCAGCTTCGGCGTGACCTTCACGGCGCCGGTCTTGTAGACCACCAGCATCGCGATGAACACACCCGCCGTGCCGATCAGCGCCTGCAGCGCGATCCCCGGGTAGAGCAGCTCGAACAGCCCGCTGAGCGCACCGAGGAAAATGCCCTCGGCGGCCGAGTAGGCCAGCGTGAGCGGACCGCTCGCCTTCTGCCCGAAGATGATCACGAGCGAGAGGACCAGGCCCACGATCAAGCCGCCGAACAGCGCGCCGAGCAGCGCCCCGCTCATGCCCTCGACGCGGCCGAGCGAGTCGGTGATGAGCTGGGTCTGGGCCCAGATCGCCGTGAGGACGCCGAACAGCAGGGCGACACCCAGCGAAAGACCGGTCTTGACGACGACGTCGTCGACCGTCATCGGACGGTCGGCGGAACCGGCGGCCATCTGCCCGGGACCGTAGCCGGGCACACCTCCCTGGCCTTGCGGAGTGCCGTAGGGCCGCTGGTCGAAGCCCACGTTCGGCCCGTACTGCCCTGAAGCGGCCGAACCGCGGGACAGGTTGCGGAACGCCGGGTTGCTACTGGAACGCACCTGATCCTCCTGGATCTGCTGGCACCTTGCATGGGGTTCAACGACCGCTCGGGCCTGCTGGTTCCCGTCGAGACCGTCGAGTAAAGGAGACTTTACCCTTTTGCCCGATCAGGGGACCGGACCCGCGCCGGGCTACACCGTATGCGACTGAGATCACGACCGTTCACCGCAGGTCACCCGATGGCCCCTAGACAATCCGGGTGATCAGCCGCGAACCTTCACTTCGCGTGTTCGGAATGTGACCGAAGGCGTGTCGGGGAGTTGTTCGATCGTGTGACCTGCGTCGACGCAAAGGCGTCACGGCAGAGCATGTTGAAGGAGTCAACACACCATGGGGTGGTCTTCACGCCCGCGCGCTCGCCTGCGCGCGGCCGCCGGTCTGGTCGCCACGGCCGTGCTCGGCGCACTCTCCCTCACCGCAATCGCCCCGACCGCCGCCGACGCCGCGACCCAGCAGGGCATCGGGGTCGAGGTCCCGGCCCAGCGGTTCGACAACAAGGACCACAGCGGCAACTGGCTCGGGTCCTACCTCGTCGCCGGCAAGCAGGTCTTCTGCGTCAGCTTCCAGCTGAAGGCGCCGGACTCGAACGAGAAGTACAAGCCCGGCGACAAGCTGCTCACCAAGTGGGGCGACGAGATCCCCGCCGACAAGGCGGCCAACATCTCGTACCTGCTGCTGCGTTACGGCGACACGAAGGACGCGAACGTCGCCGCCGCGCTCGCGCACCTGCTGCACTCGTGGACCTCCGCGCCGCGGCCCGGGCACGACGACCTCAACGAGGCGCTGCCCGCGGACAAGATCGGCTACGACATCGCCATGCACCTGCAGGGGCTGAAGGACAAGGCCCCCACGGCGTACGACGACGTCGCCAAGCTGACCGCCGACGCCGAGGCCAACCGCGGCCCGTGGACCGCCTCGGTCACGCCGCCGAAGGACGACCAGCACCTCGGCACCGCGGCGACCTGGACGGTCACCGTGAAGAACGCCAAGGGCACCGGCGTGCCGGACGTCGCGGTGAAGCTCGACGCCACCGACGCGACGCTGACGACCGGCGACGCCACGGACGACACCACCCAGACGTCCGACGCGGCCAGTGGCAGCGCCACCGTGCAGGGCGCGCAGACCGAGACCACGCTCAAGACCGGCGCCGACGGCACGATCTCGGTGAAGCTCACGCCGACCGGTGACCAGCCGAAGCTCGCGACGTCGCTGTCGGCGCCGGCCGACCGGCCCTACGTGCAGAACCCGGTGAACACCGGCATCCAGAACGTGGTGTCCACCGGTGGCGAGAAGACGCTGACCGCGGAAGGTGCCGTGGCCGTCGCGAAGCCGGGCAAGGTCCAGGTGACCAAGACCGACGCGAAGACCGGCAAGGGCATCGGCGGTGCGACGCTGCGGATCACCGGCAAGGACAAGAAGACCGCCGCCACCGGGCAGGACGGCAAGCCGCTCGACGGTCCCGACGGGCAGCCCGTGGTCGTCACGACCGCCGGCGACACCGGCGCGGTGACCGTGGACAACCTGCTGGCGCCGCAGGACATCTGCGTCGTCGAGGTCAACGCGCCGCCGGGCTACGAGAACGCGTTCGACCCGAAGAACCCGCCCTCGGTGTGCGGCTCGCTGAAGCCGGGCGACACACTGGCGCTCACCATCGCCAACACACCGAACGAGGTCCCCCACGCGATCCCCGCGGGCGACCAGCCGGTCGCGATGGCGAAGGGTGCGATCGAGACGAGCTTCTCCACGCCGGGGCTGATCGGCCTCGCGGTGCTCGCGCTCGTCGGTTCGGGTCTGGTCGGGTTCGCCGCGCGGCGCGCGTCCCGGAGGTAGTGAGAGCGGAACGGGTATGGCACGCAAGAGCCGGTTGATCACCGGTTTCGTCCTCGGCGCGGCGAGCGTTCTCGTGGTGGAGCTCGCCACCGTCGTGATCAGCGCACCCCCGATGGCGGTGGTGGCCGGCAGCGCGCAGCCGGCCGCCGCCGCCCTCGCGGGTTTGCGGCCGGCCGCGCCTCCGGAGGCGCCTTCTTCTTCGGCGCCTCCGCCGACGCCGTCGTCCACCGCGCCGGCCGCGCCGCCGCCCGCCGCGCCGGTGGAGCACAAGCAGCCTCCGCTCGCGCCGCAGAAGCCGGGCACGCTGCGGCTGCCCGGCGGCGGGACGGCCGCGATGGTGCGCCAGGGCCTCGGGCCGGGCAACACGCTGCCGGTGCCGTCGGACATCGGGCAGGCGGCCTGGTGGGGCGCCGCGCTCGACGCGGTGAGCGGCGCGAGCGTCTTCGCGGGACACGTGAACTGGAAGGGCGCGACGGGCCCGTTCGCCGAGCTGTGGACCGAGCGCATCGGCGGCGAGGTGACCATTGTGGACAGTGCGGGGAAGACGTCGAAGTACCGGATCTCGCAGCTGGTCACCGTGCACAAGGACGATCTCCCGGCCCGGGCCGACGACCTCTTCGGACAGGCCGGGCCGCACCGGGTGGTGCTCGTGACGTGTGGCGGCCGGTGGGTCGGCGGGGCCGACGGGTACGAGGAGAACCGGGTCGTCATCGCGGATCCGGTCTGATCCTTTTCGACGAGCTTTTCAACCGCGTTCTTCGACAACGGTGCCCCGGCGGGATTTCGCCGGGGCACCGTTTTTTCTGCCTTTTTCTCCCGCGTGGCAGGCAATGGCGTGCAGTTCGCGTGGCACGAGGGGACCGTTCGCGCTGCTCGGCGGGTGTCGCGAACGGGCACTTCGTGCCACTCATCGGGACGCCGGCGCCGGGAAAAGGTGCCTCCGACCTGCGGGACCCGGGTTTCGCGAGAAGTTACTAGCGAGTAACATCACTGGGGCGCGCTGTGGTCAGCGCGGCTTGGATGCAGCAGAATGCGGCAAGGGTCCAGCGTTGTACGGCGGAGGGTGATGGAGATGGCGACGTTCTTGGTGACGGGTGCGACCGGGTTGATCGGCCGCCAGTTCACCCGGCTGCTGCTCATGCGGCCGGATGCGGAACGCGTCGCCCTCGTGGTGCGCGCGTCGTCGAGGGAGAAGCTGGCGAAGCTGGTGGACGGGTGGCCGCACGCGGACCGCGTGACGCTCGTGACCGGCGACCTCGGCGAGCCGATGCTGGGTGTGTCCGAGGAGGACCGCGGCAATCTGCGCGGCGTGGACCACGTCGTGCACCTGGCCGCCCTCTACGACATCACCGCCGACGACGAGACCAGCATCAAGGCCAATGTGGACGGTACGCAGCACGTCGTCGACCTCGCCGCGGACCTGCGCGCCGGCGTGCTGCACCACGTGTCGTCGGTGGCGGTGGCCGGTGATCACGAGGGCCTGTTCACCGAGGACATGTTCGACGTGGGGCAGCGGCTGATCACGCCGTACCACCGCACGAAGTTCGAGGCCGAGAAGCTGGTGCGCGAGCAGCACGAGGTGCCGTGGCGCGTGTACCGGCCGGCCGTGGTGGTCGGTGACTCCAAGACCGGCGAGATGGACAAGATCGACGGCCCGTACTACCTCTTCCCCGCCATCAGCCGGCTCGCCGGGCTGCCCGACGTGCCGATCGTCGGGCCGGACCTCGGCGACACCAACGTGGTGCCGGTCGACTACGTGGCCAAGGCACTGCTGGAGCTGGTGACCACGGCGGGCCTCGACGGGCGGGCCTTCCACCTCGTGAACCCCGAGCCGCAGCCGGTGGTGTCGGTGTACAACGCGTTCGCGCGCTCCGCGGGCGCGCCGACGATCTCGGTGCAGCTGGGCGACGGCGTCTCGAAGGGGCTCATCGGACTGGTCAAGCTCAGCGAGCACATCCCGGGCTTCACGATCGCGCGCGACGCGGTGATGGAGCGGCTCGGGATCCCGCCGGTGCTGCTGGAGACGATGGCGTTCCCGTCGGTGTTCGCCTCGACCGAGACGCGCAAGGCGCTGGCGAGCACGGGCGTCGAGGTGCCGCGGCTCGAGGACTACGCGGCCACGCTGTGGCGCTACTGGCGCGAGCACCTCGACCCGTTCCGCGCCCGCAAGCACGGTCCGCGCGGCGAGCTGGACGGGCGGCGCGTGATCATCACCGGCGCGTCTTCGGGCATCGGACGCGCGACGGCGCTGAAGGTCGCGGCCGCGGGCGGCGTGCCGCTGCTGGTGGCTCGCCGGCAGCACGAGCTGGAGGAGGTGCGCGACGAGATCATCGCGGCCGGCGGCACGGCGTCGGTGTACCCGGCGGACCTGACCGACGAGGAGTCGGTGCACAAGGCCGTGGACGCGATGCTGGCCGAGCACGGCCGGATCGACATGCTGGTGAACAACGCTGGCCGCTCGATCCGCCGGTCGATCAAGCTGTCGTACGACCGCATGCACGACTACGAGCGCGCGATGGCGATCAACTACTTCGGTGCGGTGCGGCTGATCCTCGCGGTGCTGCCGCACATGTCGGAGCGGAAGTTCGGGCACATCGTGAACGTGTCGTCGATCGGTGTGCAGGGCATCGCGCCGCGCTTCTCCGCGTACGCCGCGTCGAAGGCCGCGCTCGACTACTTTTCACGGATCGCGGCGACGGAGACCCACGGTGACGGGATCACGTTCACCACGATCCACATGCCGCTGGTGCGCACGCCGATGATCCGGCCGACGAAGATCTACGACGCGTTCCCCACGAAGTCGCCGGAGCAGGCGGCCGACATGGTCATGAAGGCGCTGATCGAGCGGCCGAAGCACATCGGGACGCCGGCGGGGCAGGCCATCGGGCTCACGTACACGCTGGCACCGGGCCTCACGGACGCGATCGCGTACCAGGGTTTCCGCATCTTCCCCGACTCGACGGCGGCCGGCGGTTCGGGCCGGCTCAAGATCGGCCGTGGCGAGAAACACCTGTCACGGGCGGCGATGGCGCTCGCGCGGCTGTCGCGCGGGTTCCACTGGTAGTCACGGTGCGTTCGAGGGTGAGGCCGTTCAGGGGACGATCACCAGGTAGGGCCCGACACGTGGCGGTGAATCACCAGTCCTGACGCCGACGACACAATGTGCGCGGGTACGGTCGGGCCCATGGTTCCCGAGCGAGACAACGGCCTCCTGCCCCTGCGGCGCGAGTACACCCAAGCCTGGCACGGCTTCGACCGCAACGAGGTGCGCCAGTACCTCGACCACATCGAGGCGCAGCTGCGCCGGCTGCTCAGTGACCGCGACGCGGCGGCGGCGCAGGTCGCCACGCTGTCGCGCGAGCTCGAGGCCGCGCGCGGCGAGGTGACCAAGCTGCAGGGCCGCGTCGAGGAGCTGATGAAGCCGCCCGAGCGGCTCGAGGACCTGGACGAGCGCATGCAGCGCACCGTGCAGCTCGCGCAGGCGCGCGCGGACGAGATCACCAAGCGCGCGCAGGTGGCGGCGGAGAAGCACTGGGCTTCGTCCACCGAGGCGTCCACGAAGCTGCGCGAGCGCTACACGCGCCTGGTGTCGGAGCTCGACAAGCAGGCCGAAGCGCTGCACTCCGAGCACGAGGCCGCGCTGAAGGAGACGCGCGCCGAGGTCCAGCGGCTCACGGTCGAGGCGGCACAGCGCCGGGAACTCCTCGACAACGAAGCCGAGCGCAAGCGCCGCAAGATCGAGCGCGACTTCGACTCGAAGATCACCGCCGAGCGCAGCGCGCACGAGAAGCTCATCGCCGACCAGCGCACGGCGAGCAAGAACCAGGCCGAGCGCCGCATCGCCGAGGCGACGGCCGAGGCCAAGCGCCGCGTCGACGAGGCCACCACGGAAGCCAAGCGGCGCCTCGACGAAGCCACCACGCAGGCCGCCCAGCGCACCACCGCGGCGACCCGCAAGGTCGAGCGCCTCGCCGAAATCCGCGAACAGGCGCGCAAGAACCTGGCGATGGCGGACGAGGTGCTGAAGAACAGCGAGAGCCTGCTGGCGGCGCTCCCGGCGGAGTCGGTGATCCCGTCGGCGTCGAAGCTGGTGGGTGGGGATGATCCGGCTGGTTCTTCTGCGTCGGCTGCTTCTGGACCGGCTGCTGCCAAGCCCGCTGCGGCTTCTGGACCGGCTGCTGCCAAGCCGGCTGCGGCTGCTCCGGCCAAGCCTGCCGCCGCTCCTTCGCCGGCCCCGGCTGCTTCCGCCAAGCCCGCCGCCACTCCGGCACCCGCGCCCAAGCCGGTTCCGGCCCCGAAGCCGAAGCCCGAGGTCGTCTCGGTCGACTCCCCGACCACCCCGGCCCCGACGGTGAAACCCCAGCCCGCAAACGGCAACGCGAACGGCAAGAGCTCCACACCTCAGCCGGTCTCCCAGACAGCCGGCAAGTCCAGCTCCTGACCCGCACTTCACGACGAAGGCCGCTCCCCACCATCGGGGAGCGGCCTTCGTCGTCGGTGGAGTCAGCGGCTGCGGGGCCAGGGGTTGGCGGCCTCCAGTTGTGCGGCGAGGCCCAGCAGCAGGGATTCGCCGCCGGGTGGGGCGACGAGCTGGACCGAGGTGGTGAGGTCGAGGGTCGGGTGGTGGCCGACGGGGACGGAGAGGGCGGGGAAGCCCGCGAGGTTCCAGAAGCCCGTGAAGTCGGCGACGCGGACGGCCGGCAGGGCGTTCGCGCCCCAGGAGCGGCGGTGCCAGCGCTGGGCTTTCGGGGGCAGGGTGGCGAGCGTCGGGGTGATGAGGACGTCGTGGGACGTGAAGAAGTCCTCGGCGCGGGAGATCCACGTGGTGCGGGAGCGGTCGCGGACGAAGGCGCGTGTGAGGTGGCCCAGGCGGACGTGGGTGCGGGTGCGGGGCTGGAGGTGGCGGAAGGTGAACTCGGCGTCGGCTTGGGCGGCGGGGCCGGCGAACCAGCGGGCGACGAGGGCGAGCATGGTGTCGAAGCCGTAGGCGGGGGTGGCTTCCGTCAAGGTATGACCCGCAGCGGCCAGCAGCGTCGAGGCCTGGGCGACGGCCTGGCCGAGCGGGCGCGGGAGCGGGGCGCGCGTGACGGGGACCTGCGTGGAGAAGGCGATGCGCTGCGGGCCCGGCACCGGAACCTCGGCCAGCGAAGGGCGCTCGCCCAGCACGGACATCAGCAGGGCCGCGTCGGCGGTGGTCGTGGCGAGCGGGCCGTGCGTGGACATGCCGTACCAGCCCTCGGCGGGCTCCTGCACGACACCGCGGCCGGGCTTGAGGCCGACGAGGCCGCACATGGCGGCAGGCAACCGCACCGAGCCGAGGCCGTCAGTGCCGTGCGCGATGGGGACGAGGCCGGCGGCGACGGCGGCCGCGCTGCCGCCCGAGGAGCCGCCCGCCGTGTAGGCGGGTTCCCACGGGTTGCGGGAGACGCCGGTGGGGTCGTCGCTCATCGGGTACAGGCACAGCTCCGGCACGCGGGTGAGGCCGACGATCACGGCGCCCGCCGCGCGCAGCCGCGCGGCGATCACCCCGCAGGAAGGAAACGGCGTCTGCGGGCCGGCGACCGAGCCCCAGCCCGCGTACTCGCCCGCGACCTCGGTGACGTCCTTGACCGCCACGGGAACGCCCGCCAACGGCAGGTCACGCAGGTCCGCGCGGGCGGCGACCTCGGCCGCCTCCACCAACGCCTCCGCCGCGCGCACGCGCCGGAACGCGCCGACCACGCCGTCGGCCGCCGCGATGCGGGCGAGGGCCTCCTTGGTCACCTGAACGGGATCCAGCTCGCCGGCGCGTACCGCGCGCGCGATCTCCACCGCAGTCTGCACCATGATCCGCACCCTAACCGTCCTCAGTGGACAGCGACAAGGCTCCGCGCGCAGTCGACGACGGTCGCGGCCGCGGGCCGGGGCTGCCAGCCGAGCACCTGCTGCGCTTTGGCCGAGGTGTACACGTTCTTCCGGCCGAGGTCCGGCGCCACCTCGCGTACACCCGCGTTGACGAGGGCGAAACCGCGCAGCACGAAGTCGGGCAGACCGCGCGTGGGCACCTTGGCGGCGTCGGGGCCGAGCTTCGCGCGGATCTCGCGCGCCGCGTCGCGCAGCCACAGGAACTCGCCGACGGCCACGAACCGCTCGCCCGCTGCCTCGGGCGCGAGCATGGCCCGGAGGTGGAGATCAGCGAGGTCACGGACATCGGTGATGCTGTAACCGAGCCGCGGGACGCCAGGGAGGCGGCCGTCGAGCAGGGCGCCGATCAGCTGCACCGAGCCGAGCGCCTGGCCGGCCAGCACCGGGCCGAGGATCGCGCCCGGCAGCACCGTCGCCAGCGAAGTGCCGCCGCCCGAGGACGCGATGAAGTCCCACGCCGCCCGCTCGGCCACGGCCTTGGAGCGGCGATACGGGTTGAGGCGGCGGTCGTCGGGGTCGGTCCACAGGGTCTCGTCGAACACCTCGGTGCTGCGCGTGCCGATCGGCGGCGCGGCGGCGGCCAGCGAGGACGTCATCACAACCCGCGAGACCCCGGCCTCGGTCGCGGCCTTCAGCACGCGCAACGCACCGTCGCGCGCGGGGCCGATGAACGCGTCGGGGTCGCGCGAACCGTCGCCGCCCAGGGGCGACGCGACGTGCAGCACGTAGGTGCAGCCGGCCACCGCCTCGGCCCAGCCGGCGTCGGACGTCAGGTCGGCGACCACGACCTCCAGCCGGTCACCGGGGTCGGTCTCGCTGCCGACCGCGCGGCGCACGGCGGCTTCCTTGGCGGCCGAACGCACCGTCGTCCGCACGTCGTAGCCGCGCCGCAGCAGCTCGACGAGGCACCAGCCGGCGACGTAGCCGGTCCCGCCGGTCACCAGTACGCGCATGGGTCTCTCCTCGATATTTCATTAGCCGCTTGGCTAATGAAACCACTGTAGCCCATCCCGGCGAGGAACACCGTGGGTTAGCATCGCCGGGTGTCACCCACCCGGGCTGAGCAGGCCGAGAAGACCAGGCGCACGGTGCTCGCCACGGCGCGAGAACTGTTCGCCGAGCACGGGTTCGACGCCACGTCGCTGCAGCTGATCGCCGACACGATGGGCGTCACGAAAGCCAACGTCTACTACTACTTCCACACCAAGGCCGACATCCTCGCGGCTCTCCTGCAGAGCAGCATCGCGGCGTTCGACGAACTCCTCGAAGCAGCCGCGAAGGTCCAAACCGGACAGCAGCGGCGCGAGCTGCTCGTCGACGGTTTCGTGGCGCAGGTCGTGGCCCACCGCGCCGTCTCGCCGCTCAGCCGCACCGACCCGGGCACGCGGCGGCACGAGAGCATCGGCCAGGCCCTCGACGACCAGGCCCGGCGCGGCCTGCGCCTGCTCTTCGGCGACCACCCGACACCCGACCAGACCGCCGCCTACTGGACGGCCACCGAGCTCGGCCCGGCGCTGCGAGGACTGGACCACCTGTCCGACGACGACCTGCGCGCCACCCTGCGCCGCCTCTGCCTGCGCATTCTGGACGTCTGAACCACAAAGCGCGAAAAGGGCCTTCTCCCACGAAACGGGAGAAGGCCCGGAGCAAAGGGCGGCGGCACTGCCGCCCGGCGAAAGTGGCTCAGATGGCGCCGGCACGCAGGGCGTAGGCCACGGCGTGAGCGCGGTTGTTGAGGCCGCAGCGGGTCATCAGGCCGTAGAGGACGTTCTTCACGGTCCGCTCCGAGTAGCAGAGCTTCGTCGCGATCTCCTCCGTGCCGTAGCCCTCGGCGACGAGCCGCAGCACGTCGCACTCGCGGGCGGCGAGGCCGGACAGGGTGAGGCCGTTGGGCTCCAGCACGTCGCGGCGCATGCGCTGGACCTGGCCGAGCAGCGCGCCCTGCAGGCGCGGCGGCAGGCTGGCGGTGCCGTCGCCGGCGGTGAGCACGGCGGACACGAGTTCGGCGCCACCGGTCTCGCGGCGCGGCAGGATCGCGACGACGCCGCACTCGATGGCGGTCATCAGGTCGCTCTCCCGGAAGTGGTCGGCGACGATGACGAGGTGCGGTCCGGCCAGCTGCTCGGACTCGCGGCCCAGCTCCTTGACCCGCGACAGCACGCGGTCGGTCACGTGCTCCTCCATCACGAGGACCACGTCGGCCTGCGCGGCCGAGTCCTCGGGGAGGACCTGCAGCTCGGCGCGGGTGCCCAGCAGACTCGCGGCGCCGGCCTTGGTGATCGGGTCCGAGGCGAGAACAGCGACTTTGACGAGCTTCACGAGATCTCCTACCACCACTCCAGGTTGACGGTGACAAGTCTCGCGCGGACGACTTCACGTTTTCTTACCAAGATTCTTCACGCCCGCCGCGATCGTGAAGAACCTCCGGATAACCGCAGGTCAGCGTCCTCTACGGGCCGCTTCACGAGGGTCTTGACGGCAGGGTTGAGCGACCCGTCGGCCCGGGCTTCACGCCGGCCTTCACGCCTCGGAGCACACCCCGCAGGCGCCCGGCCCCGCCGCGCCGGAGTTCCCGGCGATCTCCCGGAACGCCTCCCGCGCCCGTTCGACGCAGTCGGGCATCCGCCCGACGGCCTCGGTCCAGGCCTGCTTGGCCGCCCAGTAGCGCGCCTGCGCCTCCGGGGTCCAGGCCGCCATGTCCCGTTCCACAGTGGACTCCAGCTCCGTCAGCACGGCCCGGATCCCGCCGGTCGTCCTGCCCATCCGGTCGAGGATCTCGTCGGCGTCGGTGAAGTCGAAGCGCCCTGGACTCATATCCCGCTCAGGCCGCCCGTCCACGACGTCGCCCGCTCGTCGGCGGCCGGGCACGCGTCGGCCGCGCCGCCGGTGACCGCGAGCAGGTCGGCGAGCCGGCCCAGGATGAGGTCGTACTGCTGCTCCCAGTCGTTCATCGCCTGGCCGAAGCGCACCGAAGCGTCGCCCCGCCACGACGCCTGCAGCGCCGCCATCTCGCTGTTGACCCGCCTCAAATGGGCGTTGGCCGAGTCTATGGCGCGGGCGAACTCACCCGCCGCACCTCGCATACCGTCCGGCACCACCGTCGGAGGAATCGAATTCACGACGCTCTCCTCACCACACGTCCCCAGTACCCGCACCCGTGCCGCGCGGGCTTACCACCGAGCGTGACCCACCGACGGGGGGTGGCGAAACCGGGGACCAGGTGGTATGCCCGATTTTCGGATATCCTTGCCTGCCGTTCCACCGGGGTCTCGGCGGCGGAGTTTCCCCGGTGTTCGCCGTCACGCCGAGTGGCCGCAACACCGCGCCCCGAGACTGGCGGTCAGGGCGGCCGGCGAGACCCGGCCCCGGCCCGCTCCACCACCCGTTCGGGCGTAAGATCACGAGTGGCATCCGGCGTGTGACGATCCGTCAACGCGTGAAGGGAGACCGATGTCGGCAGCGGACGGCGCGGCAGGCGGTATCACCGCGCCGAAGATCCGCCTGCTCGGCCCGGTCCGCGCCTGGCGCGGCGACACGGAACTCGACAGCGCCGAACTGGATCTGGGCTCCGCCCACCGCCGCACGGTTCTCGCGGTGCTGGCGATGTCGCCCAACCGCACCGTTTCCCGCGAAGAGCTGATCGACGCCGTGTGGGGCGACGCGCCCCCGGCCAGCGCTCAGGGCAGCATCTACACCTACATCTCCGGCCTGCGCCGTGCGCTCGAGCCCGGCCGTGCGAAAGGCACCGGGCCGCAACTGCTCGCGTCCATCGGGTCGGGGTACTCGCTGTGCGTGGAGCCCGAGACCGTCGACGTGCACCACTTCGAGGCCCTGCGCGACCAGGCCCAGCGCCACCTCTCGGCGGGCGAACGCGGTCCGGCGCTGGCGAAGCTCGACGAGGCGCTCGCGCTGTGGCACGGCGAGCCGCTGCAGAACCTGCCCGGCCCGTTCGCGGCGTCTCAGCGCACGCGGCTCGAGGAGCTGCGCCTCGCGACGGTCGAGCGTCGCGCCGAGGTCGTGCTCGACAACGGCGGGCACCTGGAGCTCGTCGAGGAACTGCTCGAATCGGCGCGCGAACACCCGTTCCGCGAGCCGCTGCACGGGCTGCTCATGCGAGCGCTCGCGCTCGGCGACCGCCGCACCGAAGCGCTGGCCGTGTACACGGACTTGCAGGACAAGCTGATCGAGGGCTTCGGCACCGAGCCGGGCCCGGCTCTGCGCGAGCTCTACGAGCGGCTGCTGGGCGGTGGTTCCGCGGTGGAGACCCCGGCCCCCGCGCCACGGCCGGCGCCGGCGCCCGCCCGGGTGCCGCGGTTCCCGTTGCCGGTGCTGCCGCCGCGCGCGGAGATCTTCTTCGACCGCGCGAGCGAGACGTTGCTGCTGCGCGAGGCCGTCGCCGGACTCGCCGGCGGCCTCGGCCGTTCGGTGTGGGTCGAGGGCGAACCCGGCATCGGCAAGACCGCGTTGCTCGCCGAAACCCTGTCGCTGGCCCAGGACGCGGGCGTCAAACCGCTGTTCGCCTCCGCTGACGCGCTCGACCAGCGCTTCGCCCTGCGGCCGCTGCTCGACGCGCTCGGGGTGCACCCGCGCGCGTCGGACCTGCGCCGCGCGGAGCTGGCCGTCGCGCTCGCCGAGAACCCCGGCGCCGACCCGGTGGAGGGCATCCTCGGGCTCGTGCGCGAGCTGTGCGCCGAGGAACCGCTCGCGCTCGTGGTCGACGACCTGCAGTGGGCCGACGACACCACGCTGCGCGTGTGGCGCTACCTCAGCCGCGAGACGCGGCGGCTGCCACTGCTGCTGATCGGCGCGTGCCGCCCGGTCCCCCGTCCCGCCGAGCTGGACGGCCTGCGCGCGGAGCTGGCGGCGGACGGCACGGAGCTGCTCACGCTCGGTCCGCTGCCCGAAAGCGCGATCCGCGACCTCGCCGGTGATCTCGCCGGCGCCCCGCCGGGCCAGGTGCTGCGCACGCTGATCGCGTTCGCGTCGGGAAATCCGCGCTACGCCAAGGAAATCGTGGAGACGCTGCTCTCCAACGCGATGATCCTGCTCGACGGCGCGCAGGCGATCGTCGACGGCAACAGCTGCCGCACGATCCCGGCACCGCTGGGTTCGCGCGTCACGCTGTACCTGAGCTTCCTCTCCAGTGGCACGCGCGACGTCCTGCGCTGGGCGGCCTTGCTGGGCAAGGAGTTCTCGCTGTCGGACATCGCGATCGCCACCGAGCGGCAGGCGACCGCGCTCGTCGGCGCCGTCGAGGAGGCGCTCGCGGCCGGCGTGCTCACCGAGTCCGACGAGCTGCTCACCTTCCGCCACCCGCTGCTGCGCCGCGTGCTGTACGAAAAGACGCCGGCCGCCATGCGCGTCGCGCTGCACCGCCAGCTCGCCGAGGCGTTCCAGGGCGCCGGTGCGTCGCCCGAGCGCGTGGCCGAGCAGCTGGCCGCGGCGCCGGTGCAGGTCGACCCGTGGGTGACGGGCTGGCTGACCGAGCACATCGGCACGGTCGCGACGGAGGCGCCGCGCATGGCCGTGGACCTGCTCAAGCACGTGGTCACGCAGGCCTCGCTGCCCGCCGACGCCCGCGAACCGCTCACGGCCACGCTGGCGCGGCTGCTGTTCTGGCTCGGCCGCGAGCCCGAAGCCGAGGCGCGCTCGGTCGTCGCGCGGACCGAGGACAGCAGGCAGGCCGCGGAGATGCGCTGGATCCTCGCCTACATCTACTACCGGCGCGGCGAGTTCGCCGAAGCGTCCGAAGAGGTCCGTCGCACGCTGGCCGACCCGCACGTGCCCGAGATGTGGCGCGGCCGGCACGAGACGCTGCGCGCGACGCTCGAACGCCTGGCCGTGGACGAAACGTCCGAACCGGACCTGTCGGAGCTGGGTGTGCTCGACGGCCTCGACGACGCCGCCGAACCGCTCAGCACCGCGCGCCGGCTGGCCGCGACCCGCGCCGTGCCCGGCGAGATGCACCTGGCGGGCGCTGTGCACTACTACTGGCGCGGCCGCTGGCCCGAGGCGCTGGCCGAGCTCGACACGGTGATCAAGGGCGGTGCGGAGACGGCGTCGTACGTGTTGCGCAGCCCCGGTTCCGCGCTGCTCGTGCACGGCGTCGGCGCGTTGATCGCGAGCCACCGCGACGAGCCGGAGGAAGCGAGCGCACACCTCGACGCCGCTGCGCACCAGCACTGGCCGCAGGGCCTCGAGCCCAACGGCGGCGACTACCTGCTGGCCGCCGAGGCGCAGCTGTCCGAACAGGAAGGCAACCCGGAGGCGGCGCTCGCCGCGCTGACCCCGTTGCTGGACCAGGGTTATCCGCCTTCGGCGCGCCAGCAGTGGCTGCCCGACCTGGTGCGCCTGGCGATGCAGCTGGGCGAGACGCACTACGCGTACCAGGCGCTGCGGCTGATCGGTGACACCGAGGGCACCGATGTCCCACCCGCGCACATGGCCGCCGCGGCCCACTGCCGCGGCCTGGTCGCGGGCGATCCCGACGCGATCCTCGGCGCGGCCGCGCACTACGAGGCCGCCGGCCGGGTGCTGAAACACGCGCGCGCCACCGAGGACGCCGCGATCCTGCTGGCGGAACACTGCCGGCTCGACGAGGCCCGCTCGGCGTTCCGCACGGCGCTCACCAGCTACACCACGCTCGGCGCGGCGTGGGACGTGCGCCGGGCCGAGACCCGGATGCACCCGCACGGCATCCGCCGCGCGAACCCCGTGCGCAGCCGCGCGGCGGGGGAATGATCCCGCTTTTCCCCGGCGCGCCCCGCTGAGCGGGACTGGCCGATGGGCTTTTGAGTCGAACATGGGCGCGCAGCGCCTCCGTTGAGGGTGGTGGCGGGGGCATCGGTGGATGCCGGCCACTCGTACGATGCCGGGTGATCACCAGCTCCCGGTAAGCTCGGCGAGTCAGACCGGTACGTCGAATGGAACGGCATGCCAGGGGATGCGCACAGCGGGTTGCGGGTGGACGTGCTCGGCCCGTTGCGGGCCTGGCGAGGTCCGGCCGAGATCAAGCTCGGGCCAGCGCGCCAGCGTGCCATCTTCGCGATGCTCGCGGTCAACGCAGGCCGGTCCGTGCCACGCGCGGAGCTCATCGCGGGGGTGTGGGGCGACTCGCCGCCCGCCAGCGTCGAGGGCAGCGTGCACACCTACATCTCGGGGCTGCGGCGCGCGCTCGACCCCGAGCGCACGAAGTGGGCGGCCTCGGGCGTGCTCGTGTCCGACGCCGGAGGCTATTCGCTCGCACTGGAGCCCGGGGGCCTCGACGCGGCCGTGTTCGAACGCCACCGCGAGCAGGCCCAGCAGCACGCCACCGCCGGTGACCACGACAAGGCCGCCGCGGAGTACGACGCCGCGCTCGCCCTCTGGCACGGCGAAGCGCTGTCCGGCGTGCCCGGCGAGTTCGCCGAGCGCCACCGCGAGCACCTGGCCGAGCTGCGGCTCGACACGCTGGAGCGCCGCGCCGCCGCCGTGCTGGAGCTCGGCGGCCACCAGGACCTGATCGCGGAGCTGACCGTGCTCGTCGGCGAGCACCCGCTGAGGGAGGCGGTGCGCGAGTCGCTGATGCTCGCGCTGTACCGCAGCGGCCGGCACTCCGACGCGCTCGACGTGTTCCGCGACGCCCGCGCCACCCTGCGCGCGGAGCTGGGCGTGGAGCCGGGGCCGCGGCTGCGGGAGCTGCACCAGCGCGTGCTGGAGCAGGACCCGGCGCTCGACCTGCCCAAGGTGAAGACGCCGGAGCCGCCGGCCGGTCCCGAGCCGATTTCCGTGCTGCCGCCGCGCGTCAGCCGGGCGCTGGACGACGGGGACGACAGCCCGTTGTTCGGCCGCGAAGCCGAGTCGGCGCAGCTGAGCGAGCTGCTGGCCGAGGTCCGCGACGGGCGGGGCCGGGCCGTGTGGATCGAGGGCGAGCCGGGCATCGGGAAGTCGGAGCTGCTCACGCGCGTGTTCAGCTACGCCACCGGCGGTGGGCTGCAGCTCGCGTGGGTGGCGGCCGACGAGCTGAGCACCCGGTTCCCGCTGCAGGTGATGCTGGAGTGCCTCGCGATCGACGCCGCCTCGCCGGATCCGCGTCGCGCCCGCGTGGCGAAGGAGCTGATGGGCGAGGGGCCGGCGCAACGCGCGTGGGGTTCGAGCGACCCGGTGCTCGGAGCCGTCGACCGGCTGTTGTCCCTGGTCGACGAGCTGTGCGCCGACGCCCCGCTGGTGCTGGTGATCGACGACCTGCAGTGGGCCGACGAGTCGAGCGTGCTCGTGTGGCACCGGCTGTGCGCGGCGACGCGGCAGCTGCCGTTGCTGCTCGTGGCCGCGACCCGGCCCGCACCCGACCGCGCGGAGCTCGCTCAGCTGCGCCGCGGCGTCGAGTCGCGCGACGGCGTGGTGCTGGATCTCGAACCGCTGGTGTCCGACGACGTCGTACGGCTGATCGAAGGCCTGCTGGGCGCGGATCCCGGCCCCGGTCTGCGTGAGCTGGCCGCTCGTGCCGCGGGAAACCCGTTGTACGTCAAGGAAATGGTCGACGTGCTCGTGCGCGCGGGTGCGGTCGAAGTGGAAGGTGGGTACGCCGACGTCGACGACCCCGCCGAGTTCGAGACGCCGCGCTCGCTCGTGGCGGCCGTCGACCGGCGGCTCGACTTCCTGCCGGCCGAGACGCAGGACGTGCTGCGCTGGGGTGCGTTGCTGGGCATGGAGTTCGCGGTCGGCGACATCGCGGCGGTGCTGGGCATCCGGCCGTCGGACCTGTTGGCGCCGCTGGAAGAAGCGGTGGCGGCCAACGTCCTCATCGACACGGGCACGCAGCTCGCGTTCCGGCATCCGTTGCTGCGCCAGGCGTTGTACAACCGGCTGCTGTCGGGCACGCGGGCGGCGCTGCACCGGCAGGCGGCGGAGGCGCTGGCGCGGATCGGCGCGCCGGTGAAGCGGGTGGCCGAGCAGCTCGTGGCGGCTCCGTCCACTGTGGACCCGTGGGTGCTGGACTGGCTGACGGAGAACCAGTCGGCCGTGACCAACCGGGCGCCGCTGATCGCCGTGGAGCTGCTGGAGCGCGCGCTCACGGCGTGCTCGGCGGCCGACCCGAGGCGTGAGGCGCTGATCACCGCGTTGACGAAGGTGCTCTTCCGACTGGAGCGCAACCCGGAAACCCTTGCCGTACAAGCGCTTGAGCTTTCGCAGGATCCGGAGAACGTCGCGGAAATGCGGCACCTGCTGGCCACGCTGCGGTTCCGGCGCGGGGCCGTCGCGCTCGCCGTGCAGACGCTCGAAGAGGCCGAGGACGATCCGGCGCTGCCCGAGATCTGGCACGTGCGTCGCCGGCACTTGCTGGCCAACTTCCGCCGCGGCGGGCTGGACGACCTCGACGTCGCGGAGGCCAGCGCGCACCAGGCCCGCGCGGAGGCCGACGGGGACCCGTACCTGTCGGCGCACGCGTTGCAGACGTTGTGGCTGGTGGATTCCGTGCGCCGCCACCACGAGAGCGCGCTGGCGCACATCGACGAGGCCATCGAGGCCGTCGGCGACGAGCACGAGCTGGCCGACCTGCACCTGGACCTGCTGGACAACCGCGTGTTCACGCTGCAGAACCTCGACCGGCTCGGCGAGGCGGACCGCACGTTGCAGGCCGCCGGCGAGATCGCGCAGCGGCATTCGATGCCGATCGGCTTGCAGGTGTCGGTCGCGGTGCACCGGTATTGGGAGGGCCGCTGGGACGAGGCCCTGGTCGAGCTCGACACCGTGACGGAAGACGGGCCGGCGATCACCTTCTACGGCCTGCGCGAACCCGGCGCGGCGGCGTTGCTGCTGCACGGCGTGGCTTCGCTGATCGCCGCCCGCCGCGGCGAGCGCGGGCAGGCGGCGGCGCATCTGGACGCGGCCGAGGAGTACGCGCCGGCGACCGGTGCCGAGCGGGAGAGTTTCGACTTCCTGCTGGTGGCCAACTCGGTGGTGGCGTGGCAGCGCGGGGAGATCAAGGAGGCGCTGGCCGTCCTCGAACCGATCCTCAACCCGACCTACGCCCAGATGATGCTGCGGCACCAGTGGCTGCCGATGTTCGTCGGCCTGGCTCTGGAGGCCGGCGACCAGGCGCTCGCGTTGCGCGGGCTGGCGGTGTGCGAGGAAGAGGCCGCCAAGGAACGCGAACCGGCCCGCGCCCACGCGGCCATGGACTGGTGCCGCGGCCTCATCGACGGCGACCCGGCGCCGGTGCTGCGGACGGTCGAGCACTTCCGCTCGGTCGGCCGCCGCCCGGAGCTCGCCGCCGCGTTGGAGGACGCGGCGGTGCTGCTCGCGCGCACCGAGGACCTGCCCGCGGCTCACGCGGCGCTGGACGAGGCGGCTGAGCTGTACACGTCGCTGTCGGCCCGGTGGGACTTGCAGCGGGCGGAGAAGCGCCTGCGGGAACTGGGGGTCCGGCGTGGCGGGCGGTTCGTGGCCACCGCCCGGCCGGGGCATGGGTGGGATTCGCTGTCGCCGCTGGAGGTTCGGATCGCGACGCTGGTGGCGGAGGGGCGGTCGAATCCCGACATCGCCACGGAGCTGGCGCTGCCGCGGCGGACGGTGCAGGCGCATGTGGCCCGGTTGCTGGGGAAGCTGGAGTCGCCGTCGCGGTCTGGTGTCGCGAATGCGGTGGCGCGGCGGATCGGCTGAGTTCCACGCACCCCAATGCGGCGTTGGTTGCGTCGAGCGCACCGAACGCCGCGTTGGGTGCGTTGGGCGCACCGAACGCCACATTGAGGTTTTCTCAGTAGGGCGAGGTGGGGGTGCGTGTTGCCGTGAGGTGAGGCGTGGGGCCGCTGGTAGGACTGGATTTGCGAAGATCGAATCCTAAAATTCCAGAGGCCCCACGTGATCA